>JAWVEM010000337.1:0-6477 GCA_033856735.1 Blastocatellia bacterium
CAGGACGCCAACGATAGACGACGACCATTATGGCAATGAATGAAACTGCGTTGAGGAGAAAGACTGCCCATGGGCCAGACGCGCCAATGATGAAGCCGCCTAACGCCGGACCGATTGCACGCGCGACGTTAAAACTGACAACGCTCAGCGTGATCGCGGCTGCCAAATCTGTCGGACGAACCAACTCAGGCGTAATCGCCTGCCAGACCGGGTTACTCATCGCGGTCCCGATGCCAAGAAGAAAGGTCAGCGAGAGCAGACGAGCGGGAGTCATCTGGCCCATCAATGTCAGGACTCCCATAGTGCCCGCAGCGACGAACAGCCACACCTGCATGACCAGCAGTAGGCGACGGCGGTCAACGATGTCTGCAAGCGCTCCTGCCGGCAGAGCCAACAACACGACTGGCAAACTACCAAATGTTTCTACCAGCGCCACCAGCACAGGTGAAGGCGTTAACGAGGTCATCAACCACGATTCGCCTACGTCTTGCATCCAGGTGCCTATGTTGGAAATGACGGTCGCGATCCAAAGCGCTCGGAATAGGGGGTTGTGAAGAGGACTCCAGGCGGATGCGAGGCCTCCGGCATCCTTCCCCTCGGGTTTTTTGGCCAAAGGGATTTTCTTAGCCGATTTCGACATACCTCTGGACTAGATCCCTAAAACTTACCACTGCGAAGTGCCTAGTGGCCTTTAAGAACAAGCTAACCTATCGTCGCCTTCAGTTGTCAATTCTAGAGCACTTGAAGAACAGTGAATCCTTGGATTAGATAATCACCAGCGGCAAAGTGCGATAGCGCTTTCCCGTCAGCTTCGCCAGAGCATTGACTACCGCCGGGGAGATCACTGGCACCGGAGGTTCGCCACATCCGGTTGGTGGTTCGGCGCTGGGCACAATGTGCACGTCTACCGCTACCGGCGCGTCAACGATATAAGGTGGCGTATAGCCGTCAAAGTTTCGCTGCTCCACACGACCATCTTTGAGCGTGATCGCGCCCTTCGCCATTAACTGCGTTACACCGAAGCCAACACCAGCCTGAAACTGGCTTTCGATCGTGAGCGGATTCACGGCAATACCCGGATCGAGGGCTACTGTCACCCGGTGTATTTTTGGACGTTTGTTTTCGATTGAGACGTCCACGGCACAAGCAACAGCAGTTCCGAATGACTCATGGCATGAAATACCGAGGGCGTGACCTTTCGGCAATTTAGTGCGCCAGGCAGCGCTCCTCTCATCCATCAGATCGAGCGCTCGGTGTAATTTCCCTGCATCGGCTTTGAGGAGCTTACGACGATAAGCAATCGGATCGACCTTTGCTCGCGTAGCCAACTCGTCAATAAGCGTTTCCATGACGAACGCATTGTGCGTATGGCCAACAGAACGCCACCACAACACGGGCACATTAACCGTCGGGTGGTGGGCGGAAACGTGAAAATTCGGAATACTGTAGCTCGTATCCGCGGTACCTTCGACTGCTGTTTCATCGACGCCATTCTTAATGATGAGACCTTCAAACTGGGTGCCTACGACTATCGACTGACCTACTACAACATGTCGCCACGCCAGTGGCATCCCATCAGAGCCAATGCCAATCTCGACGCGATGCACATGCATCGGACGATAGTAGCCACCGCGCACATCATCCTCGCGCGACCAAATAAGCTTAACCGGTGTGCCCCGCACACGCTTCGCGATCTGCGCAGCCTCACGCTGTACGTGACAATCTAGAGCAGCGCGCCTGCCAAAACCGCCGCCGGCAAATTCAGTATGGAAACTGACTTGCTCAGGTTTCAGACCCAACACTTCGGCGATTGCCATTTGATCGAACGTCTGAAACTGAGAAGGAACCCATGCCTCGGCCCTGTCGCCATCAAAGCGGATTGTGGCATTCAGCGGCTCCATCGGCGTGTGCGCAAGATATGGAAACTCATACTCGGCGATGATTCGATTGCTGGCGGCAATTTGATCCAATGCCTTGTCATCACCACGGGCAATCGCGACGTTGCCGGGCGTGTGGGCTATTTCTTTGTATCTGGTAAATAGGTCTGAACTGTTCGCGAGTTCGATTCCTGACAAGTCCCAAACGATCTTCAATCGATCGCGCGCCTGTTTAGCGGTCCAAAATCTATCGGCGACAATGGCGACACCGCTGCCTTTCACGAGTGGGATCTCAAACACTTCAAGCACGCCTCCCATCTTGCGCGTCTCTCCGTCGTCGATACTCTTGACCCGTCCGCCGAACACCGGCGGATGAGCTACAACTGCCAGCTTCATCTCCGGAAGATCGAGATCGAGTCCGAACTTTTGTGAGCCGTCGCATTTCGCCCGACTATCCAGCCGCCGCACCTTTTTGCCGATGAGCCGAAACTCGGATGGATTCTTGAGACTCACTTTTTCCGGCACTGGCTGTTGAGCAGCATCATGCGCAAGTTCGGCGTAACTAGCTGATTGATTGCCTGGACCATAGACGACACTGTTAGCCGTGCGACATTGATCGGGCGAGACGCGCCAACGATCTGCTGCGGTAGAAACCAACATTGCTCGGGCCTTAGCCCCCAGCTCACGGTATTGCTGAAACGAATGCGCGATCGAACCTGAGGCGCCAACCATTTGAACTCCATAAACCGGGTCTTTGTAAGCATCGGCGGCCGGAGCAAGTTGGGCCTCCACTTGCGACCAATCCGCGTCCATTTCATCGGCCAGGATCATAGGCAATGATGTGTGCACTCCCTGACCGAACTCGAGACGATTAACCTGAATCACGATCTTACCGTCCGGCCTAATGTGAACGAACGCATCCGGTGGATAGACTTTCGGAGGCGGCGTTTGCCTTCCTTCCTGCATGGCAGCGGGAAGATCGAAATACAACGAAACCAGCAGTCCGCCGGCCGCAGCGGCAGATACGCGCAGGAAGCTGCGCCGGTTTAGGTTTAGATCGTTTTCGGCTTTGAATGCAACGCGCATGGTTCCGCCTCCTTTACGTCAGTTGTTGAGACGCACTCTTGATGGCTTCACGAATGCGCACGTAGGTCGCGCAGCGGCAAAGATTTCCACCCATCGATTCTTCAATATTTGTGTCGGTTGGTTTTGTCGTGGCTTTCAGCAGTGCGACCGCGCTCATAATCTGCCCGCTCTGACAATATCCGCACTGCACGACGTCTTTTTCTACCCACGCATCCTGCACTACACGACCAACCGGATCAGCTCCGATGCCCTCAATCGTGATGATCGGTCGATCGCCGATCAGAGAAACAGGAACGATGCATGAGCGCGTCGCTATTCCGGCAACGTGCACGGTGCACGCACCGCAAGCACTGATGCCGCAACCGTACTTGGTGCCAGTCATCTTTAGCTCTTCGCGCAAAACCCAGAGCAGAGGCGTAGATGGATCGACGTTCACCTCTTTGCGCTGTCCGTTTACATTTAGTTGATAAGTTGCCATAGCTGAATTTTTACCTACCTTTAGGACATGGTGTGCCGGCTTCGACCCAGGTGCGAGTTGCGGTGACGAACTCCGCATGTGTGAGCGGCGGCAACCTCCGCATCGTTCCGTCAGGCCGCCGGCCCGGATTCCAGGCCCAAAGTACCAGCGGCTCTTCTTCGTGATGCTTTAATAAACCCGCTCCATCAAGACCGTGATTCTTTGCACGATCTGTCACGGCACGACAGACCGCCGCGCTCGACAATGGCTGATCGTTTGTATCCTGCCAACGCATCGACAATGGCGCCAGATGCCAATTGTGTCCGCCGGGCACTCCCGTGCTGTCGGCATTCTCTGTTTGGTGACAGCTCACACAATTCAAGCCCGGCACACCTTTGCCTTCTGGGCCACGAATCACATTCGCAACGTGACGATGGCGATCGTCGCCCTGCTGCGGATAATTTGTCGCAGTGTGACAGTTGATGCAGCGTGGTGAAGCTAAAACCGAATAGATCTGCTCCCAAGCGGCAAGGCCTTCGGAACGCCTGGCTGTTGCCGGTGCACTTGTGCCTCTAGCAGTCCGCTCTGCAAGTGCGGATGAGACGGCACACCAAATTGCCAAAGCAATCAGGAGAAAAAATGAAATTCGTAGTACCGACGTGCGCTTGCTGATCATGGTTAGCCCCCTCGATGCGGCGTCAACGCGGTTTTTGTGAATCGTTCGTATATGGCACCGGAATCCACCTGTAGTGATCGCCTTCTTTTTGAATATGTCCTACGCCCGGAAAATATACGTGGTCGAGAGCCACGAGGTATCCATTCTTCGCGGCATCGGCGAAAGCAAGTTTTCGCTGTGCAGCAGCTGCTTTTGGATCGACATCAAACTTGACCGTAACGGAGGGGTCTGCGAACTGCACATCCTGAACATGTACCGTGTCACCCCAAAACACGAGTGTCTCGCCGTTACTTTCGAGAACATAGTAAGTTTGGCCGGGTGTGTGCCCGTAACCAGCAATAGTTCGAAGGCCCGGAAATAATCGAACTTCCCCGTCGAAGGTCTTCACCTGTCCTGACTTGATGTATGGAGTAAGGGTTTGACCAGCTTGCTGAAAAAAAGTCTTTGTTGGCTCGGGAGCTTTTTCTCCAAGCGATTTGTTGGTCCAGTAGTCCAGTTCCAGTTTATTGACGTGAACTGTGGCGTTTGGAAAAACTCTTCGCCCCCCAACCGTTAGACCACCTGAATGGTCCGGATGTATATGAGTCAAGAGGATGTCGGTAATTTGCTCGGGTTGGATGCCAATAGACCTTAAGCTATCAGGGAGCTTATCCAGTTTTGGCCCAAGAAGTTCGCCGGCACCAGTGTCAACCAGGATCAACTTATTATCCAGCTGTATTAGGTAGGCATTCATCGAGGCTTCGACAGCCGTTGGTTTGACATAATCCCTGGCCAGCAGGCTTTCCACTTCACCGGGTTTCGTATTTGTCAGAAGTGCGAGAAAGTCAACGCCGATTGTTCCATCGGTAAGAGCAATAACATTAATGTTCCCAATTTTCATTCGGTAATATCCGGCCTGACTCTTATCAAGTTTTGATCCTTCCGAGAGTCTTACATCCGACGGAAGTCTTGTGTCTTGAGCGGACGCAAAGGGTACAACACTGAGAAACAGAAGAAATAGATACTTGATGTAAAAGGATCCAAAAGATTTCATTAACACGTTGGTTCTCCTAATCGAATAGATTCCTGTTCCTGAAATGAAATCCGCACTTTCGAACAAACCAAAATTTGCGGACTGAATTCTCCGCGAACTTTATTGACCGCTGAACCGCTCTTTGGCGATCCAGTTCTTGATATAACGGGAACAATGGACGATGGAGATGCCTTCTGTTTGACATGCTGCGAGGAAGCGAATGACATCCAAGTCGACGAGACTGACTTCGTTCAAGTCGAGCGTGACGCTCGTACCCCCGGCCTTTATTTGCGCTTTCAATTCTTCTATATGCTCACGCCGCATGCGGCCAATCAGCCTTAGCGTCGTCGTCTGTCCATCCGAATCTTTTTCGATTCTTAAGGTCACGTTCGTTTTCTCTCAAGTGCCACACTTGAACGGTTGCACGCTGAGTGCCACTTGGAATTCCCTTGAATCACAGGCGTTTTCGTTTTAGCTTGGGGCCGCTTTTTCGGCGTTTGCTGAAAACTCAGCCTGGAGCATCGGCGTTGATCGCATTTGGCTTTGGAATTGCTCGGGGTGAGGCCGTTGAAGGCAATCATCGGGATCTAACTCTGCATCGGTCGTCTTTCTAGCAGAAACCGACGTATGGAAACGCGTTCCCTTTCTCTTCAGAGGTCAGCGCTAGCTTGAAACGGGGCATAGAGATGAGAGAAGCTATGCAGGAAGAGAGGTTGTGGAAGTCATGAAGGCTCAGGAATCTCATCACAAAACAGCCGTCACGGCCCATGCGGAAAAGGTGGATGTGTCGGCACTGCTCGTAGTCACGCCTGGAGAGAAACAGAATGGCGAGGTGTCCAAGCAGTACCAAAACCGAAAGGACTTAGAGAAGGCGTACAACGAGGCGAAGATATCCGAGGCTCAGCTCGCTGACTCGGAAGCGAGGCTTCAGACAATCATCGACATGGTTCCCTCCTTCTTGTGGACCAGTCTTCCTGACGGATCCAAGGAGTATCTCAACAAACGCTGGTACGACTACACGGGTCTATCTTTGGAGGAAGGACAGGGCTGGGGATGGAAAGTCGTTGTTCACCCGGAAGACTTGGACAGACTGGTCCGGGAGTGGCTGGCGATCATGGAGTCGCGCAAGCCGGGCGAGTTAGAAACGCGTATCCGACGTTATGACGGAGTCTACCGATGGTTTCTCATTCGTGTTGTGCCCCAACTCGATGAGCAGGGGAAAGTCGTCAAGTGGTTTGGCAGCAACACCGACATCGAGGACCGAAAGCTGGCGGAAGAGAAATTGAGGCAAGAGGAGCGCGAGCTTCGCCAGATTACCGATGCCATACCTCACAACATCGTCGTGATGGAACCCGATGGCACTCGTCTT
>JAWVEM010000338.1:0-3149 GCA_033856735.1 Blastocatellia bacterium
TCGTTGCACAAAGTCCTCGGCAAAGGCCTGCTTGTTTGCTTCGAGTACCGTTTCCCATCCAGTCTGTCCGACAATCAGATTCTTACCAATCTGTTTAGTGTCAGGAAGGAACTCGCTCAGCTTTACAATCGGCACGGGCAGGGTATGCGACCCGCCAAACGTAGACGCTCCGCTTGTGCTGCCATAGGCTGCTTTGTACATTTTCTCGACCAGATATCCGGTGGTCTGAAATTCGATCGAGAGGTAGAACGCTGCCGAAGTATTCACGCGGGCGGCGTCAACGCACGTCGCGTTCGCGCCGCAGTTGGTAATGTTGCTGTTCCAGAAAGCGAAGCCGCTGGCGTCGGGCATTCGGTTGAGAAAGTCCACGTACTGCTGCTGCACAAAAAAATCAGAATCATCGATGGTGATGAGCTGTGCCGGATTGGTCCCCGGCCGCACGCGCAGAGGCTTTACCTTCACGTTCCCATAATAAAGTTCGGATGGCAGGTTTGGGTCGTCGGTGACCACTCTCAGCGTGGGACTCTGCCCAAAGACACTCACGCCAGTCAGCGCGATGACAAGAAGGGTAACGGCGATCTTCATCTTTCTGCTCCTGGGTCCTTGATTGGAAAACCAACCAGAAATGGGGCCGTCGTCTGGTCTGGAAAAGGTGCTTTACACCTGAGAGGCTTTGGAAGTGTAACGGGCCGGCACAGGGCTGTCAATCAATACTTTCGGCCTTAGTTTTGACGCAGCGCAGGCTCGAATTGGCGAGTTTTTTCAGGGCCCGACCCGTTGGCGATATTCACTTGAGACGAGGAACGACTTAACCATGTCCGCGTTTTGAAAGTTGCCATTGGCCTGATTTAGCTTTGTCAGCCAGAAGTCATACCCGGTGTAGTTGGCATCCGGGAGGTCATCCGGATTTCGCCGCAAGTAGCCGAAGTACTGCATCAAGACGAAGGCGCGATTGAACTCAGCGCTGTTCAGATCTGGATCTTCCGCCACCGCGCGCAGCACTTGCGCCCGCGTCTTTGTGTTTGTAGTGAGATCGCTCACGAGTTGATTGCTCTCGGATGTTGACAGCGGATTACCGGCGTTCGCGTTCAGTTTGTCCACGAACTCCTGCGGCGTCATCGAACCGGGGAATGCGGTAGTAAACCTCGAGCGCTGCACAAACTCGGCAGTGAATGCCTGTTTATTGAGGTCCAGTTGCTGCTGCCAATTGCCTTGTCCCACGATGACGCCCTGCCCGATCTCCTGCGTATCGGGAAGGAATTCATTGAAGCGGATGACCGGGACCAAAAGGTTGTGCAGACCACCGAAGGTGGAGGCGCCGCTGGGACTCCCGTAGGCGGCTTTGTAAAGTCGCTCCACCAGGTAGCCCGTATCCTGGAATTCAATCGAAAGAAAGAAGGCCGCTGAAGTGTTGATGCGCTGACTTTGAATACACGACGGCTGCGGCGTACAGCCGTCGATATTGTTAATCCAGAAGTTCAGACCGCTGGCGTCCGGCTCGCGATTCAAGAAGTCGAGATACTGTTGGCGCACAAAGAAACTCGTGCCGTCCAGCGGATTCGCGCCCAGGCTGGCGTCATTGTCATTGATCCGCACGGTCGCTGTTGATTGAGTCCCCAGGGTTGCGCCCGAAGCGTTGCTTAAAGTTATCGTGAAAGTTTCGGGCCCTTCGACATACGAATCATCAATAATCGGCACGCTGATGGTCTTTGACGTTTCACCGGGCGCAAAGCTGATTGTCCCAAGAGCGGTTAGATAGTCGCAACGCGCAGACGCGGCGCCGTTCTTGACGCTGCAATCCTGCGCTCCGGCGGAATCGCCCGTGGCAAACGCGACAGTTACATTCCCCGCCAAAGGTGTGATGGCCTCAGTCGTCACGTTCGAGTTGGTGACAGATGTTGGGAAAGGGGTCTGCATTTGCGCGGGACTTGTGGTTGCATCCGGCGGGGCGATCGGCCCCACAGTCCGCGGCGTAAAGACCGCGCTGGGTGCATTGGTCAGACTTATCGGGCTTAACTCAGACGTCAACGTGCTGATCGAATAAACGTCAGGCTCGCCACCTGAGATTCCCACCACCGGAAACAGATTTGTGTTGCCGCTACCATAGCGAGTCCTGATGATGCCGTTGGAATTCAGCTCGATCTCGAAATTGATCGGACCACCGTTGGTGCCGTCGCCGAATTGGACGCCCTGCCAGCGCAGGATCACTCGATTGGCGTCAGGGTTGACGACGTACACATCGGCATCGCCGCGCCTGCTGGTGCGCAGATCCAGATCGTCCCACATGCCCGCGATCATTCGAAATGGCGACATTCCGCCAACCGAAGCCGGCACATCGTCCGCGTCGCCATTTTGACGCGTAGGCGGGGCGGGCGGCTCGAAATAAATATTTCCGTTGCTGGAAACCTTGATTGAACTGTAAGTCGATCCGAAGAAGGGAAACGCGAAGGGCAGGTTGGTGGGCCGGTAGCAATCATCGCAATTAAAAGACAGGCCCGTGCCGCCGGTGGAGAGGGTCGCCGCAGCGGACGTGCTCGAGACGTAAGGATCCGCGGCGAGCAAATCGACGTTGACACTGATCGTCGCGGGCACTCCCTCATTGCCCACGTTATCGAATTCCCGCAGCTTGATCGTCCCGGCCGTGTGGCGATAGGGAATCTTCACCGTGATAGTTTGCGGCGAGCCCGAAGCCGTGGGAATAACAGTCGTCAAAGGAATCACCGCGTTCGTCGTCGAATCGGTGAAACTAAGATCGTAAAGCGAAGCCGGGTTGTTGGGTCCGTCCGCGCCATCATCGCCCGATGAAATCCACGAAAGATTGACCGTGCGCCCGGTTTGCGAGGCGATCTGAAAGGCGGTGACCGTGCCCGGCGGGGTGGTGTCGTTTGACAACAGAGCTTGCATGGAATTAGAGACATTCAATCGCCGCCCGGTCACCGACTTTCCCTGCAGCGCCGTAAGAGGGTCGCCGTTGAACTCCAGCAATGCGCGCAACTGGCTCACAGTCAGGTTGGGGTTCCTGGCCAGCAACAAAGCCGCGGCGCCGCTTACATGCGGTGTGGCCATTGAGGTGCCGCTCAAACTTGAGTAAGTGTTATTCGGAGTCGTGCTGAGAATCCCCACTCCCGGCGCTCCCATCAAGACCGAGT
>JAWVEM010000339.1:0-2556 GCA_033856735.1 Blastocatellia bacterium
GCCGCGAACCAGTTGTCCGGCATCATGTGTTTGAGTTTCGGGTTTCACCGACTTGGATTTTCCGATGGTTTGCCTCAAAAGTACCTAGATGATGGAGTAAGTACCGGGAGCGGTAGCGACCGGGTCCCTCAATCCACGCGGCAGTCGAGTTCCCCAGGCGATGATCCGGTCGCTACCGCTCCCGGTACTTACTCCATCACCGAACGTGCAAACATTCCTACCAAACATCGTTCGCCAGAAGATCCTCGTACGTATCCCGTTTGCGAATCAAATCAGCGATGCCACCTTCGCGAATCATTACCGCAGCCGGCAGGGGCCGGCCGTTATACGGAAACATTTGCGCCAGTGAATAGGCTCCGGAATTCAAAAGCGCGAGCACTTCACCAGGCTTTACCTCAGACGGCAGCAAGCGATAGTCGGGCAGGCGCCCGTGGCGTTCGATATCAAAGTAGACATCGCCCGAATCGCACAACGGCCCGGCTACTTTGTATTCGGCGTCGAACGGTTCAGACGCCCGCGAAGCGGAAATCAGATGGTAGTACCACTTATAATTGTTCATCGAAAGGAGAAGGTTATAGCCCGCATCCGTCAGCAACCACACGTCGTTCGTTTCCGGACGGCGCTTGATATTTTGCACAGTCGTGAGCACGACGCCCGCGTCCGCAATGACGCTGCGACCAGGTTCGAGCAGGATCGTCACACCCTCCAGCAAGTGTTCCGCTTCCGCATCACGCGCCGATTCGCGCGCGACCCGCAACGCCTCAGTCAACACCGCTGAAGGTTCGAGATCAGCGCCGAGCATGTCGCGCTCATGCTCCGGCATATCGTCTGCCTGCGAGCGATCGCGCAGATAGTTGACCGGAATCCCGCCGCCGAGATTGATGTGCTCGAGCGTTAGACCAGTCTCTCGATGAATGGTCATCAAGTGGTTCCACATGCTCTTGAAAGCTTCGGCGAAAGGCTCGACGTCGGGTGTTTGCGAGCCGACGTGGATGTGGATGCCACAGACGTGGATGAGTTCGGGATGCTGCAAGCCGCGCCGAAATGCTTCCAGGACTTCCGATGAAGAGATGCCAAACTTTGAAGTCAACAGCGCGGTCTGCAAACCGAGATGTGAACGCGTGCCAATCTCAGGCACCAGACGCAGAGCAATTCGCGCCGGCGGCAGTCCGCTGTTGAGTTCAGCGCGCGCGCGACGCACCGCATCTTCGACCAGTCCGATCTCATAAATCGAATCGACATTGATCGAATAAATGCCCGCGCGGACTGCCTCATCGAGCTCTGCATCCGTTTTGCTGGTACCGTTAAAGATAATCTGGTCAGGACGAAATCCGACCCGCAGGGCCTTATAAAGCTCGCCGCCGCTATTCACTTCGATATCGATACCCGCGTCACGCACGACCTTCAGCACGGACATGTTGGAGTTTGCTTTGGACGCGTAGCAAAACTTGATCGGCCGATCGACTTGTTTCGCTGCGCCTTGCAGCCGGGCGATGTTGGCTTGAATGCGCGATTCGGAAAAGACGAACAAGGGCGTGCCGTATTTGTGCGAGAGGGCGGTCGCGTCGGCGCCGCCAATGAAAAGATGATTGTTGCTGCGCGCTTCGAGAAATCCCGGAATCGTCCAAGCGGGCGCGGTCATGACTGGTGACATTAGAAAGAAAACCTTTGCTGATCGCTTTTGCTGAAAGGCCGAGATTAGAGTGCCGGGCGAACCGCGTCAAGAACCATTGGATATGAAGTCAGCGGTAGCGACCGGCTCTCCACGCTCCAACGACCGGGATGGCAACGACGAGGCCCGGTCGCTACCGCTCCCGGTTGACCTCATCGCGATTACAACTGCGCGATCATTTCGGCCGGATTCCAGTAGGCCCAGATGTTTTGGATCTTGCCGTCGTGGTTCACTTCAAAGACGTCGATGCCTTCGAATTTTACTTCCTTGCCACTTGCGCTGGTGCCCGTACCGGTCCACTTCACCGCTGCGCCATTACCGGCGACGAAGACTGAGTCTTCAGTCAGGGCGCAGCTCTTGAAGTTTTTATATATCGATTGAAAGAATTCGCGTATGGCGGCGCGGCCGTTAATCGGCGGAGCGCCGATGGGATCGCAAGTGGTGCCGTCCTCAGCAAAGGTGTTGGCGACAGCCTCAGGATCCATCGCGCGAATGGCCAGAAAGTACGCGCGCACGGCGCGTGAAATTTTGTCAGGTGCAACTTGTTCGCTCATGTATGTAAGCCTCTATGATTAGGTTTAGCAGCGGGCTACCGCCCGCTTGCTCGGGCAGTAGCCCGACTCTAAACAGATTTAACTAATGTTTTCAGACTTCGCCTTCGCGCGCTCTTTTTCAACCAGCACGCGCCGCAGAATTTTACCCGACGCGGACCTGGGAATCTGTGCAATAAACTCAACGAAGCGAATTTTCTTGTGCGGCGCCAAGCGCGCGGCGACAAAATCCATGATCTCCAGGCCCGATACTTCGCCACGCAATACCACGAAGGCCTTGGGCACTTCGCCGGCCTCATCGTCAGCGCACGGAATCACGGCCGCGTCAGCTAT
>JAWVEM010000340.1:0-5158 GCA_033856735.1 Blastocatellia bacterium
GAAGCGAGCTTTCCCTTCAAGCGCGAAGATACCCCGACCGATTGCACGATTGTTGGGATTGTTGATTCTGAAAAGCATGTGACCAGGGTGTAGCGCAAGATGTTATCTTGCGACTCTGCGGCTACACTCAATCTGAGATGCTTTCAGATTTGAATCAAAACGGAATGGCCGCAAGTTAACAACTTGCGCTACAGAAAATGATTCTCGCTAAAGTCTTGGGAAATATCGTCGCCACGCAGAAAAACGCGCACTACGATAACGCGCGAATCATGTTGTGCGAACACATTACCCCTGAAGGCGAGGCGACCGGCCATACGGTACTGGCGCTGGACTCGGTTGACGCCGGCGTGGGCGACACGGTTCTGATCGTTCAGGAAGGATGGGGCGCGTCGACGTCCGCGACCGGAAAACCAGGCGCGGCCATCGATTCAGCCATCGTTGGCGTTGTGGATCACATCGATCTATTGGCGGAAGAAACCACTTGACCCGAGCGAAGGTTTAATTGACCAGTTTTGCCGTTTAGAGTTGGCACTTGTGCCAACCTGGCGGGACAAGTCCCGCTCCTAAACGGATCGTATGATCTCTCTAAACGATTTCTACATATGAGCACGGATCAAGATCAAGCAAGGTTGATAGCCGAACGCGTGGCGCGGCGGGTGGCCGGAACTCGTGGTGAAGCATCGACGCCGCGCAATTCAACTGCTCAGGCAAAGAACGGTGCGCCTGTCAGCGAAGAATTGTCGGCGATTCGCGAAGGTCTGCAGGATCTGGAAAGCAAGCTCGATCGGATCGAATCCAAGATCATTCACAGCGCGACCCAACATGCCGAACCGACACGGGCGAGGCTGATCGATTTCGTATCATCGAGCCCACCCGCGGTTGTCTCGCCATCAATAGCCAGGGTGCCCTCGACTTCTCAGACGCCGAACGCCTCGCCCAGACCTTCGCAAGCACCTGCGCAGTTCATTCCGGCCACTCATTCACCGTGGGTTCGGGACTTCAACAGCGCGGCCGATCACCCCAGCCAGGAACGCTTCGGCGTCGAAGAAGCTACCGTGGCTGAACTGGTGGAGTTTTTCGAAAACGAAAAGAAGTGTTCAGTCGAACCGGGCGGAAAGCCCTGCGATCATTGCTCGATGTGCAGCTCACGCGGTTTTTAGTCCGACTCGAAAAGCTAAAGACGAAGGCCGCTCTTTAATCGAGAGCGGCATTTTCTTTTTGGATCGTGGCGTCTTCAAGGGACGCGGGCCGTAAAGGATGAGGTCAGTACCACCCGCGTGCGCGGGTGGATCCGCGAGTCGACTTGTATTGAGCCGTTGACCCACCCGCTTACGCACGTGGTACTGACTCCACTGCGCCTCAGCGCGGGATCAGGCGATGCAGCAGATAGAAGAGTGCGACTCCCGCAAACACCACGATTGAAACCATCGGGTTCTTTCCTTCTGATCGGTTCACTTCGGGAATCAGATCGCTGGACGCGACGTATAGAGTAACTCCCGCGGAAAACGGCAAGGCGTACGCGACCGAAGTCTGGAACCGACTGTTCAGCAAAGCCACGCCGACGACACCGGCGAAGGTGGCCGCCCCAATCGCGAGGGCGGCGCCGGCGGCTTTCTTCGTGGAACGACCGGAAGCCAACATGATCGATGCGACCGTGAATCCTTCCGGCACTTTGTGCAGCATGATCGCGATGAAGACCAGCAAGCCGACTTTCAGGTTCGTTAAGAACGCAGCCGCGATCGAAACGCCGTCGAAGAAAGTATGAATCGTGAGGCCCCCCATCGCCGCGTACGCGGCCGACGGCTTAATCAAATGTTCAGGATGCGTTTCCTCACCGAAATGAAAGTGCGGCGCGATCGTGTGTTCGAACAGCTGAATCAAAAGGTAGCCGCCGAGCAGGAGCGTCATCGGAATCACCGCCACCTCGGCGTTCGATGCGTCGGTCAGCTTCAGCTCCCACAAGCTGACTGACTCCGGCAACATCTCAATGAAGATTGCCGCCAACATAAAACCTGCTCCGAGCGCGATCAGATACTTCAGCAGCCGCGTCTCGCGACGATGAGCCCCCGAGGAGGCGAGCAGCAACCCACCAGCCAGATTGGCAAGAGCCGCCAAAGCTCCCAATAAAAGAAGCGCAGGAATTCCAGTCATCTTGAATCCAAAGTGGCTCGGGCGTCCCGCTCGTGCGAATCAAACGCCAAGATTCGCGTGCCACTGCGGTGGGCGACTATACATCATTGAGTCAGGAAGTCATCTTATCGACCAAAAAAAAGCACGGAGAGGCGGTGAAAAGTCTTGACAGGCCCCAAATACGGGCGTAGGATGCGGCGGTGGAGCGAAGTGGAGTGAGGTGGCCTCAAAGACTCGAATCAATCCCGAAAGCAGCGCGAACCGTAGAACCGTCTCTTTTACTTCCCCAAACCGTAGCCGATGTTACGAGGCAACTACACAGCCCGAATCGATTCCAAGGGCCGGCTCAAGGTGCCGACTCTTTTTCGCCGTTACGTCGAAGAGAAGTATGGCTCAGCTTTTTATCTTACCAGCTTGACCGGCGATTGCGTGCGAATTTATCCGATGCCGGAATGGGAAGCGATCGAACAGAGGCTGTCGTTATTGCCTTCGATGGATCCGGCAAGACGCAAGTTCCTTGACAGGACGAACTACTACGGACAGCAGTCGTCGATGGATACCCAGGGTCGGGTCTTGATTCATCCGCTGCTGAGAAAGAGCGCCGCGGTCGTAGGCGACGTTGCGGTGCTTGGTTATTTGACGTACCTGGAAGTTTGGGAGTTGGAGAAGTTCCAGCAGCGCCTGCTTTCGGATCCTTATTCGGAGGAAGACGAAGCGGCGATCGCGCGACTGGGGATTTGATGATGTCGCACAGACTTCAGTCTGTGTTGGCCTTCGAGAATCACAGACTTAAGTCTGTGCCACTTTTTAGTTCTTTGAACGAGATCACGGGGCGGTGGTGATGGCGGAGCCTTTGGGGGGCAGGGGCACGCTGGCCCATCGCCCTGTGCTACTTCGAGAGACGATCGAGCTGCTCGCAGTGGAGCAGGGCGGGATGTTTGTCGATTGCACGATAGGCCTGGGCGGGCATAGCGAAGCAATTCTGGAAACATCTCGTGTTGCGCAAGTGCTGGGTATCGATCGTGACGACGAAGCGCTCGAATTGGCGAGGAAGCGATTGGCGCGATTTGGGACGCGCTTCCGCGCTGTGCATGCTGACTTTCGCGATATAACGCGGGTCCTCGCGACTGCGGAGGTCAAACAAACGCGCGGCATTCTCGCTGACCTGGGGGTTTCGTCGTTGCAATTGGATTCGCCTTTGCGGGGATTCAGTTTCCAGCATGACGCGCCGCTCGATATGCGTATGGACGCTGCGACCGGCGTGGAAACCGCGGCAGAGTTGCTCGGTCGTCTTTCCGAAGTAGAGATTGCGCAAATAATTTTTGAGTACGGTGAAGAACGCCGGTCGCGCCGCATTGCTCGTTGGATTGTCGAGAGAAGAGAGCAGGGCACGCCGGTTGAAACGACTCGCGACCTCGCCTCATTGGTAGCGCGCGCAGTCGGATTCGGTAAACAACGGAGGATCCATCCTGCCACGCGCACGTTTCAAGCGTTGCGCATTGCGGTCAACAGCGAGCTCGAAAACCTTGATCGTTTCGTGACTGACGCAGTTGACCTATTAGAGCCGGAAGGGCGTCTTGCGGTAATCAGTTTTCACTCGCTTGAGGATCGAATTATCAAGCGAACGCTTTGGAAGCTTTCGGGTCGTTGCCAGTGTCCGCCGCGTCTACCAACATGTATCTGCGGCGCTCAAAAGACAGTTGAGATTTTGACGCGGCGGCCAATCTCTCCCGGGGAGGCAGAAATCGCCGCCAACCCACGTTCCCGCAGCGCAAAACTGCGAGTTTGTAAAAAGCTCTTAACGCAGAACTAACTCGAAAATTACCTGGAGAGTTGAGATGGTCAGACGAATTCCCTCAAGACAGCGAAACGCGCAGATTGCTCGCGAACGCGATCGTGGAGCGTTAGCACGCCTGGGTTTGCTTTTGTTCTGCGGTCTGGCGTTGGCCGGCGGTTTCGTCTATGCCGGTGGCCAGCACTTTGCGGCGCTCAAGCTCGGATACGAAACCGAGAACCTGCGCAAGGTGCGAAACAATCTGGCCGAAGACCAGCGCCGTTTTCTGTTAGACCGGGAAGCTGCGGCCAGTCCGGCGCGTCTAGAGCGGGCCGCTCGTCAACTTGGGATGCAACCGATGCAGGCTGCGCAACTCGATCCGCTCAAGAGAACTGTTAAGAGTTCAGCCGAAAAGAATACGCCGGCACTCAGTGCGAGTGCGGCGGCGCCGACAAAAAATGCGCAAGCAAAAGTGATCCGGTAGCCGAAACCGTAACGAACCGAGTTTGCAGTAAACCAATCTGATTTCGCGCGAACGCGCTAACATGACCGCAGTGTTTGGAGTGCTCAATGCCCCGTCGTTCTACCGCCATCGAAGCGCCACGGCCCGGCAAATCACACCGGCGTGCGCTGTTTGTAGCGATCGGATTGGTGGCCTGGATGGTGTTAATTGGGGCACGCCTGGTTCAACTGCAAGTCAGCCAGCACGATGACTTCACCTCCCGCGCCAGAAATCAACAACTAAGCGCCATTGAGACAAGTCCCACCCGCGGACAGGTGCTCGATCGGCAAGGTCGGGAGCTGGCGCGCAGCATAGAAACCGAATCGTTCTTCGCGGATCCCCGCGACATTTCAAATCCTAACGACACCGCGAGACAAATCGCGTCGATTACCGGACAGGATCGTGACGAGCTGGCCAAACGGCTCGCCGTCGCGATCGATGCCAAGAAGCAATTTGTCTGGCTCGCTCGGCGCGTGAAGATCGATTCAGCGAAGAAGCTGGACGCGTTGGAAATCAAAGGAGTCTATTCGCGCCAGGAACCTAAACGATACTACCCGAATGATTCGCTGGCCGCCCATGTGCTCGGTTTTGTGGGACAGGATGAGATTGGGTTGAGCGGAGTCGAGCAATCCTATAACGAGAAGATTCGCGGCGAGTCGGGCAAGGTCTACCTCGAGATGGACCGCGATCGGCGCGCGTTCGAAAGCTATGAGGTCCAGCCGCATCCGGGACAGACCGTTGTCCTGACGATT
>JAWVEM010000341.1:0-3464 GCA_033856735.1 Blastocatellia bacterium
CACGGCGTATGCTTTAGCCAAACGCAAACCGCGGCAACCTCGGAGGCTGTACGAACGACGTGAAGAGTTCATGAAACTGCTGATCAGTGAGTACCAGAAATCCAGCAGACGATAACCAGCGAACCCGGGATGGTAAATACGGAAACAGAACGAAGCTATTACGACTGCGACAAGTGTCCGGCATATTGTTGCTCGATCTACGATCGCGTGCAGGTTACCCTGCGCGACATTAGACGGCTGGCGAATCATTTCGGAGTCCCGGTTGAGACGGCCCAGAAAAGGTTTACGACTACCTGGCAAGGCGAGGCCATCCTGCGGCGCAAAGCGGATCCAATTTTCGGCAAGGCCTGCAAATTTCTCGACCCCGCGACGCGGAAATGCACGATCTACCATGCGCGGCCTTTGGTGTGCCGGGAATTTCCGGCCCGGGCACGTTGCGCTTACTATGACCTGCTGACTTTTGAGAAGGTCCAGCAGGGTGACGATACGGTCGTGCCGCTGGTCCAAATTACGTTCCGCAACGGAAATAAGTAAAACCAAATGGAAGAATTTTTGAAAACACTGACGGGCCGCCGGATTGATGTCTTTTGTGGCGCTACTTCGAGCATGCGCGGTGACGTGGCCAAAGTTGAGAAAGGCATACTGCACTTGAAAGACGATGAGGGCGAGGTTTGCTATGTCGCCGTCGACAAAATCATCGCAGTATGGGAGAAGCACGACAAAGAACGGCACTCCGGATTTCTGAGCCGGAGTTAACTCTCTGGGCATACAAAATGGACCTGATCGGCGACGCCAGCAAGGCGAGGATCATCGCCTTCATAATCGACAACCTGCTCGCGTGTCTGATCTCAATCTTAACTGCCGGCTTGATTCACACTGAGAGCGCGATTATCGGCAGCACAGTCGTTTGCTTCACCTACCTGTTCTATTTCTTCATCTTTGAAGCACTCTGGTCGCGCACGCCCGGAAAGTTTATGCAGGGTCTGGTCGTCCGCAATATCGACGGGACTCGTTGTGGTCTGGGCGCTCATCTAATTCGGACACTGTCTCGTCTTTTGGAAGCAAATCCTATCCTGCTCGGCGGTATTCCGGCCGGCATCGCGATTTTCTCGTCGCAACGCAAGCAACGTATTGGTGACTCGTTGGCGGGCACGGTGGTGGTGCCGCGCGGCGAAGTGAGCGCTTAGCAAATACCTTTACCCGCAAAAAACTCAAAAGGCCGCAGCGGAAATCATCCGCGGCGGCCTTCTTGTACTTCCATAACCTTCTCGTTATGGCTGGTTATCTTCTACCAATGCCGGCGTATTGATCGCGGGCCTGACCGCGCGGGGCTTTGCGCTTGCCGCGGGCACCGGCATCGAGTCGGTCGGCACGCGACGAAAACCGTCGACGCGCGACAGCCAGTAATCGTTGAAAGGTGAATAGATCACTCCGTGATGCCGTGACGAGTGATAGAAGCCGTGTTCGTCCGCGACGATTCCAACGTGGGCCAGGCCGCTGAAGAAAACCAGCGTGCCAAACTTGAACTGATCTTCCTTGCTCGGTTGCGCGAAGCTCGCCCAGTATGAACGCGCCGGGCCGCGGCTGAAATCAAAGCCGGCTTCCTGATAAGCACGCCACACAAAACCTGAACAATCGAAAGAGTCCGGACCCGTTCCAGTATAGTGATAAGGCGATCCCAAATGAGATTGGATGGCCGATAACAAGAGTCGATCAAAACGGCTGGCTAACAGGGGGGCCGGGGACATCAACGGAAGCTTCGGTGCCGAGCCAACGATCCGCGGTCTTCGCTCTTCGCCCAATGGTGGGGCCGCGATGTCCGTTTCCAGACGCGTAACGCCGTTAGCATCGAGGGCGGTGCGGGTTTGACGTGAATCAGCTTCGCTACTCTGGGCAGCTACGTTGGCGGTCACGATAAAAGCAAAGAAGACGACGAGCAGGCGGGGGAACAGTATACGAGTATTCAAAGGGGTTACTTAATCTCCTTAATCAGTTTCGGGGTCTTGCTCAAATCCTGCGCGGGAGGTGGGAGCAATATGATTCTACTGGTCGAGAGCGAGGCAAACAAGAACCAATGTGACCGTTTCGTGATAACGCATCAACGTGAGTTGCAGGTGACCCGAATGAGTTCACGCATGCGAGAAGTGATCAGGATCTAAATTGTGAGAGGCCCACTCGTCCCATCCCGGAACACAGCCCGGTCACATTGACGCTGAATTTTTTATAGTGTTGTGGCGGGTTCGAACGTGTGGGACTCCGTTTGAATTACTTGTTCGCGCCCAAGGAAATTTCCCTTCCCGCCACTGCGTGTTTTTTGGCGGCTTCCATACATGGCCTGGTCTGCCCTTTCGATGGCTGGTCCGAGATCTTTCAATGACTCGAATCCACAGACTCCGGAAGAGACGGTGATTGTAACCGGCGCCGACGTCCATTGCCGGCCGTTCTCTGCCAGAATTGTATTCAGCGATCTCATCCGGCGGCTGGCTTCCTCTTCGTGCAGCTTGAACATCAGGACCAGAAATTCGTCGCCGCCCCATCTGAACAGCATGTCGTCGGCGCGAATCAGCGATCGAACGGCGCGAGCGACGGCGCGAATGGCCTTATCGCCTACGCTATGACCGAGCGTGTCATTGATCGGCTTCAGATTATCGATGTCGATCACTGCCACGCACCCGTCAACCGTAGCATCCAGGTTCGCCGCGTCGCGACTCAGCAACGAATGGAAGGCATGGCGATTGAGGGCTTCAGTTAAGGGATCCATGCGGGCCATCAGCTCGAGTTTGTCCCGGGCGATGGTCAATTCGCGATTAGTCGCCTCGACTTCGCTCCGGACATTTTCCAGCAGAACCATAATCGTCCCAAAGCCCAGCAGGATCTCCAGAATCAAATCGAAGATGGATGTGTACTGCAGATATGCCAACGGGACCACCATTCCCCAGACACCCTTGCGCGCTCCAAACGCCGGCAGGTAATGCAGGAAATTGATCGTCAAGAGGATCAAAGCCGCAGCCATGATGCGCAGCCCCGGACTGCTCTGTTTTCGCAGCGCTGGCCAAAGCGCGATAAAAGAAGTGGCGAAGAGTCCCGCCATAATTATCGCCTGCACCATGAAGAGATCGTTAAAGTCGGCGGAAAGCCAGGGCAACGCAATCGCCACCAGCGCGGCGGGAATCAACATCAAATAGCCACGATGCGTCATGCCGACGCCGCTGGCCAGATATCGGCAGCCCCCAATGAACATCAAACCAAAGGCGTACTCGCCAAAAAAGTACGCCGAATAAAAAGGCATGTGTCCGGTAACAATGTGGAAGCCGAGAAACAAACACAGCAGGGCCATCGACAGACTAAGCCAGGCGCGCGTCCAACACTTCAAGGACGCACTCTTTATGGAGCCGCGCATCGACATCGAGAGTAGTGCTACGAGGAGGATGCCAACACTCTGAATTGCCAGTCCAACGCTTGCA
>JAWVEM010000342.1:0-7361 GCA_033856735.1 Blastocatellia bacterium
CCGAGGTCGGGATGAAGATCAAGACCACGAAAACATACGAGTACGATCCAAGCATCAAAATCGAAGCCCCGATCCCATGACCTGATTAATAGGGCGAAGTTTTGGTCCCGTCAGAGGAATCTCATACGACTTTCAAATGGAGAGGTTAATGCATATCAAAAGACAAAGGGCACTTGCAATACTCTTTTCTGTACTGCTCATCGTGGGGGCTGCAACATTATTCACGGCACCGCGATCTCATGCTTTGGCGCCGGCGCAGGAGAACACCAATCAGTCAGGCGCAAGGAAAACGAAAGCGCCTCGAAAAGAGCGGCAAACAACAGAAGTGACTTCAGCCGATCGCCATATCGCTTGTAAACGGAACTGTGAGGAGAAGTATTACAGTTGTGTCGCTGCCAAAGAAGCGAAAGGATGGAGCGAGGATAGAGCCGAGAAAACCTGCGGTTTGGCTGGTCGCACCTGTAAGACTGGCTGTGATAGGCGATAGCCGGCAGCTGATTGCTCGCCTTAGCCTTCGTTACGCAACTGCGCCACGGATTTAACTCAGCGCCTCTCTGAAAATGAAGAAGACTTTGTTTTTAGCTGCCGGCCTGCTGCGACTGGTTCGCTGTTTGCGCAGTCTACTGACCGCGACCATCCAACACCCTTTAGGTCTAATGAGATCAATGGAGAATTAAAGGGGCGAGGAAATTGAGTACTTTTATTCCTTTTCCGCCGGGGCCAGGAGGACGACCGGCCCGATAGCGGAATTCATGCTCCCGGCGTATGCACTATGGAAAATGGGTATGCCCTGGGCCAACGTTGCTCTCAACTTCCTCAGAAATAGTTCACACCGGGCAATTTCGCGAGCTACTTCATTCGGCGGACCGGCGTCGGTGCCGCTCAATTTCACGGCGCCAATCCGACGCGGCGCAAAATGTCTGCAAAGCGCGGGTCTGAGCGGAGGCTATCGAAGATTGGGTTGATTTTGATTTCAAGCGCGAATCGGTTGCGTTCCGCAACAGCCTTTGGGAGCCCGGCGAATGCTTGTTCTTTCTCGCCCAGGCGTGTGTAGGCTGTCACGTATTCAATCGCCGGGACGTAATCACCGCGACCGGTTTTTTCATTCAATCGTTCGAGCTTCTTTTGCGCTAATGCGCGGACTGCCGTCTCAAAGCCAGACGCGGCGTAGGAGCGTTCCAGCGTTGACGCCAGTTCGCCTTCGCCATTCAAAGCCAGGGCTTTGCCCCACCCAGCGATCGCTTCTTTGTGCATCCCCTTTTGCTCATAAGCGTCACCGAGCCATTCATGCGCTGACGCGAAGTTCGGCTCCAGTTCAAGCGTTTTGCGGAGTTGGTCTATCGCGCGGTCGTACTGGCGCATGAAGAAGAGGATTATTGCTGGCGGAATCTTATAATCCGCTGGCTGCCATCAAATTGTATTACTACCGCGATTGGCCCGCCGCCGAACGCTACTTTCGTCGCGGCATCGAGTTAGATCCGAGCTTTGCGGAAATACACAATCACTACGCTCTCTGTTTATTCTTGTTCGGACGGAACGAAGAAGCCCTGGCCGAAGTTCAGCGCGCCGCCGAGCTTGAGCCGCTGTCGCTCCGCTTCAGTCTGTCCCGCAGCGATTTGTTGCGGATCGACTTCTTTGCCTTTGTAACGAAACACCGAGCTGCGCGCTTTGACCGACAGATGAGGCAGTTGTGACAGGCTGTTGATGAGCGACTCCGTTATTCCGTCCGACAGATACTCGAGATCGGCATTGCCGCTCGCGTTGACAAATGGCAGCACGGCGATCGATTCGATTTGAACTGGTCTCGACAAGCGACGGTTGTACAACCAATAACCAGAGCCGATAGCGGCAAGCAGCTGTACCGCCAGCGCGGCAGCGAAACTGCGCCGACGCTGTTTAATGCGGCTGACTATGTACTCGGCGCTGGAAGTCGGGCGCGCAGCGGCCGTTTGCGTCTCGGGGCTTCCCATTACCGCAATCACGGTTTGCGCGCTGTACTTAGCGGCAGCATCTTTGCTGTCCGGCGCTGCACTGCGTTCCAGCTTGGCGGCGAATTCCAACTTTCCCTCACGATGTTCACTGCGGCGATCCGACGCGCCGCAAGAGTTTAAGATCGCGATGCACAATTCCGCATGCGTGAGCTTTCGCCTCCCTCGGCAACCTGGAGTAAGTGCTTGAGCAGAATTTTGAGATCTCTGTTTCCCTGTGCATCCCGTCCCGCAAGGTCTCACCGTCCGCAAACTCCATCGCTATGAAGTTCACGCCGCCGGACTTGGTGATTTTATAGATGTGCGCGATGTTCGGGTAATTGAGCGCCGCGGCAGCCTTTGCTGCTTGAGCGAAGCGACGCATGCGATCCTGATTTGTGGCGACAGCGGCGGCCAGAATCTTGATCGCTACCTTGCGCTCCAGTTCCGTATCACGACCGAGATAGGCCTTACGCATTCCGCCCGCGCCAAGTTGCGCGCGGATTTCACAGCGGCTAAGTCGTATACCAGATGTAATAGTCAACGCGATCTTATACGGCTCAGGAGCTAAGACGTTTCCGAGGCTAAGCATTCTAGCACTGCGTTCACCTTTCATGCGCCGCCGATAATCCACTCACGATCTGCTGCGCATACTCGATCACTTTGCGCGGCGGGAGCTGACCCTGATGCAAACGATCGCGGAACTCTTCACCCTCCAATAACTCAGACACGACATAGAGCATGTCATCCTGAATATCGACATCATGAATCGCGAGGATGTTTGGATGGTTCAGGGCGCCGGCGGCTTGCGCTTCCTGCTCAAAACGCGCCACGCCCTCCTTATTGGCCGCGAAATCGGAAGACAAAACTTTGATCGCAACCTCGCGGCCGATCTTCGGATCGAAAGCCAGATACACTTCTCCCAATCCGCCCTGTCCGATCTTCGAGCGGATTTCGTAACGGCCGAGTTTGGCACCGGCGTTAAGAGTCATTTCTTCAAATCCGCACTCCAATTAATTACCACCGCCAGCGATGATGTGGCGTCGGCCATGCGGCTGATGAAAAGAAAGCGCTGCCCGTCGGTGGACACGTCATAGTCGTTTCCCTGATTCGTTCTCGCCGCTATGATGTCGAAAAGAACTTTAGGTTTCCCGGGTTCAAACGAGCTGCCCGCACCGATATCAACCGACATCAGCTTGCCATCCGGAGCGATTAAGAAGAGTTCCTTGCCGCTCGGAGCCCAGACAGGATTTGTGCCGCCGTTTGTTGAGATTGGCAATTTCATACCCGAAGCCGGGAAAGTCTGCACATAGATTTCATTCGTTCCTGATTCGCGCGAGCGATAGACGATGAAACGGCCATCAGGAGAGAACCTTCCATTGCCGTCTTCGTCGGGAGTTTGAAAATAGACGTAGGGCTTGCGCTCACCCTCAAGCGGCAAGACCCAGAGATTGAGATTGGTTGTCGGATCGGCATCGGTGTAGAGAATGAACTTTCCATCCTTTGACCAATCTGTTATGCCGATGGGATTGTTTGATTGGGCGATCACTTCAACTTCGCCGGCGCCGCTCGCGAGTTTCCGGTACATCTCACTCTTGGTCACCTGCCGCGCCGACCAGACGATGTAATTTCCATCGGGAGACCAAGCCAGGCTTTCCACGTCAGAGTTGCTCGTCGTAACGCGCGAACTGGTGCCGCGAGCTAAGTCGTAAACATAAATATCAAAGACGCCCGCGCCCGGATCGCGACGCGCAACCGCGATCCGTTTCTGGTCAGGAGACAGTCGCGCGCGCAGGTAAGAGCCAATCGGGCCGATCGTTTCGAGTTGTTTGCCGGAACGATCGAACCAGGTGAGTTGCCGGTTCTCAAGATCGGAACTTGGATCAAAAACCAGCGTGCCATTGTCGGAAACGGAAACGAAAGCGTGCGAGTTTGAATTGATTCGAACCTGATCCGCGACGCGAGAAGGTTCGCCAATCAACACGAGATTGTCTGCGTCGAAGCTTTGCGCCAGTAGCGCGCCGCCCCGAGAAAAAATTATGTGATCCACGCCGTTTAGCGAAGGCGCATAAAGAGCATTGGAAGTCGAGGGAAACAGACGCTTGGGTTCGCCGCCATCGATCGAGCCGACCATTACTTCCGAGGCGTTCTTCAGCGCTGTTGTCGCCAGATACAGGAAGTGCCGGCTGTCGGGAAGGAACTGCGGCCAGCGTTTGAGGACTTCTTCGGATTTCTCGAAGCCGGGAATTGCTGTGGGCTTGCCGCCGCTCGCGGCCACGCGATATATGCCCAAGCCGCCCATCGAAAAGATAATTGTGCCGTCACGACTCCACGATCCACCAAAACCTCGCCGGTCAGCGGCAAAATCGCAAATCTCCTGAACGAGGCCAGCCACAATATCAATCTTCTTAATTTTCCCAGCCGCCAGAAATACAACCGAACGGCTGTCGGGCGACCAGAACATAAAGCCGTTGGCCCCGTCAGTCCCGGCGAGACGTTTCGGAGTCGTCGAGTTGAGCGGCCGGATCCACATCTGGTTTTGACCATCAACGGAAGTATTGAAAGCGAGATTTTGCCCGTCCGGCGAAAGGGCGATTTGATTGAACCCTGTCGATTTTTCCGCGGTCGCCGCCCCAGGCGGCGTAATCAGGAAGCTTGCCGCCACTGGCTGGGCCGGGGTGGGCTGTCGAAAATATTTGACTGCGAATGGTAGAGCGGCCAGAAATGATATGAAAAAGATTGCGGCGGCGATCCAGGGAACTCGTTCACGCCAAACCGAACGCTTAGTCTCCGCCACTGCGACAGCCGCCGCGGTCGTAAGTCCGCTGCCTGAGGAAGTGGTTGGCGCTGACAGCGCTTCGAACGCAAAACTGAGATCGGCAGTTGATTGAAATCGCCGCTCAGGTTTCTTTTCGAGGCAGCGATTGACGATTCTTTCCAACGACGGGTTGATGTTTGGGCTTGATGCGCTTAACTCTTCCGGCTCTTCTTTCAGAATCGCCGTCATCGTCTCGGCCATCGTCTCGCGCTTGAATGCGCGGCGACCGGTAATCATCTCGTGCAAGATCGCGCCGAACGAAAAGATGTCTGAACGGTAGTCCGCCTTCTCGCCGCGCACCTGTTCCGGCGACATATAGCCAACCGTACCCATGACGACGCCAGGGTTCGTGAGCACCTTGCGCGTGGCATCTTCCGAAATATCCGGATTGGACGACCCTGCGGGTTCTGACAGCTTGGCTAATCCGAAGTCGAGAATCTTGACGCGCTCGTCCTTTGTGATGAACAGATTCTCGGGTTTCAGATCGCGATGAATGATTCCTTTTTCGTGCGCCGCTGCCAGTCCCCTGACTATCTGCTGCGCGTAATCGACTGCCTTGCGTGACGGAATCGTCCCCGCATCCAAACGATCGCGCAGTTCTTCGCCCTCGAGCAGTTCAGCCACCATGTAAGGCGAACCGTTGTGAGTTCCGATGTCATAAACGGTCAAAATGTTTGAATGATTCAGCGCTGAGGTCGCGCGGGCTTCCTGCTCGAAGCGCTTCAAACGATCCTGATCATTTGAGAGTTTGGCTGGCAGGACTTTGATCGCCACTTTGCGATCAAGTCTGGCATCATGAGCGCGGTAAACCTCGCCCATCCCGCCTTCGCCGATCTTGGAAACAATCGTATACTGACCGATCGTTGTGTTGGGGGAAATGGGTTCGCTCATAATTGTCTCTTACCTGCTTCTATAGTCATAGGCGTTAACGTCGTCTCTGTTTCAACATCCATTCGATCAGATCGACGCGAGCGTAAGCTGGATCCCAGGCGTTGTGATCGACGCCCGGAAACTCGGTGAGTTGAACATTCGCACCGACCGCCTTGAGCGCCGCCGCCATTTTCCGCGACTCTTCAACCGTTACGGTCTTGTCCGCATCACCATGGAATATCCAGACGGGAATTCCCGAGATTCGCTTCGCGATATATGCGTACGGGTCGGTCGCATCCCCCGGTGCCAGAGCCGGATACTCCACGCCACTGGTTGTACCTTTGAACCTAAAAATAAAACCACAAACAGGGACGATAGCTGCGAAGCGATCGGGAAAACGAGAGGCCAGCGACCACGTTCCGTTTCCTCCCGCCGAATATCCGGTGAGTACAACGCGTTTCGGATCGCCCTTAAATTCTTTGATCGATTTATCCAATGCCGCCATCGCGGCCTGACCACCTTCAAGCTGCCAGCCCGGCGTTCCGTCAGCGTGGGCCTGTGGGAAGATGACAATTGCGGGAAACCCGTTACGGCTGGAGCGAATCACACGGCCCAAGCCCCCGTCCGTGGGACGAATGCCATCGCTTCCGTATGTGCCGCCTCCGTGCAGAACGATAATGACGGGCCACGTTCTTGTGCGAGTGAATTCACGAGGGACGAAAACCTGGTATCGGTACTCAGTCTTATCTACGACAACCGCTCGATCCAGAAATCCGGTCTCGACCTTTTGAGCGGCGAGCGGTGAAGCAGCCAATACAAAGGCAGCAGCGATAAAAAGAGTTCGAATAAATCTTGGGCTTCTACATCTTCGTTTCATGATCTTTCTCCGGTTACTGCGGTGGATTGAATTTTTTCAGCAGTTCCTGAAATCGCGGATCGCCGCGAAGCGGATCGAACGCGGGGTCGTATTTGATCGAAAAAAGCCAATAATCTCCCTTCGACGCCGCATGGTTCAGACTCGCGATCGCCTTTTCCTTTTCACTGAGTTCTGCCCGCAGACCGGCCCTCCGCGGCCTGCGCTTCCTGCTCAAATCGTTGCAGTCGATCTTGATCCTGTGATAACGACGTCGGCAACACTTTAATCGCCACATTGCGATTCAACTTCTCGTCACGCGCGCGATAGACCTCACCCATCCCGCCCGCGCCGAGTTGCGAGCGAATTTCGTACCGGCCGAGGTGCGTGCCTGCGTCAATCATCTGAAATTCTTGATAAGCACTCCGTCGCGAGTAGAGCTTCCACGCGACAGGGAAAGAACGCGATACGAGCTTCGAAAGGAACCCGTTTCGAGGGTCCACTCAGATGAAGCCGCGATTGTAGCTAAGTCGGACTTAACTTGGTAGGTGTTGACGTAAAACTGAAGAATGACCTCGACGGGTTGCCATCGCGACTGCGTCTTCAATGAGAGCGATGACGAAGTCCGGAACCTTGAGCGCGCGTACCAGGCGTTTGCAAACCTGGTAGCCCGCAAACGCGCCGGCGATCGCGCCGGCCACACCAAGAACGATGCCGAGTGCGATCGACTGCGACCCGGCAACAGCGACCGCCGCGCCCGACAGACCGCCGAGCAGACTGCGGCCAACGAGTCCGAGCAGTCTTGTGCGGTTTGGCGTCGAAGGAGGTTTGTCGATGACCAACTCACCGAGAG
>JAWVEM010000343.1:0-8386 GCA_033856735.1 Blastocatellia bacterium
CGCATCTCGCCGACCAGAATTACCTTTGGCGCTTGCCGCAGCGCCGCCCGCAGGGCCAGGGCAAAACTGGGTGTGTCCGAATGCAGCTCGCGTTGATGGACAGTGGAATTCTTGTGCGCGTGCAGAAACTCAATCGGGTCCTCGATGGTGACGATGTGATAAAACTTTGTCTCGTTAATGAGATCGATTACGGCGGCCAGGGAAGAACTCTTGCCACTGCCTGTCGGGCCAGTGACCAGCACGATCCCATTCTTCAGCTCGACTATTTCCCGAAGTTGATTTGGTAGATCAAAGTCCTCAAAGCGCGGCGTCCGCGGCGGAATCACGCGCATGACGATCGCGTAGGTTCCGCGCTGCTTGAAAATATTGACGCGAAAACGGCTCAGTCCAGGTACGCCGAAAGACAGATCCGCTGAGCCGTATTTTTCCAGACTCTCGTGTGAGGTCTCGTGATTTCCGATGATCAGCTTGGCGATGGCGTAGGTCTGGGCTGGTGTGAGCTTTTCCAGGCCGGCGATGGGAACTCCCTGCAGCTTGCTGAGCAACTCAACCTGCGGCGGCCGGCCCGGCGAGAAGATCAGATCGCTGACCTTATCGGACACGCCCAGCATTTGCTGGAGCACCTTGCCCAGATTCAGCGCGCCCGGCGTTGGCGGCGCTTCAGGGGCGGGCGGTTCTTGGATTGCACTCATGGAATTTTTCAGCTCGTTTGTTTGCCGAGCAATGTCCTTGGATTTCAGCTAGACAGCTTTGATAATAAAGAATGTGACATCATCAGTCGCGCCCAGGCCTTCAGTCCAGGTAAGTACGTCGCGATGAATGAAGTCGATCATCTCACGCGAGCTCAGGTGCCGGCAGTTGCGCACGGCTTCCACCAAACGGTCGCGCCCGTACTCTTCGCGGGCGCGGTTCATGGCTTCGGTGACGCCGTCCGTGTAAAGCACGAGCACCTGGCCGGGCTCGATCGTCGCGAAGTATTCGTAGTAGCGCGTATCGCGAAACATACCCAGCGGCACGCCGCCGCGTTCTTCGAAATGCACTTTGCCATCGGCCTCCATCAGGAAGGGAGGGTTGTGGCCGGCGTTGCAATAAGCCACCGTCCGATTTGTCGCATCTAGGATGCCATAAAAAGCGGTGACAAACTGGTTTCGTTCGATCGATTCCCACAGCAGGTAGTTTACTTTCGACATCGAGATATGCGGCGCGTAGCCAATGTGTGTGGCCGCGCGCAGACTCGCGCGCAGAAACGCCATCAGCAGAGCGGCCGGCACGCCTTTGCCCGAAACATCTGCGATGACGATGCCGATCTGATCGTCATAGATGCGCACCCAGTCATAGTAATCGCCGGACACTTCCTCGGTCGGGAAGTTGTAGGCACTGATGTCAAAACCTTCGAGCTGAGGATCGCGGCCAGGCAGCAACTCAAGCTGCACCTGACGGGCGACCTCGAGTTGAGCTTCCAGACGCTGCTTTTCGATCAGCTGATCGTGCAGCATTACCTTTTCAATGATGATGGCTACCTGCGACGCGAGCAGGCCCAGGACTTCCAGATCATCCTTACCATAGGCATCAAGCTCATCGCTCTCCAGATCGAAGACTCCGATAACTTCCAGGTTGGAAATGATCGGCGCAACCATTTCGGAACGGGTGCGAGCACGGGCGTTGATATAACGAGGCTCATTCCGCACGTCAGGGGAAGTGAATGGCTTGCCGCTGACCGCCACGTGACCAATCAAGCCCTCGCCCATCTTCAAACCCAGTTCCTGCAAATCGTCGATGTCGTAACCGCGCACGGCTTGAGTATGAAAGACGCACGAATCGTCCGGGCTCCCTTCCCACTCCGGTATTGGCCGCGAACATTTAACCAAATAGATGCCGGCAGCATCGTAAGGGATCAGCGAATCGAGAGTGTCCATGACGAGGTTCAGTACTTCGTCAAGGTCCAACGAACGGCTGATCGTCTTGGTGATGTCGAGCAGCATGCGCAGTTTGTCGACCACCGACAGACCCGCTGCTTTTTGAATTGTTTCCGGCATAAAAGCGATATCGTCCGTTACGTCTCTTGGTTTTCGATTATACGTGCTCAGGGCGTGTCGCAGAAAGGCGCTTATATTCCGGCCACAGATGCGTGACCTTGATCCGATATTCAACCAACTGGCGACTTACCCGAAAATGCCGGGCAATTTCCCGTGAACTCCGGCCTTCCATTACGCGGCGGCGCAGTCCTGCAAAGGGCACCAGGGCTGCCGCGCCGACAGAGTAAGCGGCCTCCTCATCCAACTGGTTGTAATCACGCGCGAGCATTCGGCCCGTTGATTGGGTTGCTGCTGCCGACAATTGGTTTGGCCCAGCGTCGCTGGTGATCGCGGCCAAGCGGCTTGGTTTGTGGCCGAGAAAGACGTGCGCGACTTCTTCCATCAGGGTGGCCCGGTTTCGTTGTATGCCGTGCGCAGGATTTAGGATCACCAGCCGCCAACCGTTCGGCAAAGGCCGCGAACAGGCGCCCCCTGACCATTGATCGACGGCCGCGCCCAGCAGGTGCGTACGCGATTCTGGTGACAACCCTTCGATGGTATTGAAATCCACCACCAGGAGTCTCGCGAAACTTGCCAGCGCGAACGGATCGAGAGGTTGGTCTCCGTTGACCCCGGCGAATTCGCGCAGACCGAGGGCGCGCAGTTCGAATTGTTTTCGCTTTTCGGCCGCAGGCAAAAGAAGATTTCGCACTCGTTGATTATAACTCGGCATTTGGTCGGAATGGCGAGAGGATAGTTCAGCTCTTGATTGAGCGCGACCCTGTCAGGGTTGCGGCACATTAGACTGGCGGGTCGCAGGGTAGCCGAAGCGGCAACCCTGGGCTTAGTTCCAGAACCGCTTCGCGGTTGTCTGCTCCACAATTCAGAATGAAACAGTGTTACTGATTCGCGTTCTGAAGAGCCTCCAAAAGTGCCGCTTGCTCTTCAACCTTTCGCGCAAGGTTGGCGCGGTCTTCTTAGAGTCTCTTAATACGCGTCACCAAATACGCGTCACCAACTCAGGTAAAAACAAACCTATGCCGGCGAACGGTCACAAATTCAGCCGCGCTTTTTCGTGGAGGTCTGGCTGAACTGCGTATAGGCGACACGGAAGAGTTCCGACAACGCTTTGGCAGTATCCGCGGTCAGATGTTTGTCCGCACGCAGATGCGCTTCGACGATTTCAGGGGTTGATTCGTGCGGATAGTAAACGACCGGTTTGGGATCCGTCGGGCTGCGATGGCCGTGATGCATGACCCGCTCGATCGGCATATCCAACCACGACGCCAAACGCGAGATGTTATCGGCGTCTGGCTTGCCTGTTCCGTTTTCAATCCGCGACAAGGTCGAGGCGGAAACTCCCGTCAAGTCGGCAACGTCCCGCAGGCTCAAGCCCTGCTGTTCGCGTCGCCGACGAACCGCGCCGCCCAACTCAGATGTATTGACTCCGGATTTCTTTACCATGGCCCCTAGCTTACCACTCAAAGAGTTTTAGCTGCAAGACTGTGTTTTATCCTCGCAACAGATCCCTCCATCTCGATCGACCCGCTAAACGACACAAAAAAAGAGGCGGGAACAGTCCCGCCTCTAAACGAACCGCAAAGGTTTGGAGAATTAAGGCTGTTGCAGCCGGCTCCGCGTGGCGGCCATTGCCAGGTCGCGCGCGCGTGGCACGACCTCGATGGCTTTAGCGATTTGCGGATCTTCTTTAGTCAAAACCTGCACCGCAGTGACAGTACCGTAGGCCGCTGTGGCCAGTTGGTATCTGATCTGCTGCTCGATAACCGAGCGATTGCGATCGAGCGACGGAGTAAACGTCTTCCAGTTTGGGTCTTTGGCTACATACTCCTTGAAAGCGTTGAATACCGCGTCATTCATCGAATAGTCGGTAGCCTGCAGATCGTGTCCAAACTCGATGGCCCGATCGATTTTGTATTTGTCCAGGGTAGGAACGCGCCCGCTCGCGACCTCGCGTGAAAAGAAGAAAATCGGATCGCGCAGGCGAACCTGAGTGTTAGTGAGCGTCTGTGGTTTGACCGCTTCGTCCGGCGTAATCCCGCCGCCTCCGTACACCGGTCTGCCGGTATCGGTGCGACTGGCCGGCCCGGCCGGCTTGGCCTGACCGTCTTTGCTGTCTCTGAGGGTCCCGCCGCGATAGATGTAATTATAGAACCCACCCTCTGAGTAATCGCGCTGAATCAAACGCCCGGATGGCGTGTAGTACTTCGCCGAAGTAAGCGTCAGGCCGGTTCCATATTCCAGGTGAATAATGCTTTGCACCAGGCCCTTGCCAAAGCTGGTCTGGCCGACGATTAATGCTCGATCATGATCCTGCATGGCGCCGGCGACGATCTCTGAGGCTGAAGCCGTGTAGTCGTTGACGAGGATTACCAGCGGCGTCCGATCTGGATTAGGATTTTGCGAGTTATAGGTCCGATCGTTGACGCCATTGCGGCCCTTCTGACTAAGAATTAATTGACCAGCGGGCAAGAAAGCCTCGGCCACGTGAATCGCCTGATCAAGAAATCCGCCGGGATTGTTCCGCAAGTCGAGCACCAGCGAGTTCATGCCCTGCTCGTGTAAAAAATCCAGAGCTGACTGCAGACCTTCGGCGGTGTCGTAGTTGAACCCGTGCGTCATATCGATATACCCGACGCCGGGACGAATCATGTAAGCATCCGGCACCGACGGCTGCGACACCGCATCACGAATAATTTCCACGACGTCGCTCTGGCCGGTGTTGGCATGGGTGATCGTGACCTTCACGTGACTGCCGCGCGGACCGCGAATCTTGTCACGCACTTCGGATGACGACTTGGCATGCATCGAAATGCCGTCAACGGCGTCGATGCGGTCGCCAAACCGCAATCCCGCGCGCGAGGCCGGCGCATTCTGGAACGTCCCGGCCACGTACGTGTCTACCGAATCTCCGATCGTATAGTTCTGGATGGACGCCCCAATGCCCAGGTATTCGCTGCGCTGGTCGGTCTGCATCTCGTCGAACTCTTCCTTGTCGAAATAGTTCGAATGGGGATCCAACACTCTCAACATGCCCATAATCGAGGACTTATAGACGGCGTTGTAATCAATCTTCTTGCCGTCGACGTAATGGTCCTGAATCACGCTCAGCGCTTCGCTGAAATCCTGAGCAACCGCGGCGGTCGCGGCCCCTGGCAGGCGGCGCGGACGCCGTCCCGGGACAGTCGCCGGCGCGCCCGTCTTACCCGTGCTGTTGGTCCCAGCCGAGCCATTGGTTTGGTCGCGTTTCGTTTGAGTAAAAACAAATGCCGGGGCGGCCAGGGAAACCAGGATTAAGGCCACGAGCGCCAGCGAGAATTTATTCTTCACTTAAAAACCTCTCAATGAAAAGAACCGCAAATAAAGGGGAGCCCATTGAACGATGACTCTATGCGCGACGAATACGTCGTCTGGCAATCTTAACGGATGCCGCAACCTCGAGCAAGGTTGCGTTGGGAGAGGTGGGATCCTCATTTCCTTTGCGCCTTTCGATTCCACTCCGCGGCTTTGATTCGCACTCGACCTAATTTCTCGCGAAGGTGCAACCCAAAGGCGGAAGGCGCCAGCCAAAGTGAAAGCAAGGAGATTGCGAGCCCTTAAAGAGCATGCATCAGGGCCGTGCGCATGGCCGCGGCGGACTGCCAACGGTCCGCCGGGTCTTTGGCGAGGGCGCGCTCGATCACTTCAGCGACTTGTTGCGGAACTTCGGGGGCACGCTGGCGCAGGGGAATTACTTTGCCTTCAAAGATGGCCTTAACGGTTCCCGCGATGTCGTTATTGGGACCGAGATCCAGCGCGGTGTCTCCGGCGAGCAGGCTATAGGCCGTCATTCCAATCGCGTAGATGTCCGAAGTGGGCCGCACATTGCGAAAGTCCCTAATCTGTTCCGGCGGCATATACGCGAAAGTTCCGGCCATGTCGCCCGCCATCGTAATGCCGCTCATTCCTGATTGGGTGAAACTCTTTGCGAGTCCAAAGTCGGTTAGTTTGGCGGTAAGATTCGGCGCCGTACCACTGATCAGAATATTTGATTCTTTGATATCGCGATGGATATATCCCTTCGCGTGCGCGTACGCTAAAGCGTCCAGCGACTGATTAACAATATCTATCGCTTCGCGCATTGGCAGGCGGCCACCCTGTGCGTCGGCGAGCCGCGCCGCATCTGAGCCTTCGACGTATTCCGTAACCAGATAGACCGAGCCATTGTTCGTGCCGCTTTCAAGAAACCGAACAATGTTCGGATGATCCAGCGCGGAGGCGACCTGAATCTCACGCATAAAGCGGCGCAGAGATACTTCGGTTACGGCTACCTCCGGCAAGAGACTTTTGATCGCGACTGACCCGCCGGTCTTTTCGTCTCGAGCCAGCATCACGCATCCCATACCACCCCGGCCGAGCAGCTTGATCATTTCGTAACCGGGAATAGGTTGAGGTTGGCGCTTCAATTCTTCGCGGCAGTCCTCGCACACGAACGACATCTTCTCGTTGACGTGGGAAGCTTCGGCTTGCTCACGACGCCCGCAGTTCGCGCATTCGATCGGAACGATGGTTGGACTCGTGAGCGTGGGGGCCTCCAAACCACTGACTGTTACCGGCTGCTCGGACTGCACTTCGACTTCCAGCACGGTCTGGCCGCCCTGAATCCGATCACCGCTGATCAGAAAAGCCTCAGGCACGCGCCGGCCATTTACGAAAGTGCCGTTGGTCGACCCGAGGTCGCGCAGAAAGCAACGCGGCGGGGCGATCTCCAGCAGGCAATGATGGCGGGAAAAGAATCGGTCTTCGGGCAGATAAAGGTGCGCCGTGTCGGCTCTGCCAACCAGGAAGGTGTCATGCTGATCGAAAGTGAACTCGCGCCCGGTATAGGGACCAGCCAGGACTCGTAAAGTAACGCGCATGGCAAGCAGCTTACCTGCTGATCTCCAAATCGTCGAAAGCTACTTCGCCCACGTCACTGGTGTAGAGGCCGACTCGCCCACGGCGGTAGTTTGCTTCGTCAGTAATCGAGGTAACGAATTGACCGTTGATGTAGAAGTCCATTTTGAGATCGCGGATTCTTACTTCAATCTGGTTTGGCGAAGTGCCGGTGCGAATCGTGCTGGACGGTGTCCAATCGACGACTTTGGTTTCGGCGCCGGCTTTATGAAGCACAATCTTGTATTTTGGACTGTCGCCGTTGTCAATCAAGAATCCGTAGTCTTCCAGCTTACCGTCCTTTTTTTCGCCATGCACAACGATTCCGTAACCGGTGGACGGGGGATTGCCATCGATGCTGCGTAGCCCGACGCGGACGGTGGCGTCCTCAGTTTTATACTCAGGCTTGTCGGGTGCGTACATGACGATGAAGCCGCCCTTGGTGGCGTGCATATGATATTCCTCGTCCTGGTACGCTATGTTGCCGAATTGCGACTCGCCCACGCCCCATGTCTTATTTGAAAAGTCGTCGGTAAAAGTAGTCAGGGACGAACGTGAATTCGCGTTTGTGTTCGTCTCATCCGCGTTCGTGTTCTTGTTCGTGTTCTTGTTGACTACTCGATTGGAGTTGTTCGCATTGCCCTTGTTGTTATTGTTGTCGTTGGTGATTCTGGCGACGGCGAAGATCAGAATCACAACTCCAATGGCCATGAAGACAAGCACTGCGCCGATGCCGAGCAGCCAGGGCCAGACGCTGCGCTTTTGGGGACCCGGGGGCGGCATCGGATTCCATGACGGCGGCGGAGTCGGCGGCGGCGGCGCCTGTCCCGGATTAAAAGCGATCGTCGCCTGCGGACTGGTATCACGCGCCTGCGGATATTGGATCGTGGCGCTGGGATCGGAGGGCGCGGGACCGCCCGTGCTCAGCAGCGGCGAGCCGTCGTCGAGACAAAAGCTCAAGGCATCGTCGGTATAAGTGCGATTACATTGGGGACAGCGTTTCATGTTCGGCCTCGTTTTCTGAAAGGTACGGCAGCGCGAGCGATAGGCGCTCAGTTCAGGCGTTCAGTCTGTCGGTGCGCGCGGCAAGTCTATACGAGAAGATGAATTGCACTCAAGTCTAATCTTGAAGTGGCACAGACTTCAGTCTGTGATCCGCGCACAGGAAATCACGGCCTGAAAGAGTTAGGTTGTCTAAAAGGCGATGCGTTCGGGGAAACCATCGCGTTAGTGAATTCCGCGCTAAGAGCCGCGCAGCGGCAGAAGATCTGTAGCCCATGGCATGAGCGATGGGTCATCGGTTATGAGATATGCAGAGCCCCGGAGGGGCGTAACTAGCCTTCCGGTGATCGATGTTTCGCCCCGCTGGGGCTGCGGTTCGAGGGGGCTCTGGTACCCACGGCTGACGCCGTGGGCTACAGATCTTTCGCCGCTCCGCG
>JAWVEM010000344.1:0-22732 GCA_033856735.1 Blastocatellia bacterium
GCCAGCAACGGCCTGCTAATGCAACGCGGTTTCATCTGGCACGATGACAACGGCAACGGCGTCAGCGACCCTGGCGAGATGAAGAGCCTGGGCACGCTCGGCGGCGAATTTAGTTCCGTGCTGCGCATGAATCAGTCGAACGAAATGATTGGCTGGTCGGATGCAGTGGGCATCAATACAGCGCGCGCGATTCGATACAAGAACAATTTCATGCTCGATCTCAACTCCGCAATTCCGCTGAACTCGGGTTGGGTGCTGATTGAATCGCGGGGCATCAGCGACAACGGAAAGATCGCCGGCTACGGCACGATTGGTGGGGTGCAGCATGCTTACCTCCTGACCCCCTCGCTGGCCAGCCAGACGGTCACGTTTGATGCTGTCCCGAACAAGACTTATGGCAACGCGCCGTTCACGGTACATGCAACGGCGTCATCGAATCTGCCCGTCACTTACAGCGTGACGGGTCCAGCGACACTCAACGGATCCACCGTAACCATTACTGGCGCGGGAACAGTCACAGTCACCGCGAATCAGGGCGGCGACGATACCTATGATTCGGCCACCGCGTCGCAAACAATTACGATAGCGAAGAAGTCTTTGTCAGTAACGGCTGACGGCAAGACGCGTCTCTTCGGCGCTCCTGATCCGACATTTACGACCAGCTACTTTGGATTTGTTAATGGCGATACCGCGGCTTCTCTCGGAGGTTCCCTGAGCTTTACGACGAATGCTCTGGCCACGAGCAATGTCGGCAGCTACTCGATCGCGCCTGCCGGCCTTTCTTCAAATAACTATTCATTCGCCTATCTTGCCGGCACGCTTACGATTGATCAGGCGAGCACATCAACGGCAAGCTCGAACTACACCCTGACGGTGCCCGGCCCCGTCAATCTGCTGGCCCAGGTTACCGCGGACTCACCTTCAACCCAGGCGGTGAATGGCGGCACGGTGACATTTACTATTCGCCAGGGAGCTACCAATGTCGCCACGATAACCTCCGGTCCGGTGACCAACGATCAAGCCGGCGCCGGTTATTCCGCCGGCAGCAGTGGCGCTTACACGGTGTATGTTAGCTACAGCGGTAACAGTAATTACTCGGGTAGTACGTCACTCGCCAGTCTGACTGTCGGGACCGCTAATCCGGTGCCCAGCATTACGGGAGTGACGCCCGACTCCGCGGTGAAGAAAGAAACTGAGACGGGCCAGTTCACGCTGCTCATCGACGGCAACGGATTCATGTCTACGGCGAGCGGCGATTCGGCCAACTCTACGGTTGACTGGTACGACCGGACTACGGGACAGCACACAAACCTCGGACTCAGTTCGACTACCGGAGCGCAGATTCAGGCCGTGGTTCCCTACACGCTGATTCGTGATGGTAAGACGATCGAAGTAACTGTGATCAATCCGGGGCCAGGGGGTGGGGCCTCAAACGTCCAGCCCTTCTTTGTCACCGACACGACGGCCACGATTACCAGCGCTGAAACAGTCCTGCCCGATCCGGTAACAGGGACTGCTTCGACTACTTCAGTGACGCCGACGGGCGCGGTGCTTTCCGCCGAAGCCTCCAGCGGCGGCGCCGCCGGAACGGGAACGCTCACGGTGGCCCAGTACAGCGAAGATCCGATTGGCACCAACGCTTCGCCTAACACTTCGGCCTTTAGTACGGCAGAAGGTAGCGGGTATTTCGACGTATACGTGGCCCCGGGCAGCAGCTTCACCAGCTTGAGTTTGGATTACTGCAACACGGGCGGAACCACGCTTTACTGGTGGAACGGCTCGGTCTGGGGATTGGTTTCGAACCAGACTTACACTCCCAGCACCGGCTGCATCACGGTCACAGTGACCACGACCAGCTCACCGAGCATCGCTCAACTGACGGGGACGGTCTTTGGCGTGGCCACTGGTCCGGCGATCAACTCGATCGCGATCACACCTTCATCGACGGTGGCCCTGGGTAGCGGCGCGATCACGCTGAACGCGAGCTTTACGGACGCGGGCGGGACCGGCCCTTACACCGCAGAGATCAACTGGGGAGACACACAAACCACGAATCTCAGCAACGTAGCGGGCCCGACCCTGACGAGCACGCACACTTATTCAGCCGCCGGCGCCTATACGATTAAGGTGAAGGTGGCGCGAGGCAGCAGCTTCGGCACTTCGACCTTCTCTTCGGTGGTCGTGTTTGATCCGAATGCCGGTTCGATGAATAGCGATGGTTGGTTCAATTCTCCGCTGGGAGCTTTCCCAACCAACCCGAGCTTTGCCGGCAAAGTACACTTCGAATCAAATGCTGCGTACGACAAGCAGACTAAGCTGCTGTCCGGCAAGATGAAGGTGGATCTGCCCGGCATGAACTTTAATGGGACCGGCTTTGCCTACCTTTCCATTACCGGATCAAGAATACAGATGAGCGGCAGCGGAACGATCAATGGCGCCGGAAGCTATGTCTTTCTACTGAGCGGCATCGACGGCAAGGTCGATGGTAAGAAATTGCCGGACAAGGTCCGCATCAAGATCGTGGATTCGGCTTCCGGCAGGATTGTGTATGACGGCCTGATGGGTGCGGCTGACAACGCGGCTCCGACGCTCGTGCTCGGCGGCGGCACCATTAACATAAAGAAATAAGGGGTAGTCGGTTCAGTTTCGTTTCGGCACGCACATCTTGCGCGTGATCCGCGGGCGAGACGCCCGGGCCACTCTTTAACCGGGCCACCTCAAAATGTTGGCCGTAATGATCATAATGGGCGCGAGTAGGATCGGATTCTACTCCCGCCCATTTTCATTCCGTAGCTTGCCTCCACGCATCGCGCAGGGGATCGAGATAGCTAACGCATGTATTGGCAAACCTGATGAGGAGTTCGCGAGGCCGCGTTTACCGTGCGGCCCTGGCAAGCTCGTCGGAACGTTCGGTTGTGATCTCCCCGATCTTCGCTCGCAGCCAAGCCTTAACCGTGCCTACCGTCTTCCACTCGCTGCCCTCCAACTCCAGTTCCGCAAGCGTTTTCCCAGCCTCATTCAGCGGAATAGAATGACAAGGAACTGGTTCCGATCGATCTTTGGCGTCAACGAAATCCATCAGACAACATTCAGCGCACGGATGAGCCTGATACGCATAAGCATAATTAAGACAGGTCAGCGAGTCCCTCAAGATCGACTTTGATACCCAGGGAGTGCGCACAGAGCGTCCATATCCGCCCTGTTCAATGAAAGCCAATTCATCCTTAAGTAGTTCGAGAACGTCTCGATCATCTTTAGCCATCGTGTTCTCCTCCAGTTCTCCCTAACGCCTGTTTTATTAAGAGGCCCAAGTCAAACATCCAGCCGCTCGAGGCCGGGTTTACTCCGGTGAAACAGCAACACATATGCCGGATCGAAATAAGAAGCTCTTGCGGAAAGGTCGGATTGCGCTGGGGAATTCTTTGAGTAAAGTTCCGCAACGCCTGAGAGAAAACGCTCACATTACTCTCGCGCCTCTTGCTCAAAGATTAGGAAACAACGCTCTTCTAATTGGGCACGTGCGTTGCTCAGAAGCGTCCCATGTTCTGTTGGTCACGGAGTTATATGTGGGCTTGCGCACAGACGGCATTAAGTGTTTGGCGCAATATGCCTTCAAGCGCCGATTTGTTAATTAATTATTTTCAGCCGCTGTCACGAAGATCCTCGGAGATTGAGTCCATTCCCTCTGGCGCCGCAAAAGCTCGCCCGAGCTCTTTCAATAATCCAAGTATTTTGTCTGCAAAATTGGTTAGGCCCGTTTAATCCGGGAGGAGAATCAAGAAGTGAGACTGACCAAAATGATCAAGACGTTGCTCGTCTGTGGGTCAGTATTGGGCATGGTCGTCTGGTTCGCTTCGGCGAGAATTTCGCAAGCCGTTAGCCCTGCGTTGCCTCAGTCAAAGCCGGTTGTCACTCAATCAAAGCCGGCCGTGCTGGCCAAGATTGGCGACGCAGGTTACGTCGGCAGCGAAGCCTGCAAAGACTGTCACGAGGACCAGTTCAAAGCGTACTCGCACACCACGCACGCCCAACTTTCCACGATCAGCAGTTGGAAGGGTAAGGTCACCGGCTGCGAATCTTGTCATGGTCCGGGCAAGGACCATATCGCCGAAGGCGATCCCGCGAAGATCATTTCGTTCAAAAACAAATCCTCGAAAGATGCGTCCGAGACCTGCCTGGGCTGCCATGCCGGCAAGGAAGAGCGGAACAACTTTCGTCGTGGCGAACACTGGCGCAATGATATCGGCTGTACTGATTGTCACTCGCCGCATGGCAACACCGCGCCGGCAAAAAATCTCGCCAACTCAAATGTCCTGGTGACAACGGCGAACGGTGAGAAGCCGGGCTTCTCGACTATTCGAATGTTGAGAGCGAACGACCCTCAGCTTTGTGTGAGTTGTCACGCCGAAGTAAAACCAGCGTTCTCGGCGCCTTTCCATCATAAGGTTTTCGAGGGCGCCATGCGCTGCAGTGATTGCCACAATCCGCATGGAGGGTTCGAACTCAAACAGGCCCGGCTGACGACCGGTGGAGATGCGGCTTGTGTTAAATGCCATGCGGACAAGCAGGGTCCGTTCACCTTTGAACACGCTCCGGTCAAGACGGAAGGTTGCTCGTCCTGCCATACGCCGCACGGCTCGGCCAATCCGCGGCTGTTGAGGTATGCCGCGGTCAATCAACTCTGCCTGACTTGCCACAGTGTGGCCCACGACGTCGGTGCGGTTGAGCCATCAGGACCTCAGCATAACCAGAATGCGCAGTACGCCAACTGTGTGGCCTGTCACGTGAAGATCCACGGATCGCGTACCAGTCCTGTCTTCTTCCGATGAGATGAAAAAACTCCCTAGCGCTTAAGAGTCGAAGCCAGAGGATGATCGTATGAAAAGGAACGCCAAAAACATGTTGCGGGTTTTGTGTGGAGCGATGCTGGGGCTAATCCTCCTGGCGGGTGTCGCCGTCGCACAAACGCCAACGCCAACACCAACGCCGAAAATATCAACGTCAACGAAGAGTGAGACCAGGAAGCCGAGCCCTACCCCTGCTGAAACTGGAAAAGATACGGGCAGCTATATCATCATTTCGAGTATTGAAGTGGGCTATCGCGGGATCAGGGTCGACGGAGATCAAAACAAGTATCGCAGCGATCTGAATTACAAAGCTGGGCCGCGTCTGTTCGATAGCAGCTTCCTGATGCGTTCGAAGGACGGCAAGGGAAAGTTGTTTGATACTCTCCTGGTCACCTCGTCGGGGTGGGGAGCCGACCCCTACGGCAACATGCGGATCAGCGCAGAGAAACCGAAGTGGTATCGCTTTGAAGGAAGCTACCGGCGTTTCAAGTATTTCAGGTTTCTCAACAACATCGATAATCCCAATTGGATCTTCAGTCCGACCACTTTCAGCCGGCCACCCAATCCGGTTACTGGCGAGCACGGGCTCAACACCCAAACGGACTTTGGGGATTTCGATCTAACACTCTTGCCAAAGAACGAAAAGATCCGATTCAACGTCGGCTACTCACCCGAGCGATACAGTGGCCCGGCTTTCACCAGCTATCACGTTGGCGGGAATGAATTCATGCTGCTCGGCAATCTTAAATCCCGCTCTAATGATTTTCGGGTCGGAGCGGACGGCAAGCTCGGGCCGATCGACTTTTCATTTCTTCAGGGTTTCCGCCGTTTTCACGACGATAGTTTCATTGATCTGGGGCCAACCATTGGCGTGAACGTGAATCCGGCCGTGGCCAGCTTTACCAGTTTCAATCGCCAGGAGCCGACTCGCGGCAGCGTTAATTACACGCGCTTAAGCCTGCACTCGTTGCTGGCTAAGAAGCTGGACCTGACCGGTCGCATCACGTACAGCAAGGCTACTTCGGATTTTACTTTCATGGAGAACATGAAAGGCTTGAACTTCGCGACCAGGATCGGCAGCGGAGCTACTGCGCAGTTAGGCGCCCCCAACGTCCTCTTGCTGGGCCAGTACACCATTCCCGGCAACACCAAGCGGCCTAACTGGCTCGGCGATCTTGGCGCGACCTTTCTGGTAACTGACAAGCTCAGAATTTCGAATACGTTTCGCGTTGAGACCTTTCAGATCGACGGCATCGACGTATTCAATGACGTCTTCTCGGTCCAGCGTGGCGCGGTCATAGACACCCGCTCCTTCAGCAATCTGAGCGTCAACAAGAGCACGTTGTATCGCAAATATGAGGACACAGTCGAAGCCGATTACCAATTCAATCCACGTTATGCAATGCACTTCGGGTATCGCTATGGCAGTCGTCGCATTGAGGAAATTCTGAGCGGATTCGCCTTGAATACCAACGCGCCCATCGCGCTCGTTCCGGAAGATGTAGTCGAGCAGAATCACACGCAGGCGTTCTTTGGCGGCTTTAAAGCCAGGCCCATTAAGAATTGGACGATTTACTTTGACGCCGAACACGGCACCGCGGACAACGTCTTTACCCGCATCGGAAATTACAACTACACAAACGTTCGGGCGAAGAGCCGGTACGCGCCGAACCGAAAGGTCTCTTTCAACCTCGCCGTGATCACGAAAGATAACGCGAATCCTTCCGAGATCGCGGGCGTCTCGTTAACTGACTTTGGCGTGAACCTCAAGTCGCGAACGTTCACTTCTTCGGTTGATTGGACGGCGAATTCCAAAGTCTCGTTCAGCACCGGCTATAACTACAACTGGGTGAACAGCGACGCTGTGGTTGATTACTTCTACCAGGTGCCGCCCGCGGCCAGTGTCCGGCATCCGATCGGACACAGCCTCTACTTTCAAAGAAACAATTATTTCTATCTGGACATGACGGCGCGGATTTCTCCACGCGTATCGCTCTACACGTCTTACCGAATCAATCAGGACAAGGGCCAGGGGAACCGCCTGGCGGATCCGACCGGGACTCCGGGAACACTGATCAATTCGTATCCGATGAGTTACCAATCTCCCGAAGGCCGGCTGGCGATTAGGATCAATCGGTACCTGGATTGGAATCTTGGGTACCAGTACTACAACTACAACGAGAGCGCGCTGGTTGGTCCCCGGCCACAGAATTATCACGCGCATCTGCCGTACACGTCATTGCGAGTTTATCTCGGGAGAAAAGAGTAGGCGCCACAATTTATAGAACGCCTTGAGCCCATAATGGGCGACATAGATGAGCCGTGTGCTGATTCGCAATCTCACATTAGGAGTCCTGGTGTTTGTCGGGGCGCTATTTGTGCTGAGCCTAGACGCAAATGCTTCCGGCCCCTACAGTGCATTCGATCCTCAACCGCGTCCACAAACTAAGCGGCGGCAGAAAAGCGTAGCTTCCACCAAAAAACCACGCGTCAACTATGCGAAATTCTCACACCAGACTCATGTCGTGACGCAAAAGCTGGCGTGTAGCTCCTGCCACAACGTCCCTTCGAAGAATTGGAAAGAAGTTCGTAAAGGCGACGCTGCTTTTCCCGATGTCAGCGACTTTCCCGAACACGCTTCCTGTTTGAATTGTCACCGCCAACAATTCTTTGCGCGCGAAAGACCCGCGCCGCTCATCTGCTCGAACTGTCATGTCAAGAACAGTCCGAAAGATACCAGCCGCTACCTGTTTCCCAGTCTCGGCGACGTCACCGATCCGTTAAGAAAGAGCCGAACCTTCATTTCGGAATTCGGTGTTGGTTTCCCGCACGATAAGCACATCGACGTAGTCGGGTTGAACGTTCCCGATTCGATAAGAGATCGCGGCTGGTTCGTGACGGCCTCGCTGCAGGAAAAGAAAAAAGAAGGACCGGCAAAGAGTTGTCCCACGTGTCACCAGACTTATCAGCCGCAGGGAAGTTCGAGCGACGAATATGTGACCAAGCCGCCGAAGAATATCGGCGAAGCCTTCTGGCTAAAGAAGGGCACGTTCAAGACCGTCCCCAACAGTCATGCGACCTGCTTCACTTGTCACAATGCGGATTCGGGCATTGCCCCCGAACCGAAGAACTGCAACGTCTGCCACAAGCTTTTATCGCCAACGCAACTGAAGACGGACTTCGATCCACAGCTGGCGGTCACGATGGGAATAACTGACCAGACAATTCTCACCAAATGGAGCCGCCGTATCTCCGCGGGCGCCTTCCGCCACGAAGGGGGCGCTCATCCCGATCTGAACTGCACGGGTTGTCACAACGTGCCGGCGATGAACACACTTGAGCCGAGGACTCTCCAGGTCACGGTGCGATCGTGCGGCGGCGCCGATGGCTGTCACATCACGGCGACGACAGATGACGGCGGCGCTTTGAATTTCGAAATGGATCAGAAGAAAAAGGATCCGGCTTTTGTTTGTACCAAGTGCCACATCACTCTTGGCAAGGAAAGTGTTCCGGAAGATCACCCCAGTGCCATACCAACCCCGAAACCGAAGGTTAAGCCGAGTTGATAATGGGATTATTTGGAAAACTGTTAAGCGTTATCAGCGAGTTTCGGCGCGGTTTTCTTCGTGTGAGCTCCGTGTTCCTCTTTGTCTCTGTGATGAGTGCTGTGCGACGCTATTTCACCACAGAGACACAGAGGAACACAGAGGTTGCACAGAGAAGGCGACTGCCTGCGGTTGGCTTGATCGTTGCTCTAATCGCTATTGGTGTGACTTTCATTTCGGTCTTTAACTCTCGCGCGTCGGGGCCCGAGATCCTGACTAATCAGCAGCGGATGCAATTCCCCGAAGGGCTGGACTATGGAAAGTTTCAGCACAGCAATCAAAACCATGCGCGGCTGCCGTGTTTGTTGTGTCACCGTCGCGACGACAATTCACCTCAGCCAAAGTGGCCGGGCAAATCCAACCATCTGCCTTGCGCCGGATGTCATGCGCAGCAGTTCTCAAATTCCGCGAGTCCTATCTGCACGATCTGTCATACCGACGTGAAATCAGGAACGCTGAAACCGTTTCCACGTTTGCAGAGTTTTCGCATGACATTCGATCACGCCCGTCATCTGAACCTGGGCAGTGTTGGATGCGCGACGTGCCATCGGCCTGCGCGAGCCGGCGTGGCCCTGTCGATACCCGCCGGATTCAACGCGCATACAAATTGCTATCAATGTCACACACCGCGCGCACAGTCGGGCGGCCGCGATATCTCTTCATGTGGAACCTGCCACCAGGTGGGTGGTTATTCCCGGACGAGTGAATCGGCCCCGGCATTCCGAGTCGGCTTTAATCACTTCAAACATCAAAGCGTTACCTGCAACGGATGCCATCAGGTCCGGGCCGGTATGCCGCAGCGGAGACAAGTTACCGCACCGCAGGCGCTCAACCATCACGCGACGGGTCAGGGACAAAGCTGCATGACCTGCCATAACGGCAAGCGAGCGTTCGGCGGCGACGACTTTACGGTGTGCAAGCGCTGCCACACTGGAGGCACATGGCATTTTTGATGTAGTGCAAGCTGCTAGCTTGCGCACACGCGCGTGCAAAATTCACCCAAAGGCGCAAAGTCGGGCGAAACATTCAGGCTCAGAGGGAGCTATCCATGAAGGTTTTTACAATTCTTGCTTCTTTCATTTTTGCGATCCTGCTGGTCTCAAGTCCGTCGATTATCACGACTGACGTCTCGGCACAGGGCGGAAAGAAACCGCCGGAGAAAATCATCCTGGCAACTGAAGCCAAACTTGGGGCGGTGACATTCAACCATGTCGATCACATCGCCAAGAATCGCAGCGTCGACGGCGCCGCTAAGATCGCCTGTGTTGAATGCCACCACACTGCACAGCCCGCGGACGAAGCGCTCAAGCATCCTCCGCATAAGACGGTGTGGCCCGCCGATCGGACCGCCACGCTCACTGCGGATCTGTTTGAGAAAGATCCGAAGGCGCCGGTCGTAAACGATTGTCGGGATTGTCATACGCGGGCTGAGACCAAGCCAAAGCTTCTGCCTGAGATCCCGCAGCTTAAAGTGGAAGGCGCTGATCCGATCATCCTCACGAATCAGCAGGCCTTTCACAGAACGTGCGGCGCTTGTCATGACGCGGTGTTAAAGGCGAGGCCGGACACTACCGCGGTGGGATCGAAAAAGTGCACGGCCTGTCACAAACGCGTGGCAGCGGCATAAGGTGGCACAGGCTTCAGCCTGTGATCGCAGCCTTGAAATCACAGACTGAAGTCTGTGCCTCTACTATTGGGGAATTTTTCGGGAGCGTGGGCAAAAGAACGCAGGCAGCAGGGACACATCGAGGCTTTTGGCCCAATCCTCGCGCGGCACGGTCATTGCGCTTTGAGAACCTGGCCGGGCTGGTGAAATTTCGGTGAGTCTAAAGCCCTGGTAGATTCGGGAGCAATTATGAAGATAACAATAAATGGTTTGATAAAGCTCGGGACCGCTTTTGCGGGTCTGACATTGGCAGCGACTTTCCTGTTGGTAGCGATACCCGCGAGGGCCGGCGCTGACGACTTTGACGCGGCCGGCACGTACAAGGCCAAGTGCGTTGCCTGTCATGGCGCGAACGCTGAAAAGAAATTCAACGCAACGCTAGGGGATGACGAACTGAACCAGGTTGTGCTTAAGGGAAAGAAGCCTGAGAAACCGCCTAACATGCCGGCCTTTGAAGAGAGAGGCATTACCGCGGACCAGGCGAAGGCTTTAGTCGCCTACATGAAGACGCTGAAAAAATAGAGCGGTCAAAAAACTAAATTCTGTTGCCGAGCGGCGCGTTGGTGCGGCGCTCGGCTTAAACGCGTTGCCGATTAACCTTGCCGATAGGATCGCCCGGAGGAAACAAACAATGAGCCAGGCTGTTGACGTGAAGGTTCCAGCACTCTTTCATAACTACATCAGCTTTGCCGGTTTTGCTATCGCCATCGCCAGCCTGTGCAGCATCGTTTTGCTTTTCCTGATCGAGCTCTCCGGCGGTACTAACACCGCTTACCTCGGCATCTTCGCTTACGTACTGCTTCCCGGCGGATTGATTCTGGGGCTGGCAGTCGTGGGCGCGGGAATGTTGTGGGAACGGCGACGCCGGCGGCGGCTCTCGCCAGAGGAGATCGCGAAGTTTCCCCGAATCGATTTCAATAATGCCAACAGCCGACGCGCGTTCTTCAGCTTCATCGCGCTCAGCATGATTTTTGTTTTCATGAGCGCGTTCGGCAGCTATCGGGCCTTCGAACACACGGAATCGGTGGCCTTCTGCGGGACGACCTGCCATGAAACGATGAAGCCCGAATTTGTTTCGTTCCAGGTTTCGTCGCACGCGCGCCTGCGTTGCGTTGATTGCCACGTGGGCGCCGGCGCCGAGTGGTACGCGCGTTCGAAGATTACCGGCGCGTATCAACTTTATGCGGTGGCCTTCAATAAGGTTCCGAAGCCAATTACCACGCCGGTCCACAATATGCGACCGGCCCGGGACACGTGCGAGCAATGTCACTGGCCCGCGAAGTTCTACGGCAATCAAATGAAAGTGTTTACCAGCTATGCCTATGATGAGCAAAACACTTCGCGGCGGCTGCAGATGTTGATTAACGTCGGTGGCGGCGATCCAGCAACTGGACCAGTCGCCGGAATTCATTGGCACATGAATCTGGCAAACGAGATTACCTTTGTCTCGACGGACGATCATCGCCAGGTCATACCGTGGGTGCGAATGAAAGACAGTCAAGGAAACGTCACGGAATATTTTGATCGCACCCGGCCGTTGTCACCGGAACAAATTGCGGTGGCCGACAAGCGCCGGATGGATTGCATCGATTGTCATAGCCGCCCGGCCCACGTCTATCTCCCGCCGGATGTAGCCGTGGACCAGGCATTGGCGTCCGGCAAGTTGGATCCGTCGATCCCCTATCTCAAACGGAAATCCGTGGAGGTGCTCAGTAACCAATACGCGACGACGCCGGACGCAGTGAATGCGATCGCTGCCGGCCTGAACGATTTCTATCGCACTAGTTACCCGGCGCTGTATTCGCAGAAGCAGGATTCGATCAAGGGCGCGGTCACTGAGGTACAGCGCATATTCCAAACTTACTTTTTCCCGGAGATGAAGACGGATTGGCAGACGCACTTCAACAACATTGGTCACTTGAATTCTTCGGGTTGCTTTCGCTGTCACGACGGCGAGCACGTCAGCAACACCGGCAAAGTGATCACCAACAACTGCAACGTCTGTCACACAACGATCTACGACTCGATTAATCCGGCGGCCTCGGTAAAGATGGGAGCGTTCCAACATCCGGTCGATCTCGGAGGTCTGGTTGAACACAAATGCGAGTTCTGCCATAAAGCCAACAAGCCGTTCCAACACCCGGTGAATCTTGGTGATATATCTCAGTTTCAGTGCGTTGAGTGTCATCCGCAGAAGTAGGGACGTGCTGGGAGCGCGGACGTCCTCGTCCGCACAGCGAGCGGAGCTCGCTCAGTTCTTGTTCTTAGAAGCTTGTGACTGGAATGCTTGTTCGCACTGCGCGCTAAGTGCGGACGAGCCGTCCGCGCTCCCAGCAGGAGCTTGACTCTTCCTTTCCGCAGCCTCCGGCCTTTCGATATCGCAATTTGATCTCAAAGATCATTCTTCACCCAAAAACTTTACCCAAAAATCCCCAATGCTGAGGAAAATCCCGCAAGCGCAACCCCGCCGCTGAAACAGACGCACCTCTCTTCTATAGCCATAAGTGATGGGCTCGCAGTGGGAATAGGAATTGCCCTCGTGATCGTCAAGCAACGAACACCCCGCCCGGCTAAGGAAGCAGAGGCCAGGCGGCAAATTCTATGGGCGAACACAACGTCGAACCAGCAGTTGATCAGAAGAAAGCACAGGCCTTCATGAAGGCGGTGCTCGATGATCTACGTGCGCTGGCCTTTATGCTTGAGAATGGCCGAGTCGAGAGCGGAGTAACGCGCATCGGGGCTGAACAGGAAATGTTTCTGGTCGATCGCGACTTCCGTCCCGCGCCGGTTTCAATCGAAGTACTGAAGCAGGTCAACGATCCCCGTCTGACCACCGAAATAGCCAGGTTTAACCTGGAGGCAAACCTGACCCCGTTGGTGCTGAGCGGCTCATGCCTCAGCGAGCTTGAGAAAGAACTTAACGAAGTCATTTCGCTGGCGCGAGCAGGAGCCGCCTCGTGCGGGGCCGATATACTTCTCTCCGGAATTCTCCCCACGCTTTTGAAATCCGATCTGACATTGGAAAACCTGACGCCAAAGCCGCGGTATCACGAGTTGGACCGGGCCGTCATTCGTCTGCGCGGCGGGCCCTTTTCAATTCATATTAAGGGACTCGATGAACTTCAGCTCACGCACGATAACATCATGATGGAATCGTGCAACACCAGTTTTCAGGTGCACTTTCAAACCAGTCCGGAGGAATTTGTCGGGCACTACAATCTGGCCCAGGCCATTACGGCGCCGGTGCTCGCCGTCGCGGTTAACTCGCCCTTGTTATTTGGCCAGCGTCTGTGGCAGGAAACGCGAGTTGCTTTGTTCCAACACTCCACTGACGCCCGCTCGCGCCCGCAACTGGCGCGCAGCCAGCCCACTCGAGTTAGTTTTGGCGATCAATGGCTCGAGCATTCGGTCGTAGCGCTCTTCCACGATCAACTGCTGCGCTTCCGGCCGATCATGATTTCACAACCCGACGAAGATCCTTTTCAGGTCCTGGCTCGGGGTGAGATTCCGCAGCTTTCAGCGCTGCGAATGCACAACGGCACGGTGTGGCGTTGGAACCGGGCTTGTTACGGAGCAGAGAATGGCGTCGCTCATCTGCGAATCGAGAATCGCGCTCTGCCGGCGGGGCCTTCGGTGATTGACGAGATCGCAAACGCGGCGTTTTTCGCGGGTCTGATGCTGGCTTTGCCTGAAGAATACGGCGACGTCGCCAAGCGCATGAGGTTTGATGATGCCAAGTCAAACTTCTTCCGCGCGGCCCGTCACGGGCTTGACGCTCAATTCAATTGGCTTGACGGACGGAGTACTCCGGCTTCGTCGCTGGTGCTTGAGGAATTGCTTCCGCTGGCGCGTCAGGGACTCAACAACGCAGGTGTCGAGCTCGCTGAGACGAGCAAGTATCTCGGCATCATCGAAGAGCGAGTGCGATCGCGCCGAACGGGAGCGTGCTGGATTTTGAAATCACTGAGGGCGATGCGCGATGAAGGATCGAAGGACATCCGACAACAAAGGCTGGCGGGTGCAATGCTGGCATGTCAGAAAGAGGGCCAGCCGGTTCATCGCTGGCCGTTGATCGCGGCATCCGAACAAAATGATTGGGAGCAGGGCTATCGCACTGTCGGCCAGTTCATGTCAACGGATCTATTCACCGTCCAGCCCGACGACTTGATCGATCTTGCCGCCAGCGTAATGGACTGGCGACACATCAGGCACGTGCCGGTGGAAGACGAAGCTGGGCGCCTGGTTGGTCTGGTGACCCACCGCGGTGTGCTTCATCTGATGACCAACCGGATTGCTGAAAAGGAACTCGGTGTCATAACCGTGCGCGAAATCATGATCAGCAATCCGCTTACGGTTTCACCCTCGACCCCGACGCTGGAAGCGATCGAAATGATGCGCTCAAACCGGGTTGGGTGCCTGCCCGTGGTCGAAGGGGATCAGTTGGTCGGCATCGTCACGTCCTATGACTTTCTCGATGCTTCGGCTCGTCTATTTAAGGAGCATCTGACTCAGAAAGAGCCGGCGCCGATCCTGGCGCTGGCGCAGAGTGCTTGAAGTATCCACGTTTGGAGATATCTCGGAGGTAAACCATGGCAAAAGATGAGCGCGACATTCTCGAATTGCTTAAGAGTGAGCTGGGCTTTATCGAAAAAGGGGGTTACGGGCGATCGGTGCGCACACCCTGGAAGCCTACTGCGCCATTCCGCGAGTCGCTGACCTGCGTCAACTATGCGTTACCTGAAAAGGCCCATCCTTGTGCTGAGTGCCATCTGATCGATTTCGTTCCCTCGGACAAACGCAGCGGAGAACTTCCCTGTCACTCCATTCCGCTGAACGCCGACGGCGACACGGTTGAAAGTCTTGAGCTCAGTGACAATCAGCCGAAACTGGAGTCAGCGCTGAAAGAATGGATGCGCGCAAAGATTAAAGCGATCGAGTCCGCGCGCTCCGGGTGAGAAGGCTTTCTGGATACCTCTGCGTCACCTATAATCATCCAGTCGCTCCAGGGTAGAAAGGGCTGGATGGAAATGAAAAGCGAGAAGAACAGCCTGAAAAATCAAAAGCACAAGATCCTCCTCGTCGACGACGAGCAGATGATTCGGTGGTCTTTGTCCGAGGCGCTGAGAGGCTGGGGCTATGAACCTGTCGAGGCCGGCACTGCCAATGCCGCTCTAATGGCGTTTGAGGCCGAACCTCCGGCGGCGATCCTGCTCGATATTAATCTGCCCGACGGTTCGGGCCTCGACGTGCTGCGCAAGATTCGTCATCGCCAACCCGATGCTGTGGTCATCATGATTACCGCTAACGTGCTGGTAGACGAAACGATTGGCGCATTGCGTGGCGGCGCGTATGACTTCATCGGCAAACCAATCAATCTGGAAGAGCTGCACGTCGCCATTCGCAACGGCATTGAAGCCAGCGACCTGCGTAAAGAGGTCACGCAATTTCGCCGTGAACGAGCGCAGCAATTCACCTTTGATCAGATCATCGGGCAGTCGCCGGCGATGCGCGAAATGTTGGCCATGGCCCGCAAAGTGGCCGAGAGTGAAGTCTCTTCGGTTCTGTTGCAAGGCGAATCCGGAACCGGCAAGGACCTGGTGGCCAAAGCCATTCACTACCAATCGCATCGCTCGGCGGGTCCGTTTATCGCGATCAATTGCGCGGCCATTCCGGCCACGCTGATCGAAAGCGAACTGTTCGGGTATGAGAAGGGCGCGTTCACCGATGCCAAGGCGCGCAAGGAAGGAATGTTCGAACAAGCCGAAGGCGGCACGCTCCTCCTCGATGAGATCGGCGAACTGGAGCTGAGCCTGCAGGCAAAACTTTTACGCGTGCTGGAGGAAGGAATGTTTCGCCGCGTCGGCGGGCTGAAGGATATTCCTTTCGACGCGCGGATCATCGCGGCCTCAAATCGGGACTTAAGAACCGAGAGCGAAGCGGGCCGCTTCCGCCTCGACCTCTACTATCGCCTGTCCGTAATTCAGATTGATATTCCGGCGCTGCGAGAGCGCGGTGACGATGTGATCCAACTCGCCGAATACTACATCGAATCGTTCGGCAAGCGGCTGCGCAAGTCCGTGCGTGGAATCGAGGGCGATGTGGCTGAGGCGTTCCGGCTCTATAACTGGCCAGGCAATGTGCGAGAGTTGCGCAACGTGATCGAACGCGCTTTGATCCTGGAGGACGACGATGTCATTACGACCAGGTATGTACCGCGAAACTTAGTCGCCGGCAAAAACGGATCGATCGCGGAACGCGACGGGCTTGGCGTTCAGGAAATGTTCCCTTTGCCCCTGGCCGGTGCATCGCTCGAAGATGTCGAGATGTCGCTGGTGCGTCAGGCCATCGATCGCAGCGGCGGAAATCAAACCAGGGCGGCCGAGCTGCTCGGGATTTCTCGCGATCAACTGCGCTATCGTTTGAAGAAGTTGGAGGAGACTGCGCGCGCCGTTGTGCAGGTCTCTGCGGACTAAGTTGGAAGAGAACCGCTCGCGGTAGCGGGTGGTTCCTTGCTCGCACGACCACTCGACACCGATCGGTTCCCTACCCGAAGCATGCTGCGTGATTCACCCCAAGACGCTTTATCCGGCGCTGATGCTCTCGAGCAATCGCTCAAAGAGCTGGCCGACATCAAGTTCGCCCTCGATCAATCAACCATCGTGGCCATCACCGACCAGCGCGGCATAATCAACTATGTGAACGACGAATTCTGCCGCATCTCGAAATACTCGCGCGAGGAATTGTTGGGGCAGGACCATCGCATTATCAATTCCGGATACCACCCGAAGGAATTTATCAGCGACCTCTGGACTACGATAGCAGGCGGCAACGTCTGGAAGGGCGAGCTGAAAAATCGGGCCCGGGACGGCAGCATCTATTGGGTTGACACCACCATCGTCCCGTTTCTTAAAGCCGACGGAAAGCCTTACCAGTACGTGGCCATTCGGCACGACATTACTCAGCGCAAGTTAGGTGAGGAGCGAATCCTCGAGCAAGCAGCGTTGCTTGACGAAGCCCGCGACGCGATTTTGGTGCGCGATCTGAACGAAGTAATCGTCTACTGGAACAAGGGCGCCGAACTTCTCTATGGATGGACCGCGGCCGAGGCCATTGGCCGGCCGGCGCAGGAACTGCTGTTCCGTGAAGTCCCGCCGCAGTTTGAAGATGCCCAGAGAATTGTGTTGGAGACCGGCCACTGGGCCGGCGAAATGAACCAGGTAAACAAGGACGGGCGCGCGATCCTGGTTCAGGGCAGTTGGACCCTGGTGCGAGACGAGAGCGGTGCGCCTTATCGAAAATTAGTCGTCAACACCGACATCACTGAGAAAAAAAGGCTGCAATCCAATCTACAACGCTTTGCTCAGCTCTCACTGGTGGGCGAATTGGCGGCTGGCCTGGCGCACGAAATCAAGAACCCGCTGGCCGGCATCCAAGGGATCGTAGACATTTTGCTGCGGCGGCGGGAAGCGGACGATCCAGAACGCGAGGCGCTCGTGGCTGTGCGACAGGGAGTAGAGCGCATCGACGCCACCGTGCGCGCGCTGCTGGATCGCGCGCGTCCCCGCACATTAAAGATCGAGCCAGGTTCTCTTACCGAAGTGACTCGCCGCGCGGTTACGCTGGCGACTGCGCAGGCGGCGGTTAGCGCTGATCGAGGTGGGCAGGCTCGAGTCAAGTTCGAGGCTTCCTCCGATCCGATCATTCTTCCTCTTGACGCACCGCAAATGGAGGACGCAATCCTCAATTTGATCATTAACGCTATCGAAGCGAGCGAAGGGGAGAGCAGCGTCACGGTGCGAGTCTTTCGTTCGCAGAGTGATGATGATGATACCGATTTGCGTGCCGAGGCGACCATCGAGGTGGGGGATCATGGTTCCGGGATCAGCGAAGAAGATCTCGCGCGCATCTTCCACCCATTCTTCACTACCCGGAAAGTAGGAACGGGTCTGGGTCTGCCGGCCGTGCGGCGGATCGTGCGCGCGCACGGCGGCCGCATCGAAGTCGAGTCAACGCTGGGACAGGGTTCGACTTTCACGATTCATTTGCCGATGGAAAATCGGTAGAGCGCATGGGGGCAGACTTCTCTCTGTGTCCGACGAACCAGTCCGGTTGCAAATAGCTGCGCAAACTTTCCCAGGCTATGGGGGAAAGCCCGCATTCGCTTCTCCCAAACCCCGTCCGATCTCTCAACTAATCAAGCAATTTGGCTGAGTCATTACGTCGAAATCGCGGGAATAAGGGTTGCAGATGAATGGTCGGAACAAATAAGAGGGAGCGAAGAAACGAATGACAAGAATGAGGGCCACAGTCTTTTACGGAAAGGACCACATCCGCGTTGAAGAAGTTGAGCGTCCGCGAGCAGGGGTTAACGATGCCGTCATCCGAGTCACCTTGACCACGATTTGTGGAACCGACCTGCATATTCTCCGCGGCGAATATCCGGTCAAACCCGGATTGGTCATCGGGCACGAACCGGTTGGCGTCATCGAAGAACTTGGCGCCGCCGTCACCGGTTATAAAATCGGAGACCGGGTCCTGGTCGGCGCGATCACTCCCTGTGGGCAGTGTCGCGCGTGTTTGTCGGGTCAGTTATCGCAGTGCGGACATGGCGAAGGCTATGAAGCCGTCGGCGGTTGGCGATTCGGCAATACCATTAATGGGGCGCAGGCGGAGTATCTGCTCGTTCCGAACGCGCAGGCAAATCTCGCAAAAATTCCGAATGAGTTATCGGACGAGCAGGTTGTGCTTTTGGCCGACATCGCCTCGACCGGATTCGCTGGAGCAGAATCGGGTCAAATCCGGATTGGCGATTCCGTCGTCGTATTTGCACAAGGACCAATTGGCCTGTGCGCGACCGCAGGCGCAAAGTTGATGGGCGCCACTCTGGTCATCGGAGTTGATGGCGATGATAACCGTCTGGCGATGTCCAAACGGATGGGTGCAGACGTTGTGTTTGATTACCGCGAGGTGGATGTTGCTGCTGAAGTGCAAAAATTGACCGGCGGCGGTGCTGACGTGGCGATCGAAGCACTCGGCACGCAGACGACATTCGAAAGCGCGTTGCGTTGTCTGCGGCCCGGCGGAACCTTGTCGAGTCTGGGAGTCTACTCCGGAAAATTACAGGTACCATATGACGCTTTCGCGGCCGGTCTCGGAGACAATCGCATCGTGACGTCTCTTTGCCCGGGCGGTAAGGAGCGTATGCGCAGATTGATCGAGGTCGTCAGGCATGGTCGAGTGGATTTCACTCCACTTCTGACCCACACGTTTCCGCTGGAAAAAATCGTGGAGGCATATCAGTTGTTCGGAAGCAGATCGGACGGAGTCTTGAAGATTGCGATCAAGCCCTAAAGACGCCTTCCGTGTGCGAATCAGAGGATGATAACTGTGGATCATGAACAACTGCGCAGCGACTTACGAAAACTGCACGCCGAACTCCAGGCGATTGAATCACCGGATGAGGCCGAGCAAAAGCTCGTGCGACAGCTTGCGTCAGATATCGAAGAGCTGCTCGCTAGAGATGGTGACAGCCTACAACCAGATCAGGACTCGCGACAGAGATTGAGCGAGGCGTTGGCGGAGGTCGAGGCTTCGCATCCCAGGGTTACTCTGCTCATGAGACAAATGGTTGACTCACTCGCTTATCTGGGCATTTGACCGTCGTCATCGTCAAAGGGAACGGGCGCTTCAGAACAGACTGGGAGTTGTTCCGCGTTCGACATCCACTCTACTGATCAATTCGAGGTTGTCGATCTTTGGATGGTTGACGCCGCTGCCCACGGGATGGCTCTTCATTTCCGCGGCCGGGAAAGGGACTAGTAGCTTCTCCAATTCAACAGCAGGAGAGCGGGAATCAAGCCAGAGCTTGTAACACTCCTCCGGCAGGATTACCGGCATGCGATCGTGAATCGGTTCCAATAGTTCATTCGCACGGGTTGTGACAATCGCGCAAGAGGCGGTCAAGACACCATCCTTCTTCCATTCGTCCCAGACACCGGCAAAGACGAACGGCGCTTCGTCTTTCAACTGAAAGAAGAACGCCTGCCTGGCCCGGCCCGTTCGCTTCCATTCATAAAAACCGTCGGCAGGAATCAGGCACCGGCGCCTCTGAAACGATTCACTAAAGCTCGGCTTCTTTGCCAAGGTTTCCGCGCGAGCATTGATGAATCCCTTTGGCTCAGTGCTCCATGAAGGGACCAAACCCCAAAGCAGCATTTTGGCGAAGGTCTGCTGTTCCAGATCGAGAATGGCCAGCACCGACTGGCCCGGAGCGATATTGAATCGCGGGACTATATCGTCAAGCTCGAGCTGACCGGCGCCGGCCAGCCTAAGCCTGATCCGATCCACGGATCGAAGTGTGTATCGGCCGCACATTGATCACTCAGTTTCGATCTACGATATCAGGGCCTTTCAGCCGCATTTGCTTTATCTTTCCGATCCTTTAACTTTTTAGCTGCCACTAAATCATTCATCAGCACGTAATTCAGATTTCCGCCCGGGCCGCCGACAAACGCGCGTATCTCAACCTCGGCACACTTGAGCATCTTCAATTGAGTATCCATTCCCACATAGCCTTCCCATGCATTTGCCGCGGGAAGATTTGTTCCTTCAATAACCTTCGCTACGAACTTATCGACATGTGAATATTCAGGGCCGTTGTAGCCGGCCGAAAAACTCGAAACGCGACCGTCCAGGAGCGTAAAAGTTATTTGAGTGATGCCGGAAAATATCTCCTTTGATTGATATTTCTCGGGTCTTATGACAAAGCCGGAGACTCCAAACTTGCTGGGTGGCATGGCTAAGGTGGCGCGGAGTTCCACGTCCTGGTCGCTGCCAGGAAATATTGCCAGCACCTGCTCAGGAGTCATCCCGAGCCGCAGGCCTTTAATATCCGGTGCGCCCGCCAGGGTGAGAGTACAAACCGGCTTTTCGGCGGCAGACTTTATTTCCTGGGTTGAAGGTTGACTGACATCTGAGGCTCTGTTCGCGGCTTCCTCGGAACGCGCCGACTGGGCCCGCGAGCAAGCTAGCGCAGAGATTCCAATTATTAAGATTACGATTGCGAAAAATTGCTTCATAGTTTTGTTCCCTGGTTCTTCGATGCGGTTGAGGCTGCAATGCGGAAAGAAAAACTCGGTTACGATCTGCGAAATCAAACCACGCAACACTTGGCAACTGCCCTTTGGACATTTCGTGTGGTTTCGTGGACCGCTTTGCTGTTCTTAACCGGACGCATCCGAATCGTCACGAGGCTTGCTCCGCAATCGAAGAACGAAAGCGCTCCGCTGTGCGGGCCCGGGCCTTTGCCGCTTCGACGTCACGGCTCTTCGGCGGCGCACTGGTTACCAGAGATCCCAGGAGTTCGTGGGCTGCTTTCGCTACCTGATCCACGGCGCGCGTGAAGGCCGCCTCGTTGGTTTTCGATGGCTTGGTAAAGCCGCTCAGCTTGCGCACGAATTGCAGCGAAGACGCGTGGATCTCTTCATCCGTCGCCGGTGGTTTGAAGTTGTGCAGGGTCTTGATATTTCGACACATAAGATTTGTTCCTTACTAAGTTCGGTCCATAAGAAAAATACATTGGTGAAGGGAAATTGAGAAGCGAGGGGGACGCAGGTACTGCGGTCTTGAATCCGGACGGCCTTTCTCACTAGCACCGTGGCTTCAGCCCGGTAATTTGTGGTTGTGTTTGGAGTGGAGACCGTTTGAAACGGTTTCTCATTGTCACGGCGACTAAATCACCGCGCTAGAGCGACAATGCTAATGAGAGAAGTTGCTCCTGTTCTGTGATTTCGTGGATCGTTCCTCTTCGAGCAGGAAAAATCAATCCGCGAGACGACCGATTCGCCGCGCTCGGCGCCCCAGGCTCGAGCATCTATTCCTACTCGATGCCCGCGCTCACGCGAAATGTATGGCCGTCGGGATGCCGCAGGTGGAACTCCCGAACGCCCCAGGGTTCATTCGTGGGCGGCCAGGTCACAATCAAGCCATGCTCCAGGGCCAGCTTGTACACCGCATCGACTTCGGCCGGCGCCGCTAACCACCAACTCATCCAGACCCCACCCGTGTCATCATCTCCCGCGTGTCGCGGCATAGGGCCGCCGCGTGATCCCTGGCCATCCTGACAGAGGAAGATCTCACAGGCTCCGTTGCACACGCCGCCGAACGTCGGCGGATCGCCCCAGTCCCAACCCTTCTTCCAGCCAAGCTTCTCAAACCAGTCGAAACTCTCCACGATGTTGGAGACGTTGAGAATAGGAGTCAGACGGTGGACCTTCATGGCTTATTAACCTCCGCAGAGAATTAGCTCAATAGTGTTACAGAACCGCGAGCAGTAGCGAGCGAAATAAAGACGCAAGCTCGAAAAAGGAATCTTTCAGATTACTTCGCGTAACTTGAATTCGTATCCCGGTCGCGACCGGGCCGCCGTTGTAATCGACGATGCGAGGGAGGGCGATGTTTAGAGAAAGAAGTCTCATTGGGTCCCGGAAAAGTTACGCGGGTTACTTATCTTCCACCACGGACAAAATATTTCCGGCCGGATCTTTGAACCAGGCGATATGCGGGCCTGATTCACCGCGGTGAATACCCTTTTCATCCGTTTTGATTTCGCCTTC
>JAWVEM010000345.1:0-6758 GCA_033856735.1 Blastocatellia bacterium
TTCCGCTTAATTCTCCACGCTAAAAATGCACCGAACATCAAGATTAACGCCGAGACTATGCGCGCCAAAATTCCGTGAACAACCAAGGTGCCGCCTCGACCCCACAGATATAGATTGCCGGTGATAAGTCCAACTGCGGCGCAAATGAAAGTAACAAGGAAATAAAGAGCAAACATCACGACAATGAACACCAGGCAGCCATTGAAAACGTACGCAGCGCGTTTGTTCTCAGCCGGCACGAGCGGATTCGTAGACTCGTCATGAGTGCCGTTGAGCTTTTGATGAAGCGACCACTGGATCCCATCCAGCCACTTTCGAACTTGTATGTTGTAGTAGCCGCCGACGTCGAACAACATGAATCCCCGCCACCCAGCGCGCTCGACCAGAAGTTCCACGGCGACCCTTGTTCCACTCTCTAATGACGATCCGCCTGCGGCCGATTGAAAATGAAGATTGGCGATTGCCCGGTGTGAAAAACTATAACCTTGGGCAGTAAACCCGTCCGGCGTATCCGCGATCTTCCATCCGAGCGATTCGCCCATAAACCCGCGCGCCGCTTGCCGGACGACATCGCCCGGGGCGGGAAAGACTCTCTCTTGATGAAAGTGCTTGTACTTCCAATCCATAGGTCTAAGGCGCGAAGTATAAGACACTCCTGGATGGGGAGAAAACTCTTATCTCCCTCTCCGACTGGGAGGGGTTTGGGGTGAGGGTTAAGGACTCAATGTACTCCAGGAAAGTCAAACACCTTCGCCATGGAGATTTGAGTCTTTATCCCGCTCGCCAACGCTCGCGGTCTGTATCGTCACGCGCGCTATCCAGCCCGAGTGTAGTGCGTCCGCTGACGTATGACTTGCGCGAAGCATGCGGTCGCGCGGTGAGTCTCCCCGCGGTTGATGCCGCGTTCCCAGTCACGACGACTGCAATCAGTGCTCAGGGCCGGCGAAACCGCCGCGCCACCTGCGCCACTTGGAATTGTGCCGAAAGCTGCGCCTGCTTGGGTTGTGTCTGTTCTCAGTCATGCGTCACGAACCTCATCAGAATGGCAGATAGCGCCACTAATCCACTTCATCAAGCCGGCAATTCTCAAGACAAGGACTCGAGCTGTTTCGACGCCAACTCCAGAGTTTGCTCAGCATCTCTCACCGCCTTCGCCGCCTCGTCTACTTCGGCCGCTACACTTTGTGCGCGTCGGGCGGCATCTTCGGACGCGGCTCTCGCCTTATCGAAGCGCTCCTCGGCTTCGCGCCTTAACTTCTCTTTCTCCTTCGCATCAGCGCTCGCTTTGTTCTGCGCCGCCGCCGCATTCCGGGCCCCGGCTTGGGCCTTGACCAGTACGCGTTTGGCTTCCTGCAGTAAAGCTTTCGCAGCTGCGATTTTTGCCTGACGCGCTTTTTCGATCTGGCGTGCGTCGCCACTCGGCACTGCCTTTCGTGGCGCATTCGTCGCGCCAGTGTCTTTTCGAAAGGGAATTACTCGCGCCGGTTCTTTTGTCCGTGCCGGCATGTTAGCCACTGGGACGAATGATGCGAGTGAGTCGAAACCCGGCGGATCCACATCCTGGGTCAGCCGGCCGGGAGCTAGGTCGTCAGGAAGCAACGCGTAAGCGGACATTGCCTCGAGCGTAGTGGTGACGCGCCGAACCATGTCCGGCGTGGGGTTGTAACCCGCGTCGCGCAGCACTGAAGTCGCCAGAGTTGAAAGCTCCGAGAGCGCCTCTCGACGGGCGTCGAGCGCCCCGCGCATTTCCGCGACCTTTGCAGCGAGACGGGATGACTGGGCCCGGCGAAAGTTCTGACCGGTCGCGATCAAACGATCGAATGCCTCGCGATGCATCCAGTAGATTTGGTTCACAGCCCACGCCGAAATAGAAGGCTTGACCATCGACTTCACGCGGTCACTTTCGTGGCCATGACCGTCCCGCTTCAGCCGAGTTGCCAGTGTCTTGCGCGCACTGATGAACTCTGTCAGCGGGAGTTTGAACAAGGCATCAACATCATCCTCGAACCTGCCCTTTGACTGGTTCACATTATCTTTTTTGCCCATTGATCTATCTCACAGTTTCCGAAATACGCAGACACACGTCGAAGTGTAGCAACGCAATGGCAAATTGGAGTAGCCCTCGCGAAAGAGTGTTGGAGTCAGTACCGGGAGCAGTAGCGACCGGGTAGTTTAGGCGCGAAGCGCCGTCATGAAATAGGCCCGACCGTCAGGTCGGGGTCAATGAACGAAGAAAAATATGAGGCCCGAAGGGCCGACATGGATAACAGTCATGCCGGTCCTTCGGACCTCGCCGATTCGTTAATAACATCCGTAACCACGAGCTTACCGTCGTGGCTATTGAATGACGGCCCTTCGAGCCTCAGAATCGCACGAATCGCAGGCCTGACCGCGACTCTCATTCGGCCCCGTGCCTTCGGCTGTCGCCCGCTCCGCGGGCTCGGTCAATTTTGATCGGCGGCAAGCTTTCAGGGCTTGCCGCGTCTCCTTTCAAACACGGCGTCTGGGTTAAGTAACAATGTGCTTGATCTTTCTGCCTGTTTTCCTACCGGCACGCCCTGTTCCCCGACCCAATCCTTTTCCGGCGCGGCCTATACCTTTGCCAAAGCGTTTGCCTTCATGCTTCATGCCGCGGTCGTGGCGGCGACGATCGTGCCGGCGATGCCTGATCGCAGCTGAAGCCGACCCGACCACAAACGAAGACCCAATCAGAATTGCAAATAGAATCTTTGATAGTCTGCCCATCGATTCTCCCCTCTCTTTAGTTACTCAGCATCATCATTCGCTGAGAGTAGAGTCGAATCCTGCCTCGGCGTCAGTGCGCTAGCACACACAACGTAAGGATAATGGGCGACAGCGTTACAAAACCCCGAGCGGGAGCGACGGGATCCAACACGCAACCTGAGCCAATAGATCGATCGATGTCTTCGGCTGTCACCCGCTCCGCGGGTCTATCATTTTTGTTCGACGAGACTTCCGGGCTGCGCCAGTCGCTCTCCCGGCTCCGACAGCCGGCTTCGCAAGCGGGTAACGTTCAATAAATCAAGCAGATAGCGCCCCGAATCACGGCACGCCCCCGGCGACTTGACCCGAACGGTTCCGGGGCACTAGCTCGACCGTGAGGGAGGGCTCCAGTTAGCCCGACGCCTCCGATGAGTCGCAGGCCTGACATCGTTTGTTTGCGCAGGTCGCGGGGCACTAGCCCGACTTTTAAGGTTGTTTGAGCATGTCCCGGGGCATTAGCCCGACCGTGAGGGAGGGCTCCGAAGCGCGTTAATGAGCCCTCCCTCACGGTCGGACTAGCGCCCCGAATCAAGGCACGCCCCCGGCGACTTGACCCGAACGGTTCCGGGGCACTAGCTCGACCGTTAGGGAGGGCTGAGACTTGGGGCTCTCAATCGAGAGAGAACTCACGATCCCGACCGAGCAGCACATATTCGACAGCCTTTTCCACATCTCTTTCCTTCCACAGATAGATCGTACTTCCGTGACGTGCCCACGGTTTGACAGTGGCAGCCAATGATCCAGTTGCGCGCAAGGCTCTGGTCGCATACGACTTGAAAGCTTCAAGAATCGGTTCTGGGTAATTAAGCGCAGAAACCACTGTATGGGCATGATTAGTCCTCACATTAATCGCGCGCATTCTATATCTGCGGTGCTTACATACCGCTCGAACAGCTTCCTCCACAATCATGCGCTGTCTCTTAGTGAGTCTCATCGAAGCATGCTTCAATTGTTGGCGCTCCGCGCCCTCCAAACGCGGTCTTGGAGGTATCTGCGATACACCTGTCAATAAGCGAGAATTGCGGCGATATGATCCACGCTTATCGCCATGCAACCAGGTGCCGTAAACCGGAACGTGATCAGGTAAGCGAGCGGAAAGTCGTTGTCATCGAAGTCTCGCATGACTCTAAGCTGTGAGCCCTCCCTGACGGTCGGGCTAGTGCCCCGTTACCGCACGCGCCATTGGGCAGGGGATCCAGCGTTCTGTCAATCCAACAAATATTGCAGTCGGCGATTCGATGATCAAGGCAGTTGGGGCACTAGCCCGACCGTTAGGAGGGCTCAAATCAAGTCGACGAGCAATGACGTCAATACCCGGAAAAGGCAACTGATGGGGTCAGGCTTTCTATTTTGCGACTGCAATCTCTGCGATACTCGAACGCGCTATCCAACCAGAAGTTCCCTTTGCTGACCCCGCCGCCCTTAACCCAATGACTACTCCGCCGCTCCCTGAACAGATCGAACTCCATCGCGACCGGATGTCATTGATTCATTGATTCAATGGACTCATTTCGCATGCTCTTGACTTGATAGAACAGTTTGAGCATTAATATGCCCGCTCCAAGCTCGGTCACTACCTGTCCTATCAAACGTGCCTCGCGTAGTTTAAGAAGCAACTCAAACACACGAAACTGGAGGAACTCAGATGGCGAACCACAAAACGCTGGCCTTTACAATCCAAGGCGGCGGCGTTAGTAACATAACCCCCTGGATCGGGATCGGATACCCGGTAGCCGGTACCACGCTCACGCCCAAAACTACCAGGGCCGCGCTCCCGGACGAGTTCTATTGGGTCATCCTCTTAGACGCCTATCGTCCGGGGCAGGTGCTGCAGGATTTTGTAATCACCGGGGCGGGCAACCCGACGCTCCCGGCCAACCTGGATGCCATGATGAGCGATCCCGGCGTCATTTTTGTGGTAGCTACTAAACAACTGAGTCTGCAAAATGTGCCGACGGGTGATTGGTACAACTTGCTGGTCAAGTATGGCGCCGGCAGTGAATTGCAACGTCTCAACCAGTTGAGCACCACGCTTCAGCCTGGAGTATTTAACAACGCCGGTTATGTTCTTACGGGGCAGGGTGGCCCACGCGGTGGATCCAATATTCCGCCCCCGACATACGAGCTGGCCACCATCACTCAGCCGGCAACCATCCTGGCGCTGTCGTGGATTCCAACTGCTAGCGGAAAACCACCGTATTCTCTAATCGATGAGTTTACAGTTAACACGCGCATCAAGAGCACGATGGCGACTGCCAAGAAGCCATCAGGGCCCAAGGCAAAGGGTAAGGCTCCCAGGAAAGCGGTCTCTAAGTCGAAGCGCTAGAGACATCAAAGGCCGCAGTGCAAATTAAGCTGCGGCCTTTTCACAATTCGCCTTACCACTATCCTTGATCCTCGAACAAGCTCAAACCAGGACGAGCGGTTCGCCCCTCCCTCGAGCTTATGTAACCAAAAACGTGGGCAGGCTTGCGATTGGCTCGGATTGGTCCATTGTTTCATTGCTTCATTGTTCCGATGATCCAATGATTTGATTCATTGATTTCGGGTTCCACAGTCCGCGCACCGCGAGGATGACGGAGAAGAGGGCGGTCACCCCCATCGCGAGGAGCGTCCAGACGAAGAAGAACCCCCCGCTGCGCTTGGTTCCAAAGCCGATTCCAACCCCTCTCATGTGGATGACGGGGACGCCCAACAAGAGGAGCGACGCGACGAGAATGATGACATACCCCGATCGCCGTTCGGCGAGCCCGAGCGTTCCGTACAGCCAGCCGACGCAGATGACCACCGCCAAGAGGTTTCCGAGCCCTCCCGGTGACATCCCACGGGAGATGTCGTCAGCCAGGTGAAACGTGCCGAAGAGGATCGAAAGCAGAGACGCGATGGTTAACATGACGCTGTGTTTCATTTGATATTCTCCTCGCTGGATTTGTGTGTGCTTCTCAGTGATGCCCATGATCGGTTGACCGCGGCTTTCATTTTCAGCTGGCCGCTGCGGCGCTGGCTTTCTCCTTCCATCGTTGTTCGTTCACACCAAACACGAGGAGCCAGAAGATCGTCACGGCTGAACTCAGTAAGCCGATGAGTGCGGCGAAGAGAAAGGCGCGGTAGCCCAGCGGCGGATACAGAAACGTCAGCCAACCTAAACCTGAAATCATTCCCAGAACGCCGAGAAACCGGGGCAGGAAAGTTGAGCGGAAAATCAGATAGCCGTTCAGTACGGTCGAGAATCCGAAAAAAGCCAAAGCCATGGCGGCGCCCTGATCGTTCACCTTTAGAAGTAAGAGCGCCAGCCCCTGCAACTGCTGCGTGCTGAATCCACTCAGCACAGACACGCCGCCTGGGGCGGAGGAGTTAGTGCCTCCGAGCACGAACAAGGGCACAATGAAGAAGACGCGCGCGCAAGTCTTGATGACGCAACCAGTCAGTTCCAGGAACGCGGCGCTTAAGGCGACGCTCTTGCTCACCGGCCTCAGCAAAACATAAAACAGAGCCGCTGTGGCAATCTGGCAAGCCATCTCGATCAGGTAGACGGTGAACCCCAACTGAAACAGGCCTCGGTGCGCCAGTATGTTGGTTGCCGTAGCCGCAGCATCGCCGGAGACGACAAGACGCTCGGCGATGAAGCCCTGGGCGAATACTCCCAACAGTATCGTGAGCAGAAAGAGACCACCCGCAACCCTGGCCGTGAACTGGGGCGAGGTTGCGATCCGCTCTGTCATTTCGACGTTACTCATTTATTTCTCCGTGCATGTGTCCGCAAGAAACGGTTCAGCTTCAAACCTCACTCGCAGGCGTGGCTCAGCGTGAAGATGTATTTAATGAGACGGATCTGTAGGCTCTACGTGCGGCATGGCGGGGATGTTCCATTACAGAAACAGAAGCCTCCATCATTGCTGATGAAGCCTTCTGAATTCACGCCGCGAGCGGCGAGGGTTCTGGCTTCATAGAACGGCCAGTGTTGCGAGTCGGCT
>JAWVEM010000346.1:0-12490 GCA_033856735.1 Blastocatellia bacterium
TTCCCTCTGATCCGCCTCTTTCGCAGCCAAGTCCGGGAATGGCTCTCTGTCTCTCAGGCGGAGGCTATCGGGCCATGCTTTTTCATCTAGGAACGCTCTGGCGCTTGAATGAACTCGGACTCTTGAAAGGGCTGAAAAAGATATCAAGCGTTTCTGGAGGATCAATCACCGCGGGAGTGCTTGGATTAGCATGGAAGAATCTAGACTTCGGGGGCGGCGGTACAGCCGACAACCTCGAGCACTTAGTGGTAAACCCAATACGTGCTCTAGCCGACGCCACCATCGATGCTGGATCAATACTCAAGGGCATGCTCCTGCCGCGCAGAAGCATTGCCGACGAAGTAGCTGCTGCTTATAAAAAACACCTCTTTGGTAATGCTACTCTCCAAGATCTGCCATTCGATACGGAAGGACCACGTTTTGTCATCAACGCGACCAACGTTCAGACAAAGGTGCTCTGGCGATTCAGTAAACCTTTCATGGGTGACTATCGAGTGGGCTTAATTCAGAATCCTACGGTTGAACTAGCAGTAGCGGTTGGAGCATCTTCAGCGTTTCCACCATTCCTTTCCCCGGTGATATTGAACCTTGACCCCGCCGACTTTGATCCGACCACCAAAGGCGATCTTCAGTTTGAGCCATACACGTCGACTGTGGTTCTCACCGATGGCGGAGTGTATGACAACCTGGGTTTAGAAACGGCCTGGAAGAGTTACGATACTATTCTCGTCAGCGACGGGGGCGGTGCCACAGCAGACGAACCCGAACCCAAGCGGGATTGGCTGGAGCATATTTATAGAGTCCTGGAGCTTATCAATAATCAAGTCGGTAGTTTGCGCAAGAGGCAGGTCATTTCCTCTTATCAAATGGGACTCCGCAAAGGATCGTATTGGGGTATGCGGACGAACATTGCCGACTACCATTTACCGACCGCAATGAATTGTCCCTTTACAAACACATTGGCGTTGGCGAACACTGCCACTCGTTTGAAGAAACTTGACTCTATTTTGCAGGAACGAATCATTAACTGGGGATACGCGGTCTGCGACGCTGCGATAAGGACCCACGTTGATATCACAGCGCCTGTGCCTGGCGGCTTCCCATACCCAACAGCTGGCATAGGATAGAGGGTTCATCTCCGTGATGCTCGCCAGTCATGAGGGTGCGGTACTCATCGAGTCTTGCGCGAGCTTCCGAAGTCGCCCTCGGCGGTCGCCAGTGCTTCGCGATTGAACTCATCAACCACATTGAAGGTGCGAAAGCGTCGGCCCTCCCACAACGCATCGCTCATGAAGTCTGCTGACCAACATTCGTTCATCGTTTGGGTCGCCTGCAGCGGCGCTGGGTTCCGTGTCGGCAACCGTCGCTTGCCTTTGCGCCGTTTGTTCAGTTTCAAGCTGCAATACACGCGATGCACCCGTTTGTGATTCCAGCGCCGGCCTTGCCGTCGCAGCCGCTTGAACAGCTTCGGAAATCCTTCCTCGGGCCGGTGCGCCAGCTCCAAAAGCAGCTTGATGAGTTCACCGTCGCGACTCGGTCGGCGCCGATAGCGATAGACCGATCGTCCCAAGCTCACCGCCGTACAAGCCCGACGCTCGGTCAGTTTATGCTCGCGTCGCAGCTCCACTACCAACTCGCGCTTGACCGCCGGCGTTACAGCTTTTTTGCGATCACATCTTTCAGCGCCCGGTTCTCCAGCAACAACTCGGCCGACATCTGCTTTAATCGCCGGTTCTTGTCTTCGAGTTCACGCAGCCGCCGGATGTCTGCCGCTTCCATCCCGCCGTACTTTGTCTTCCATTTGTAATATGTCGCATCACTCACTTCGTGCTCGCGACAAACGTCCCTTACCGTCCGCCCTGCTTCGACTGCTTTCAAGATTGCGATGATCTGGTTCTCGCTGAATTTGCTCCGCTTCATCCTGGCCTCCTCGGTTGGCTATCCTACCCGGAAACCTCTACTTTTCAATGGTCCGATTTTTCGGGGTACTTACAGTGGAGCAAACGATAGTTGAGTCCAACCGATAATCAAAAGAGAAACGCCCCGAGAATTGAACGGATAAAGATGTATGTAACCGATATTGAAGAAATGCACAGCAAGCCTGGACGCTACCGTGTGGTCTACCAGAATCAAACAACCGACAGCGTCCCCACTAGCGGACCTAAACATATCTGGAAAGCCGACCTCTCCGAGCAGGAAGCAAAACAAGAAGAGATTATCTGTTACCGAACCCTGAACGAGTTGTAGATTTGTTCACATTCCTGATGTATCATGCATGGCACAATGTTTCGAGCCGAAGTAGAGCCGATGCCCACCAATCCACCAGACCGAGTTCCCGAAACTGGTTTGTGGAAGGTTGTGATTTACGAAGGCGACAGATTCGTCCGCACCGACCGGGAGCACATCATACATGGAATGGCTACCAGGTTGGCGAAAGAATTGAACTTTAAGTTTGGACATAACCAAGAATCAAAAGGAACCTAAATGAGCACATTATTCACGACCCGATCATTCAGGTAGTTGGGCTGACAGCAAGGTTCTCCATCCACTAATTCAGCCGCTAGTAGAACTATATTGTCACACTAATCCTCCACATGAGGCCCGACTCCGGGTAGTGTCCGTTAGGAATGTTGCTAAGCATATGAGTTAGGTCGCTATTCATTCATGGCTGGGCCCGACTTCCAGATTATCAAGAGACAGACGGCCGCTGCCATTAGGACTATGACTCCGTCTTGTACTCGACCTCCAACAATCCACATCACACTTACAATTATCAAAAGAATTGCAAGGATTAAGAGCATGCCAACGCAGGTCATACGGTTGTCCTTTCTGGCAGCGGGGGATAAGTTTGTAGTTTTAAAACCTACAGAGTGTTCCAGCTAGTAAGAAATTTTCACGGATGAAACAACCTTTTCCACAGATAGGCTGGCGCCACTACGCGTTAGCTAGGATGTTGCGATGAACGTTTAACAGCGGGCCAGTGTTCTAGTGGTGAAAAGTGTGTTTAGCGGTACAAGCGATTAACTATTCGTCGCCTCGATTAAACGTTAAATCAAACGCTAAGTAACCCCCGATATACGGCGTATCGCCATGCCGATAGGTGCTTGAAAACTCTAATGGTGATTTGGAGTTGCTGGGGAACGCCCATTTATCGCCAGCACGAAGCACTGAGATGCCTACTTCGGCTGGTGGCTCCGTTGTGAAAATACCGCCTTCGTAATATTCATGTGGGATTTTTGGGCGGCCGTCGGGGCCTTTTACCAGCATCACTCCCCACGCCGCGCCGTCAATGTAAACCGTCGCTTCTATATCAATATCATCAGGATTCACGGGAATCGTCATTAGTTTGTTTAGAGGATACACCTTTTGATCGGGCGCGTTTTCAAAGATGCGAACACGCGTACCGCTCACATCACCTCCGAACCGCACAGAACGACCCGCATCGTCTCTCCCATTTTTCACTTTGACGTGAGCCCACAGTGACACAGCGACCTTCATTGGCGGCTTATCCGGCTGGTACTCATTGGTCGTTTGCGGAAGATTGTGCCTCACGTCGAGAGAGACAAGCTTGATTCCTACGCTCTTTGGTAATAACTCATTTTTAGTCATCGGCGGGAGTCTCCAAATTAAAGGGTGGAAGAACGTGGGATTTATATATCTTACCGTGCCAGAAAAGCAAGAGCGGGTCTTGCTAGCAACATTCCTGCCGGAGTACATTTCAAGGCATAGGCTAATGTCCTCCTATGACAAAGCAGCAACTTGCCATACAGATAGCCGGATAACGCCAGAATTTCCGGATCCGTCTTATCGCTTCGCGCGGTTGAAGACTAGGCACAGGTCCCTACTCAGTCCCGCAAGCGAATGTCCATTTTAGTAACGGTGCGGATCGCGTCGCGAAGAAGATGGGCATAGTACCATTCGCCCGTCGGTTGCGACTCGAAGAGATAACGCTTCTTAGCAAACGTGTTTTTCGCCGCAGTCAGAGAACGGTTGAAGTCCGTGACTTTGACGGCTTCAGGGTTGATCACGGGGAGGTGCGATAGCACGGGATCAGAGCGCACGATTCGCTCGAATGCGTCACGAATGGCAGTCTTGGTATGAGTCGCTAGGGCATCAAACAGCTTTTCCAAATCGTGCTCTTCTAATGGCGCGATATTCGTGTCCATTACGAAAAGGCATTTTAGGTAAAGTTCCACCGCGAAGGAATCAACGAGTAACTGCGGCGCGAAGCATCCCCACTCTTCGCCCTTCGCCTGTTCGGCTAATAGACGTGATGCCTCCGAATAGTGCTCGGCGAGCTGGTACAGCTTCCGGCAGTCAGGCGTCGGCTTCGGCTGTTTAACCTTTCGCATCGGACAATCATTCCAGCAAGTAATTAGCGCGGCTCTCCGCGGGCGTGAGGCCGGGCGTGCCCACCAGCCGCCCGACGATTGGTTCGGTGACGCCGCCGTTACAGATAATTCTTTGAAAGCGCAACAACACGCGCCTGAAGAGTTCGGCAGGCCTCATCTATTTTCTGCGATTCAACTTGAAGGTTCGCGAGAGCTTTTTGTTGTGATTTCGTGTCGGATTTCGATTGAAGAATGGCGTTGCCAATCACCTCGCCGTACGTCATACGGAACTTATCGAATTCAAACAAATCCTGGGCCAGCTCCGGCGCATAGAATGATACGAGCAATTGCACTCGTTCGATTGGTGTTGGGATCGCAGATCTGACCTCGGCAGGGGTTTCGATATTGAGATACGAATTGACCCTCTCAAGTGCCGATGCCTCGTATGACCGACGTACCTGGCCAATAAGGTCGTACAATTCTTCGAGTTTTGACAACAGCAATTTCTGTCGTTCGCGGTGGACTTGTTGTTTGAATTGCAGGCGTCCGTTTAGTAACGCCAGGCCGCCGCCAATCAAGACACCCCCAAGCGCAGCAATAACACCAACCCATACAGCCATAGTTTCCTGAAGGACTATTTAGGCACCGAAGAACCGAAACCGTCCTATAATAATCCGAATCACGGTAATATGCAGCGCGCCCAACCTGCAAAAATTTTATTTTCAGCTAGCAACACAGATTTACACCACTACCCTCCGATCCGCGCTTTGCGGATCTGATGCGCCGTGTTGGCCTGACACCTACCTGTTTGTAAAGTCATCAGCCATGAAACCTGAACGCTGGCAACAACTCGATAAGCTGTTTCATGCGGCGCTGGAGCGCGAGCCTCGTGAGCGCTCGGCATTTATTGCTGAGGCCTGTGCCAATGATATTAGTTTGCGGCAACAGGTTGAAGCGCTGCTTGCTGCTCACGAACAGGCGGGCAGTTTCATCGAGAGTCCGGCGATGGAAGTTGCGGCGCGCCGAGTCGCTGCTGATCAGGGAAGCGCCGAGAAGGAATGGGCGACCGCTGAAACAGTAAGCCATTATCGAATCATCACGCTGCTCGGTGCCGGCGGCATGGGGCAAGTTTTTCTGGCTCACGATACGGCGCTCGGGCGCAAGGTAGCGCTCAAACTGCTGCCTGCTGAGTTCACCAGGAACACAGATCGCGTGCGGCGCTTTCAGCAGGAAGCACGCGCTGCCTCATCGTTGAATCATCCCAACATCATCACGATCCACGAAATCGGGCAAGCCGAAGACAAACACTTTATTGCTACTGAGTACATTGATGGTCTGACACTCCGCGAGTACCTCAGAGAACCTCAATCGCGTAGTGCCGCCGGTGGAAAGCACACGGGCCTTCAACTCACTGAAACGCTAAGCATTACCATGCAAGTTGCGGATGCGCTGGCCGCCGCGCACGCAAAAGGCATCGTGCATCGCGACATCAAGCCCGAAAACATCATGCTCGTCAGAGACAGCCATCTGATGCAGAAAGAGAGCTTTGCGAAGGTGCTCGATTTCGGCATAGCCAAGCTCACTGAGCCCCAGACAACCGGGAGCGGAGCCGAGGCGACCACGAGAGTGCTGCTCAACACGTATGAAGGGTCGGTAATCGGTACCGCCAGTTATATGTCGCCGGAACAGGCACGCGGAGAGCGAGGGGACGTACGGACCGACGTTTGGAGTCTGGGCATAGTTCTCTACGAAATGCTGACTAACGGCATGCCGTTTGGAGGCAATACAACGCAGGATGTCATCGCTTCAATACTAAAGGAAGAGGCGTCTCCAATTTCTCTCGACGTTCCAGACAGGCTCCGCTGGATCGTAGAGAAAGCGCTGCGAAAGGACAGAGAAGAAAGATACCAGACTATTAGGGAAATGTTTTCCGATCTGCGTGACCTGCGGGAAGAGGAAGGTCTGCGCCAGGAAAAAGGCGGGCCATCAGTCTTGCTCGGACCGGATCCTGGAACCGGGGGAGTTCCAGCTCAGCCCTTCAATAAGGAAGCTGGCGGTACTGTACCTGCAGATCCAGCCAGGCCAACCCGCTCGAGCGCGGAGTATATTGCGGACGCGGTTGGGCAGCACAAGCGCGCCATCGCCCTTCTGCCCGTGATGCTGCTGGTGGCAATCGCCGGCGCCGTATATTTCTTCTACTTCGCAAAAGGCAGCCGGTCGGCGATAGATTCCGTTGCCGTTTTGCCATTCATTAACACAGGCAACGATCCAAACATGGAATATCTCTCTGACGGCATAAGCGGAAGTTTGATTAACAGTCTCTCGCAACTGCCGCAACTTAAAGTAATCGCCCAAAGCTCCGCGTTCAAGTACAAGGGAAAAGAGATCGACCCGCAGGAGGTGGCGAACGCGCTGGGCGTTCAGGCGATTGTGACGGGAAGGATTGTGCGGCTCGGCGACACCTTGCAAATCAGCGTCGAATTGGTAAATGCCCGCAACGGGACACAGATGTGGGGTGAGCAGTTCAACCGCAGGGACGCCGATTTGCAGGCGGTACAGGGAGAGATCGCGCGCACGATCTTGGAGAAGTTGCGCGTTCGATTAACGGGCGCGCAGGAGCAGCTGGTAACGAAACGCCCGAGCGAGAATCCGGAAGCTTACCAACTTTACTTGAACGGAGAGTTCTACAGCCAGAAGGGACAACCAAGAGATGAGAGGCAAGCAATCGACTATTACAATTGAGCCATCGCACTCGACGCGAACTTTGCGTTGGCCTATGTAGGGATGGCCGAAGATTATTACGACTTGGCAACAAGTAGTTTGCCCGGCACGAAAGACGCACTCGCCAAAGCGAAGGCGGCGGTGCAGAGGGCTCTGGAGTTGGATGATACGCTGGCGCGAGCACACGCGACGCCGGGAGTTATCAAAGGAGAGGAATGGGATTGGTCCGGTGCTGAGATTGCATTCAAACGGGCCCTTGAGTTGAACCCGAACCTCGCGAGTGCTCACGGTACGTATTCGGGTTATCTCACACTAGTGGGACGGCATACAGAAGCATTGGCCGAGATCAAGCGCGCACAGGAGCTCGACCCTCTGAATATGCATTTGAGGATTGTTGAAGGAGCCGCTTTACACAACGCACATCATTTCGATGAGGCCATCAGGCAATTCCAGCATGTGATTGAGTTGCAGCCGGATCGCAGCTTCAATTACTACTGGCTCGGCGTGTCTTACGCGATGAAGGGGATGTACCCCGAAGCCATCGCTGCGTACCAGAAGTTCAGCAGCCTCGAAGGGGAGACGACTAGCGAACAAATATATCTCGGTTATTCTTATGCGATGTCAGGACAGCGCGAAAAGGCGCTCGCCATCCTCAACAAGTTGCAGACGACCAAGGAGTACGTCTCACCAGCCGAGTTAGCCATTCTGTACACAGGACTGGGAAACACAGAGGTCGCGCTCAAGGAACTCGAAGGAGCCTACGTCGTACACGATCTCCAGATGCAATACCTCAAAGTTGAGCCACACTATGATGCGTTGCGCTCCGATCCTCGCTTCGTCGATCTCATGCGCCGCGTCGGTTTCACGCCATAATTGTTAGAGTCATCAGCATTCGAAGACGGTAGAACGTCCTATTGAAATCTCTCGCACCCTTACGATAAATCTTTTCATCTAACGCTTGCCTTGAGCCTCCGAATTTAGTTTTAGGATCGATAACGGTCTCTGTGATCGTCCGGCCCGTCGGACGTTAATGCGATCTGCGGGATTCCTATTAATCCCTCTGTCTAGCCCGCAGAGTCGCGGCCTCCTTGATCATCTGGTGTAGCCCGCTGGTGTGCTCAATGGATCGAAACTCCGTAGGTCAGATGACGTGATTCCAGTTTGGACCTATTTGAATGTAGCTGACTTTGATGGCTAGCCATTCCCCAAAATATTGGTTTATTGTGTTCGATGAGACTTAGTGTAGTGGCCGATTTAGGAGTTAAAATCCGTGGCGGTCATCCTTGGAGTCTGACGGTTGCGCAGAGAGAATCTGCGGGACGTTTTGCGGGACGATTATGGCGCAGAATTTCGATCACTTCGGAGACGTTTTCGGTTATCGACAAAGGGCTCTCCATGCCTCAGAAAGAGGCTCGTACCCGCAACTGTGTAGTCTTGGAGACTGAAAGTTACCGATCAGCTTCAAGGTCACTGCCCAACTGCCGAAAGAATGCCACCCACACAGCGCTTGATCACCGCGAAAAAATAGACAAGAGTCGTCCCGAATGGAGTTCATCGTATCAGCGATCTCTTCGCTTTCAGTCATGTCCTTAACCGTCCGTCTCTGTTCTCACTAAGAAGGAGAAAGCGGATTATTTAACCACCAAAGTGATGAACTCCGAAAAGGTCAACTACTTGACCTGCAATCATGATCACTACGGCGAACATGATCACGGCGAAAGCTCCCAAACTGAGGAAATCATAGAATCGCGTGTTCTTGAGGAGACCGACAAGACGGCTATCATTGATGAGCAGCGGTGTGAACATCAAAATGATGGGCAGTAAGACGCCATTAAGAACCTGGCACTTAGAGTCGCAACTTGCCTTGTCGTCATGGCATCACTTCAAAACTGTTGAGACTGACGCATACGGCGGCTCGGCCCCGACCTCCGACGTAGCAAATTGGAATCCAAGAATAATTAGCGCCCCTCCCTGGGATTAAGTTATTGAGTGACGCCAAGGTTAAAAAATGGCGGAGCCGACGGGTTTCGAACCCGCGACCTCCGCCGAGGCAGAATGAATCTCAATAATAGTTATTTCAACAACTTACTTTTTGCTAACAACAAGATAGCGAGACTCGTCGCGACACATGATGGCGCGAAAGATCCATTTAGCCACCCTCTAATGGAACAATTAGTAGCGCACAAGAATCGAACCGACGAATAAAGGTTTTGCAGACTCGGCGAAGCTCTTTGCGCAAGGTCAGCATTTGTTCTCTTGTAGGGGGTTTATTGGTAGTTTCGTCATTTGGAGTTTGCTTGCACTTACCCAAATTTGGCGTTGTTTCGGTTGGTAGTAATTCACGAGTGACCCAAGAAAACTCGCCGCAGGATCATCGAGGGGACGCTCTGGCATTACCAAGGTTCAAGTACTATGAATGCCAATATGGTTCCTTGCCGGATATTCTCGACTCGCTGCTTAGGGAAGGAAGTGCGCTTCGTTAACTGCGATAGCGTGCCGCTTCCGCTACCTTACCCAAGGCTTCGTAGAGGCTAACCAACTTTTTGCGGGCGTCCACCGTTCGCGGATCCTGATCGGTGACCTTAGCCTTAAGGCCTTCGTAACCGCGGAGCACGAACGGCTCAGCTTCGCTGTAACGCTTTTGCGCCAGGAGGCATTCGCCGAGCGCACTTTCGCTGAGTGAGATATAAAGATCTCCAGCGGGCAAGACTTTCTTCCGAATTTCGAGCGCCTGCCGCACGAAGGGCTCCCCTTCTTTGGGTTTACCGGCACGCGTCAAAGTCAAACCCAGCCCCGCGATTGCTGAGACTACGACACCCTCTTCGCGGCTCGAATTTATTTCCAGCAAGTCTATAGCGCTTCTAAATTCGGGCTCGGCCATTTTATAGTTTCCCTGAAGGAAGTAGACACGGGCCAGGTTCACCTGGGTAACCCCCACACTGTAGCTGGAATCACCTAACTGCTCGCGATAAATTTTCTCACTCTCTTGCAAAGTACTCTCAGCTTCCGAGTAGGCTCCTTTGTTCATTAACAAGAAACCCAGATAACTTAAAGACTGCGCGAGGAAGATGCGATAGCGATACTCGACTGTGCGGCCTGTCACAATCGCTTGCCGGTAGAGCGACTCGGCACCGTTGACGTCGCCGGATTGTTCGAGGGCTTGCCCCAACATTCCCAATGTAGCCAGGTGATATCCGTGAGCGTTTCCGAGAAACTGCTTAATCATCGCTTCGGCTTCTTGCAAATAAGGTATCGCTTCTTTCGCGTCGCCCTCGGCGATCAGGTTGCCGCCGAGGCCATACAGCGCGACGCCAAGATCTGCGTGCCCTTCGGGGTGTAGTTTTCGTTCAAGCGCAACCGCTTGCCGGGAAATTTGTTCTCCTTCAGCGACCTTATTGCGATAGAGCAGTGTCAGCCCAAGCCACGCCATCGTGCTTGCGGTGGTGGGGTGCGATTCACCATTCGCTTTCAAACTCGCGTCCAGGCCGGTTCGCAGATTGGTTTCGGCGAGATCCCATTTACCCAGGCTGACGTAGGTTCTGCCCACCGTCAGTAACACGTCAGCCATCACGCCGGGCTTATCAGCCAACTCCGACTTCGCGCGGTTGGAGGCTTCGTTAAGAACATCAACCACCTTGATGTCGGTGCCTTTAATTTCGGGTGCAGCGGCGCTAAGCATGTCTTGTAAGAAAGCGTTGATGTGTTGCTCCTTGTCACGCTCTTCTCGCGCGAGCCGCGTCTCTCTCGCGATCGCGATGATCCCGGCGACCAGGGCAAGCACAATCACGAGCGTGGCGCCGACGCCAACTTTGTGACGCCGGATGAATTTCTTTGCGCGGTAGTCGAAAGTGTCGCGGCGAGCGATGACGGGCAGGCCTTCGAGGTGTCGCCGAATGTCTTCAGAGAATTGTTCGACTGAAGAATAACGGCGCTCCGGCTCTTTGCGCATTGCCATGAGCACGATGCTATCGAGATCGCCTTTCAACCTACGACGCAAACCCTCAGGCTGTTCGCCGCGCGTCGCGCTCACAGCTTCAGGTGTGATTTGCCCCGTCGTCGCGCCGCGCTCGTCCGTTAACTCTTCGACGCGGCCCACGATTGTGCTGGGCCTCTCAGGTTCTCTTGCGCAAATAGCTCGTTCGATGTCTGTGGGCTTAAGACTCTTGAAGCGATACGGACGATGACCCGTCAGCAATTCATAGAGGAGCACGCCGAGCGAATAGGTGTCGGTCGCGGTGGTCACTTGCTCGCCTTTGACCTGCTCGGGAGAGGCATACTCCGGCGTCATCACTTTCAGCTCTGTGACTGTGTGGCCGGCTGTTTGCGAAAGATCGGAATCCAGGAGCTTGGCGATTCCGAAGTCTAATAGCTTCGGCGCCCCTTCCGCTGTGACGAGGATGTTGTCCGGCTTGATGTCACGATGAATGACAAGGTGCTGGTGCGCGTAATGGACTGCGGAACAGACCGTGCGAAAAAGTTTCAGCCGCTCCGTGATATTGAGCTTGTGCTCGTCGCAGTAGCGATTCAGGGTAATGCCGTCAACGTAATCCATCACGAAGTAAGGCAGTCCCGTTTCGGTCGTGCCGCCGTCAATCAACCGCGCAATATTGGGATGATCCAGGGTGGCCAGAATCTGGCGCTCGTGGCGAAAACGACGGCGAATGTCGTCAGTATCGAACCCGCGCTTGACCAGTTTGATTGCGACTTCTTTCCGGTACTGATCGTCGGCGCGTGCAGCAAGATAGACATCGCCCATGCCACCGCGCCCGATTATGCGTATTATCTTGTAGGGCCCGACCCGATTTCCCTCCAGGGGCTCGCTTTCATCTTCCAGCAGCTCAACGGCGAACGGGAAGACCGGAGCTTCTATGAAATCGTGCGCCTGCTCCCGGCATTGAAGCAAAGATTCGACTTCAGCGCGCAGTGCAGAGTCGCCCGCGCAGGCGCTATCGAGAAACGCAGCCCATTCCTGCGGCTCACGATCAAGCGCAGAACCCACTAGTTCCGCCACCTGTTGCGCCCTATCAGTTTGCATTCTTCATATCCTTAGCGCTTAGCTCACGAAAGAGCCAAAGCTTGCCGAAGTCCCAATCCCTCGTAACGGTCTTTTCAGAGACCTGAAGAACCTCGGCGATCTCCTTCGTCTCCATTCCGCCGAAAAATTTTAGTTCCACGACTCTGCTCTGGCGCGGGTAGTCTTCCTCAAAGATTTTTAAGGCGTCGTCGAGCGCAATCAGTTCTGCGGGCTGTTCCCGGGCCGGAATCTCTGCCTCGTCGAGAGACAGTTTGGGCACGCCCCCGCCGCGCTTCGCTGAGTTGTGCGCCTTTGCGTAGTTGACTAGTATCTGTCGCATTAGTCTGGCGGCTATGCCGAAGAAGTGCGCGCGATCCTTCCACCTCACTTCTTTTTCCTGAACGAGCCGCAGGTAAGCTTCGTG
>JAWVEM010000347.1:0-3246 GCA_033856735.1 Blastocatellia bacterium
CCGGATCGCGTGTGGCCATCTCGCGGGCCACAACCTGGGCGCCATCCGAACCCTGCATCGGATCCGTTTCGATTGTCTCAGCTCCCAAAACCTGCAGCATCCGTTTGCGCTCGACGCTGGCGTTAGCCGGCAAACAGATAGTCACCGAATATCCGCGCGCGGCGCCGATCATGGCATAGGCGATTCCGGTATTGCCACTGGTGGCATCCAGAATTATTTTGCCTGGATAAAGACCGCCAGTGCGTTCGCCGTCGAGGATCATTGCCAGCGCGGCGCGGTCTTTAACCGAGCCGCCGGGATTCAGGTACTCGGCTTTGGCCAGGACTTCAACGCCCGGCGGCAAGTCTCGCGCGACCCGCTTCAAAGCCAACAAAGGAGTGTTCCCAATCTGTGATTCCAGATCGCGAGCACGCGAGAGGCTCGGCTGAGAAGGGCCCGGTATTTCTGTTTCAGTGATCATTGGTCTGCAAAAATGAAAACGGCCGCGCTCTTTCCGGAAGTCGCGGCCGGCTTTCTAAAACTATTTGTGGTGTTGACTAGCTCACCAGTTCACACGCACGAAAGTTTTGCCGGGACGCTCCTCCCGCAAGAGAAGCAAACGTACAGGCGCACCAGTAATAGTAACAATGAAGCTTGCGTGTCATGGCGAAAAACTTGTACGCAAACTATAGGCGCGGCCTGAAAAGACTGTCAAGGAACGATGTTATTAGCACCTCACTTCAGCGAGGGTGAAAAGTGTTTTCATACTCAAGACTAAAACCATTTCAAGGTTTATTTAAGCCGTTGAAACGGCACTAATTTACTTGACTCATTAGGGCAATGGCTCTGCCACTCTGATGCGCGGCAAGTCTGCGACTTGCCGGCGGCGAACCTTCTTTTTCATTCGGGTCTTCGAACCCGTCACGGTCAGAGACCGTTCAGATTAATGGGCCACGTTTCGGCAAGTCCGAGACTTGCCGCGCATCAGAGTGGAGAGCCATTGCAGCGGCCGCATCGAAGTTCGACAAAAGCCCTCGCGGAGTCAAGTATGTCGCTACCGTTGAAACGGCTCATCAATCAACGGTTCGTCTAAGACACCTCGCTGAAGGGAGGTGCTAATGGGACTTTCTCACCAATTCACCAGGTATTCCCGCAACGTCTCATACATCGCCGCGAAAGAATCAGCACAGAACAGCACGGGCTGAAAGTGCGTCGGATCGTATTCGTGAGAAGCCGCCGCAACCAGGTCCAACGGCCGCAGGTCCGCTTCGTGCATCTTTGCCAACTCTCCGGCCGAAGATAACAGGCCGGTGCCGAACGCTTTCACCGCGCCATCCTCGCGCAGCACGCCGAATTCAATTGTGAACCAGTAAATACGCGAAAGCCTCTCCAGCGCGTCTGCGGACGTTGTTCGCTGCACAGCTTTCCCGAACAAGCGATTGAGTTCAGCCAGGCGCGGACTCGCCAGGGTCACGCCGTGGCCGACTATCTCGTGGACCACGTCGGGCTCTGGCGTGTAGAGTGGCGTCGAATGATGCCGGATATACTGCGTGCAAAGAAAGACGCCATCGGCAAGATTTTCCAGAAAGACCCGCGGCTGGACCAGACCGGCAACCGGCTCCAGCCGAAAGCCGCTGATCGCTAAAACCTTCTCGTTAACCTCGCCCAACTGCGGAATACGGCCCGGCGCAAAGTCTAACTTCGCAAGACACTCGAGGTATTCCGCGCAGGCATATTGCCGGTGCGCCGGTTGCAGCGCGCGCCAGATGGTGAGCCAGACCTGGTGCTCCTCATCTGTATAAGGAGCATCGGGAATCGGATCGCCGGGATGATACTTCAGCGCGATTTGCGCGATCTGGTTGCGCCGCCGGCGATAGTCGAGGTCGCGAAAGCCCGGATGATCTGGATCGAGTTGCACGATCGCGTTTCGATCAGCAATAGCGTCATCGGGATCGGCAGCGACCGGGCGCATGTCGACGTGATCGGAAAGTAGTTGCGGTGTTTTGTTGGCGCTCATTGTGAACTGCTCCTTTTGGAGTGTGGCGACTAGTCGCCGCTTTTAAAAGCGCTGACAAGTCAGCGCACTCCATAAAAAAACCGGCCACCGATCCTTCGCCTGGAAGGACCGATGGCCGGTTCTGGAAACTTGTCTGCGAGTGCTAGTTGATCAGCTCGCGACAGCCCATCGCCAGACCGTCCCTCCAACCGGAGAGCGGACCGTAATAGTAATAGTAGCGATAGCTGTAATCGTGTTTGATCATCTCTGCTAAGCGCGGGCGCTTGCCCAACGCGCCCATAGATTAAGACGACCCCCGTTGGGAGTCAAGTCTTTCATTTGAGACTTCCGCTGTGCTGTGGTTTGATTGCACTGATGGCGATACTGAAGAAACGTGATCATCAGACCGAGTTCCGCTTACTGCTCGAATCGGCTGATCCGGTCGATCTACCTCCGGCCGAAGTTGCAGAGGACGCAGTGCTGGTTCAGTTTGAGAAGCTTAAACCGTACGTCCCTGAGTTGCTCGACGTGCTGCGCGCGGGAACCTTCGCCGAACCAGTAGCAGTAATGAACGACGGCTCGACCTTCGCAGTTCATGGCGAGACCCGCACGTTTTGGGTCAAGCTTTGGCACACAGCGGGCTCGGAACTAACCAAAATCGAACGCGTGCAGGTGATTAGCTGCCTGCCATCCACCCGCGGAACGAACGTAATCATTGGTGACGAGTCGTAGAGTAATAAAAGGAATCCGAGCGTTTAGAGGCGGGCTACTGCCCGCCTCTACAATGTCATGAACATCCCCGAAAAAGTCCTAACGCTGGCCGCGGCTGTTCGCGACGAAGGTGGTCGTGCGCTGCTGGTCGGCGGTTGTGTGCGCGACGAACTGATGGGCCAACAGCCGAAGGACTGGGACGTTGAGGTTTACGGTATCGAACCGGCGAAACTGCGGTCTCTCCTGGATGCGTTCGGTCCGGTTAACGTCGTCGGTGAAGCCTTCACCGTTTACAAACTCAGCCATCACCTCGATGTTTCATTGCCGCGCCGGGAGCGCAAGACCGGCCGTGGGCATCGCGGGTTCGTGATCGAAGGCGATCCGCGGATGAGTGTCGGGGAGGCTGCGCGCAGACGAGACTTTACGATTAACGCCATCCTGCAGGATCCGCTTACCGGGGAGATTATCGATCCCGCTAACGGTCGGACCGATCTACAGCTTGGAATCATTCGAGCGGTTTCACCGGATACATTCAACGAGGACAGCCTGCGGGTTTTGCG
>JAWVEM010000348.1:0-2808 GCA_033856735.1 Blastocatellia bacterium
CGCTCGACATGCTGGTGTGCGTCACCGGCGTCAGCGGCTCAGGAAAATCGACGTTGATCCACGATTGCATCTACGCTGGTTTGAAAAAGCAGCGCGGCGATTGGCAGGGTCACGTCGGCGCGTTTCAAAAGATTGAAGGCGCCCAGCACATAGACGAAGTGATCCTGGTGGACCAATCGCCGATCGGCCGCACGCCGCGTTCGAACCCGGTCACCTACATAAAGGTCTATGACGCCATTCGCGAAACTTTCGCCAATACGCGCGAGGCCCAGGCACATGGATTCGATCCTTCGCATTTTTCGTTCAACGTGCCGGGCGGCCGCTGCGAAGTTTGCCAGGGCGACGGCACCGTTACGGTCGAGATGCAGTTTCTCGCCGATGTCGAGTTGGTTTGCGAAGAGTGCAAAGGCACTCGCTTCAAACAGCAGGTCCTGGACGTTCGTTATCGCGGCAAGAATATTCATGACGTGCTGAACATGACCATCCGCGAAGCGCTCACCTTCTTTCGCGACATCACGAAAATCGTTAACAAGCTGCGCGTCATGGACGAGGTCGGACTGGGTTATCTGCGTCTTGGTCAATCAGCCACGACGTTGTCAGGCGGCGAAGCCCAACGCGTAAAGCTCGCCGCGCATCTGGCAAAACGCGCCGGCGCCCGCACGCTTTACATCTTCGATGAACCGACGACGGGTTTGCACTTTGACGACATCAACAAACTGCTGGCCGCGTTTCGCGCGTTGATCGAAGCCGGCGGATCGCTCCTGGTAATCGAACACAACCTCGACGTGATTAAGACTGCGGACTACATCATTGATCTTGGGCCCGAGGGCGGCGACGCCGGAGGTTATCTGGTCGCCAAAGGCACGCCGGAAGAGATTATGAAGGTGAAAGAGTCGCACACCGGGCGCTATCTGCGAGAGTATCTTTCTCGATCGAATGGAAAAGCCAGGTTACCGGCGGCGTGAGACTCTGGGTGCTTTCGCCTGTTAGGAGCGAGATGTTTATAGCTCCCGCCGCCACCAGTCAATAGCAGCTCCGTTAGGAGCGAAAGGTCACCAACAACATTTCCATTCACATTCCGCTCCTAACGGAGCTGGTCGGAGTCGAAGAGAGGAGTTGATGCTATAAACATCTCGCCCCGAACGGGGCGATCAAGCAGCAATGCTCAGTCACCATCGAGCAAATAGATTGTCTTGATGTAGGGACAGCCGGACCGAGTGCTATAGCTAATCTTCTTCAGGTACAGATGATTGTGCAGAATGCCGCCATCGAAATTGTAGGTGCAGACACCCTTCGCGCAACGCTCAAGGGGCCGACTCTCGCGGCCGGGCATCTGGTCATGCTCGCGGCTCTTGAGCCAGGCCTCAGCCCTGGCAAGTGAAGTGAACGACTTGATCACGAACCTGCCCTTGTCATCAGGCTCGCCAAGCGAATTCTCAATCACAATTCTCATCCTGCCCAGATAAGGCTTCAATGCATCAAGACGGCTCAGGGTCTTGCCCTCATAAGCTTCGGCGATCTGGTTCGCCAAATTCTCAACGGGTTGCTTCTTGCAAGGGGACTGAGCGCGCATCGGCGCCGCTACACTGAACAGCACTAGCGCCGGGGCGCCAATCAGAGCTTTGTTCTTTTTCATGGTCATAATATGCCTACTGGCCGGACGGGAAAGCAAAAGTGGGGCGACGTACCAATGCAGTTTAGAGTTCAAACACAGTTTGCGTTGTAATGGTAGGAAGGTGCGCAGCCTGAAGGCTGAACTCTGAACTACTACCTGGGCGGTGACGCGGCTGCACCTTAGCGAAGTGGGCCGAGATGCGCTAGAGTGTCGTTCTCAAAATTCCCTGATAAGCGAGAGAAAAGATGAGCCTGAAAGAACAAATTGCCGGCGACATGATCACTGCCATGAAAGCAAGAGATGCCGCGCGCACTTCGACTCTGCGCATGTTGAAATCGGCGATTAGTTATCGCGAGATCGAAAAGGGCGGCGCCCTCGACGATGAAGAATTGTCCAAGCTCCTGCGCTCGCAATTGAAACAGCGTCGCGATTCGGTCGGACAATACCAGAAGGGCGGACGTCAGGATCTGGCTGAGAAAGAGACCGCTGAGATCGCGATCATCGAAGGCTATCTGCCACAGGGTGCCTCGGCAGATGAGATCGAACAAGCGGTCACCGCTGCCATCGCGGAAACCGGCGCCACATCAGTGAAAGAGATGGGCGCGGTCATGAAAGCAGCGATGGTTATTCTGGCCGGCAAGAATCCCGATGGCCGCGCGGTTAGCGAAACGGTCAAGAAGAAGCTGTCCTGAACTCCTGGTGTCCCCGTCTCAGGTAGACTTGTCACGCGAGGCTCGGGGGGACGCGCGGCAAAGCCGCGACGAGCTGCGCGCTAATTGCTAATCAGTGCGGCGCCAGCTTTCCCTCACGGTAGAGCCAGCGACCCACGGAAAACCTTCCAATGTTCGTCCTTCTGTGGTAGAAGTGGGCCATCCTTGGAGGCGTCGCCTCCGCAGCCAACGCCTACCAGAACCCGGCATGGCTTCGGACCACCGACGCAACCAAATCAGCGAAGCCGAACCTGGCCGGGAGATTTCTTGCGGCGCACCTCCGTGGGACCGGATTAGGACCAGTTCTTTGACCACGCCCGACCAACTTAGTCGTGTGAATTGTGTTCGCCCCATTTTCTCTTGTTGACCCTTCGTTTTCTCTCAAGGAGGCCCGGATGAAAAGACAGCTCCGTACTTTAGCCTTCGTTGCGCTAACCCTCAGTTTGCTCGCGGCCCAGGTTGTGGGAAAGAGCTCCTCGGACT
>JAWVEM010000349.1:0-3025 GCA_033856735.1 Blastocatellia bacterium
GCACCGCACTTGAGTGCGGTGATCAGCCGTTCCGGTTTTTGCTCCAACCGTTCTTAACGGTTCAAGAATCAATCGAGTGCCCCCTAACCACCTGGCTCAAGCCAGGTGCTAATGAGATTAAATCCACTGTCCCTGGTTCCGACTGCATCATTCATATAGGGACTGAGCTACCCGCTATTTCAGCACCGCGGCTTGCGGACTCAAAACCAGCGAATGCCAGCGCGAAAAAGTCTTGATGAGCTCGCTGCGAAGACTTACGTAGGCAGTTTCTATGTACAGCTTGTCGGGCGTCGGCCATTCGAGTCGCACGATCGGATTGAAAGAAACGGGTAACGCCACGGAAGGCGCCCCGTTCGCGGGGGTTGCCCCGACCTTATTTGGCGAATCGGCCGGCTTGCTTTTACCCGGCGCGGATTTTTCATCGAAGGCCGCGGACGCCGTCAGCAGACGCTCGCGCAGCTCAACTCGGGCTTGCGTCGGCGCTTTGTTGGCAGCGTCGTATATCCCGATGTCAGCGCCGAAGGCGGTGGCTACTTTCGAGGAATCGGGTGACCACACCGGCGGTGTTTCGGCCAACTCATCGTCGAGCAGACGCTCTTCACCATCCAGCGAGATCAAGCGCGGCCGGCCCGCCGGAGTTTTGAATTCTTTCTCGCGGGCTTGCCACTCACTTTCCTTACACGCCAGCGCCACCAGCGCGTGAGTGTCCGGCGCCCATGAGAGTCCGAAATAAATCAATCCATCGCGCATAGTTAGCGGCCGCAGATCATAACCATCGCGGTTGCACAGATAGACCTGCTCAGTGCTGAAAACCGCCAGCGGCGCAAACGCCGGCGCTACCGTCGGAGTAGGAACCGGCAAATCAGGCGAGGCGGAAGGAAGGGCCGGCAAGAGCGGCTCGACGGGAGTCGGAGTCGGTTCCGCCTGCATGCTCTTGCGACCGACGAAAGCTATGAAGCTGCTGTCCGCCGACCAGCCGACGGAATCCTGGAAGACTACCGCGAGGTTCGGCGGCGTGACGTTGCGCAGAAACGCTCCGTCCGCGGAATAGAGATCGATGCGAAAGGTCTGGGCCGGTTCGTCAGTCGTCCCGTAAAGCGCAAGCGCCCGTTGGCCGTCCGGCGACGGGACTGTCCGCAAGAGAGCATCATCATGGCGGCGTGCGTCAAAGTCCTGCTGAATCGCCGGGATGATGGTCTTCGTTTCCTCCGCTACGACCCCGGCGGGCGGTTGGACGTCCGCCTGAAAACTGAAAGCCAATCGCCGCGCGGGGACATCGCGCAATTGTCGCGGTCGCACACCCTGCGAATCGCCATTGCTGCGGCACCCGGTGCCGGACAGAAGCAGGGCCAGACTAAGCAATGAAACAAACATCGAGGATCGGGAAGAAAAAACGCGAGGCGAAAAGGCGCGCCGACAGAGCGATCGTTCGCGAGATTGCGACAAAGAATTCTGGTTGCTCAAGCCTGCAAACATTCGTGGGCGATATTAAGAACGATGGATACCTGTCAATACGGACGGTCAGTACACGCGCAACTTGAAATCTTATTTCAGTTGATCAAGTGGTGCCTTGTTTAGACGGCGGACTTGTCCGCCGCGTCGGTACTGCCGGACAAGTCCGGCATCTAAACGCGACTATGAGCAGTGCGACTAATTGCGCTCGACGCCCATATTGTCAATGGCGGTTGAGGCACCCAAAGCGTCTCGGCCGCGCCGCCGGCCAGGACCTCGCTGGCCAGCCCTACATCAAGCGCAAAGAGCGCGCGAATCGTGCTTCGCGGCGACAGGTGATCTTCATCGGACGCATCGTCATCCACGCAGTTATGTTCGAGGGCGCGCGCCAGACGGCGCGGCAAAGGCTCCCAGCTCGGCGTTTCTTTGATGTATTGCCGCGCCGACATCATCCCCACCAGATCGCACGCGAGTTCTTCAGCGCGCTGACCTTGAATGCGTAACCCGGTGCGCATGGCCGCGCGCCACGCGATAGCGCGAAACAACGGCCGTAGGGCCTCAGCCTGTCCGCTGGCGATGTGCGTCAGCTCGTGGGCCAGTACGCTGATCATGGCTTCGTCAGATCGTAGGCCCGCCAGAAAGATTGTGCCGAATTCGATCGTGCGCGGCTCGCGCAAAAGGACCGATGCGTTGTCCCTTGAATCAACGTCGGGGCGAATGCGCCGCACCGCTTCAACGCGCGCAGTGGCCGCGTTAACGCGGGCGCGCGCGAGAGGAGTGCCATAAAGGTTGTATTCCTTCGCCAACTGAAGAATGGCCTCGGCGACCAGCTTTCTGGTGGCTGGTAACACACGCTCAGCGCGGCGCAGACCGGCGACGGCGTCGGGGTGGCCCACGGCCAAAGACGGGCGGGCCTGCATCTCGTCAATCGGCATGCTGCCGAATGGATCGCGGATCCGCTCAGCGCAGGTCTGGCCGATTGCGCGTTCAACCAGACGGCGCTCTTCGGGCGTGAACGCTTTGCGAGCGGCAGATGAATGCGCGCCGTTTCGGGAAACACGTGGACTTTGCGCAAACGATAGAGGCGCCAGGATTATCTGAACGAAGAGAAAGACCGCCAGCGGGAGGCGGTGGTGCGCGGCAAAGCCGCTCGAACATTCTTGTCTCACTTTACTTATGACGCCACTCCGGCTTCCGCTTTTCCATAAAAGCACGCACGCCCTCGTGGGCGTCTTCAGTCTTCATCAGTTCATGCAAATAGAGGTTCTCGATTTCGCTCAAGGCTGATTGAAAGCTGGTTTGCCCTCCGAGATCAAGCGCGGCCCGGGTCATCGCCAAAGCTGACGCGGAAAGATCCCGCAGCTTTGCCAGCACGATCAGCAACTTCGGCTCGAGTTCCGCGCCTGATACTACATGGTTCAACAGACCGAGGCGCAAGGCCTCACCGGCGTCGATCATATCGCCCAACATGATCAGTTCCCGCGCGCGTTTTTCGCCGATGATGCGCGGCAGCAGGATAGCCGCGATAGGGGGGAACACACCAAGTTTGATCTCCGGTTGTCCAAAGCGGGCT
>JAWVEM010000350.1:0-4223 GCA_033856735.1 Blastocatellia bacterium
ACAAGGCGAAACTTATCCCGACCCGGTTGAGCACTGTCGCATATGCGACTGGTCAACCGTATGTGACGCGCAGTGGCGCAAAGACGATCATCTTTCCTTAGTTGCTAACATTTCGCGGAATCAACGGCTGGCGTTGATCGCTTATGGCACCGAAACCGTCGCGGGCCTGGCGCGTCTGCCGGTGCCTCCCGAACCCAAAGTCGAAGGCATAAAGGATCAGGCATTTGCAAACATTCATCAGCAGGCTCGCCTGCAGGTGCAAGGGCGCGCAGAGCGTCGAAATATTTATGAGTTGTTGGTCCCGCCAGAGCCAGAGAAGGGCTTGTGTTCACTTCCCGCGCTATCGCCCGGAGATATCTTTCTCGACTTCGAAGGCGATCAATTCACGTTTGAGGCTGGGCTGGAATATCTCTTCGGCGTGCTCACGATCGCGAATGAAGGTGAGTTGGTCTACGAGCCGACCTGGGCCATGAAACCGGCGGAAGAGAAACGTGCCTTTGAGAAGTTTATGAAGAAGGTGATGGAGCGTCGCCGGCTGTATCCGGACATGCATATCTATCACTACGGCGCTTATGAAGAGACGGCGATCAAGCGCATGGCCGGGCAGCATTCGACTTGCGTGGATGAAGTTGATGAACTGCTGCGGGGCGAAGTGTTGGTCGATATGTTCCGCGCGGTCAGGCAAGGATTACGGGTTTCGGTTGAAAGCTATTCGATCAAGAAACTTGAACAGTTTTATGAATACAAACGTGATGTGAATCTTCCCGATGCTAATCTTGCCTTGCAGACTTTTCAAACGGTCCTCGCGTTTGGACCTGGGGAAGAGGATCTTGATGACATCAAAACCGCGATTGAAGGATACAACCGCGATGATTGTGTGTCGGCGCTGCGTCTGCGCGATTGGCTTGAGCGTTTAAGGGCGGAGCTAGAGGAACAAGTTGGAGCGCCGCTCGCGCGGCCTGAGCCAAAAGAGGATGCACCGTCTGAAAATCTGTCGGAATATCTGCAAAGAGTCCGCGCGATCGAGGAGCGATTGACGGCCTCATTGCCCGAGAACAAGGAAACGTGGACAGAATCGCAGAAGGCGACCGCGTTGTTAGCCGATTTGCTGGAGTGGCATCGCCGCGAAGATAAATCGAAGTACTGGGAGTACTTCAATCGTTGTGATTATTCGGATGAAGAGTTTATTAGCGATCGTGCGACGCTCGGCGGCCTGGTTTATGTCGGCGAAGTTGAGAAGGTGAAGAAGTCCACCGTCCATCGCTATCGGTTTCCGTTGCAGGATACGACCATAGAGCGATCGCTCGAATTGCGTGATCCCAAAACTAAGAAACCCACCGGCGAACTGCACGCAATCGACTACGAGGCTTTAACAATTGACTTAAAGCGCGGTCCAAGCCTCGCCGATACCCCGCATCCTACCGCCCTGGTGCCTTATGACATCATCAACGCAAAGGCAATGCGTGAGAGCTTGTTGCAATTGGGCGGATGTGTCGCCGACCACGGCATTGAAGGCGACGGCAGTTTCGCGGCAGCCCGCGAGATCCTGCTGCGGCACGCGCCGAGATTGAAGCAGCGCACTTTGGCCGACTTCGAAACTTTATATTCGCTTGAAGCGGCTAAACAGATCGCTCTGTCGCTAGACCGAACGGTGCTTCCCATTCAGGGCCCGCCGGGATCGGGCAAGACTTTTACCGGCGCGCACATGATCATAGAGCTGATAAAGCAGGGAAAGAAAGTTGGCGTCACGGCCGTTAGTCATAAGGTCATCAGCAATCTGCTGAAAGGGACCTGCAAAGCCGCCACCGAACAAGAGATAGATTTGAAGATTCTCCAGAGATGCGATGGAGATGATGGCTATAAGCACGACTTTGTAAAGATTGCGAAGGGCAACCCGTTGGTTGACCAGGCCCTCGCTAACAATGAAGCACAAATCGTCGCTGGCACCGTGTGGCTTTGGTCTCGCCCGGAAATGGCTGACTCAGTCGATGTCTTGTTTGTTGATGAAGCCGGTCAAATGTCTTTGGCCAATGTCCTTGCTGCTTCACCCGCGGCCGACAGCATTGTCCTGTTGGGCGATCCTCAACAACTTGATCAGCCACAACGCGGTGTTCATCCGGACGGGGCGGAAGCGTCCGCACTGTCTCACCTCCTGGACGAGCAAAAAACGATCACGGCGGATCGCGGATTGTTCCTGGCAGAGAGCTGGCGCTTACATCCTGATATTTGCGCGTTCACTTCGGACGTGTTTTATGAGAGTCGTCTTACATCGCGACCCGAGAACTCGAATCAACGACTGAACGTCGCCGGCTCAATCGCGGGTACTGGCCTGCGTTTTGTTCCCGTCGAACATGACGCAAACCAAAGTGATTCACCCGAAGAAGTAGAGAAGCTGGCTGAGTTAGTCGAGCTATTACTTCGCGATGATGCGACGTGGGTCGACAAAGAGAGCAAGGTCAGACGAATTACGCTCAATGACATTCTGATCGTTACTCCCTACAACGCTCAGGTATCGCTGTTGTTGCGAAGACTACCGCGAGGCAGTCGGGTCGGAACTGTCGATAAGTTTCAGGGGCAGGAGGCTCCCGTAGTGATTTATTCGATGGCGACTTCAACTCCACAAGATGCGCCACGCGGGATGGAGTTCTTGTACAGTGGAAACCGGTTGAATGTAGCAACATCGCGCGCGCAATGCGTGACTGTACTCGTTGCGAGTCCCTTGTTATTCGATGTGCAATGCAAGACGCCAAGACAGATGGAATTGGCTAATGCGTTTTGTAGGTATCTTGAGATGGCGACCTGAGGATCAGAGGTTTGTTAGGAGATCGAGTATGGCCTTTACACGTCCGGTAAATAGCAATGCACTGTCCAAGGAAAAGAAACTAGCACTCCTGAAAGACTATGTTTCTCATTACGAGCACGAAGCGGCTCTTGATCCAACTACCCTTAATCGCAAGGTCCCGCGTGAAGCATTCTCAGAACTGCTTGATCGAATCGGCAGCCTGCTTCTTCAAGAATCAAGAAGCATGGCAACGGAACCTGGGCGTGTTTACGAATTCCTCCACGCCACTCCGCTCCCTTCAAGCATGGAGAGTTTGCTACCCAGAGATTTCCGAGTGTATTGCCTGGCATTGAATGCGCTTAAGCAATGGGTGTCGGCTGAGCAGGCAGCTACAGATCGCTTCTTACTTGGAGGCACGGCTCGGGAGCTCTGTCGATCGGCGACCTCGAAATGTATCGTCACTGGCGAACCATTAGGCTCCGATCTCGAATTGCATCATCCCGTCCGAGACGGAAGACCACCGTTGCCGCTTAGTAAGCACGGACACGACATGGTCGAGGGGCAAGTCTCCGCCAGCTCTGCTGATCCCGTTGAGGCGGCACTGATTTCACTAAAGAGAGAGGGCAATCGTTCGTGGGCGATGTTGCGACGTGGCTGTCTCGATCTTCTAGGCACGCCTCTCCCTGTAACTTCGCAGGCAGTGGCCGCTAGTTCGAGGACATTCGCGCGAAAAGCAGCAGTTGTATCGAAACTGTCTTATGCCGAGATCCTTGCTTGGTTGGACGCGAACAGTAGATAAGAAGCCGACAATGCTCTCGTAGACTCAACCGAGTCCTTTGTTTGCCCGCCGCCCACGGAGCAAGAGAGAATCCACTTTTTCCTAAAAGCGGCATTTTCTTGACCAGGAAATCGCCCATTCTCGGAAAGTTAATCCTTTTTGGACCGCAACATAGGAGCCGTTCGAGAGTTGCGGATAGCTGTTAGCCATTGGCCTTCCGACGCAAAAGTCTTTTCAGCTCTTGTTCGGCCAATTTCCGCTCACGGATACGACCGTCGCGAAGAGCATCCACCAGCGCCAGCTTTTCGTACAGTGCGGGATCGCGCAGCGCCGCTTCCGGCACGGTTTTATAGAGCGGTGCCAGTGCGATTCCTCGCTTCTTCCCTTCCGGGTGTGGCCACACCGGAATTGGATCCTTGCCGGCTGCAATCAGTCGGTTCAATGGCGCAGCGGCGTAAGAAGTCGGAAGGCCGAGCGTTGATCCGCCGTGCTCTGCGGGAAATGCATATTTGACTCCGTGAACCAGAAACTCCTCGATCGAGCTGAGATTCGGCTGGCTGTTCATGTCAGGCCCATGAATGAGATGAGCTGCCTGAGCTCGCTTGAGTGCGGCGTGTACCTCAGAGGGGCTCATGGACAAATCAGCAGCCATCTGCGCAAACG
>JAWVEM010000351.1:0-6066 GCA_033856735.1 Blastocatellia bacterium
TTGGCGGTGTGACGTTGGCCCAGTTCTTTCCGCCATCCCGGGTCAGGTAGATCACTCCATCATCCGCGCCGCTCCAGATTGTTCCCGCCTGCACCGGAGATTCCATCACCGTAAAAATCGTGTCGTAGTACTCAATGCTCGTGTTGTCTTTGGTAATGGGCCCGCCCGAAGCGGCCTGCTTCGATTTGTCGTTCCGCGTCAGGTCGGGGCTGATGACTTGCCAACTCTGTCCCTCGTTAGTTGATTTGAAGAGCACGTTCGCTCCGGCGTACATCGTGTTTGGATCGTGCGGCGAGAATACGATGGGAAAGTTCCATTGGAAACGATACTTGATATCACCCGCTCCCCAACCCATCGGATTGTTGGGGTACGGATTGACATCGCGCAATTGGCCCGTGCGGTGATCGTAGCGCGTGATCAGTCCATCATAAGAACCGGCGAAGATGATTTCGGAGTCTTTCGGCGATGGCGCAATCCAGCCCGACTCGCCGCCACCCACATCGAACCAATCACTCGTGGTAATACCAGAGTCAGTAGTGCGGCTGGCGATCCGCACGGTCGAGTTGTCCTGCTGCGCGCCATAGATGTGATAGGGAAAGTCGTTGTCGAGCGCGACCCGATAGAATTGCGCGGTGGGCTGATCCTGCTCGCTCCAGCTCTTGCCGCCGTTAAATGAAACATTAGCGCCGCCGTCGTTGCTCTCGATCATTCGATTCGGATCTTCGGGAGCAATCCATAGATCGTGATTGTCGCCATGCGGCACGCCGATACCGCTGAAGGTACGTCCTCCGTCATTCGATCGATAGAAGCCGGTATTAAGCACATAAACCGTGTCGGCGTTTTTAGGATCCGCATAGATGCGAGAGTAGTACCAGGCGCGCTGGCGCAGATTCCGCTGTTCGTTCGTCTTGGCCCAGGTCTTTCCGCCATTGTCCGATCGAAACACGCCGCCGTCTTCCGCTTCGACAATCGCCCACAAGCGATCCGGGTTCGCGGGTGAGATCGTGATGCCTACGATTCCAATAGTGCCTTTGGGCAAACCCGGGTTACGCGTGATCTCGCTCCATGTGTCGCCGCCGTCGGTTGATTTGAAGATGCCGCTGCCGGGCCCGCCGCTCTCGAGCGTCCAGGGCTTGCGATAAGCTTCCCACATGCCCGCGTAAAGCACGGACGGATTTGTCGGATCGATGATCAAATCGCAAGCGCCGGCTTTGTCGCTGCGAAACAGAACCTTCTCCCAGGTCTTGCCGCCGTCCTTCGAACGGAAAACCCCACGTTGTTGATTGGGCGCCCACACGTGTCCCTGAGCCGCGACGTAAACAATGTCGGGGTTTTTCGGATTCACTCTGATGCGTGAAATCTGGCGCGTGTCTTCGAGACCAACATGTTTCCAGGTCTTGCCGCCATCGGTTGATTTGTAAACGCCGTCACCGTGCGAGACGTTGCCGCGAATCGCAGACTCGCCCATGCCGACGTAGATCGTGTTCGGATCAGAATCAGACAAACCGATCGCGCCGACTGAGCCCGTGCCAAAAACCGAGCCATCGGTGATTGGCTCCCAATTGATCCCGCCGTCCGTCGTCTTCCAAACGCCGCCGCCCGTGCCACCGAAGTAGAAGACCATCGGTTGCGATGCGACGCCCGCGACGGCGGTCGAACGTCCGCCGCGAAACGGACCGATCGATCGCCACTGTAGTGCTTTCAACCCATCAGGCTGGCCCGGGCTCGTCCCAGGCGCCGAAGATGCCTGTCGTCGTTGGCCTATCGATGAACTTTCTGTGAACGCAAAGACCGAAAGGGTGATGATAAAGAAGACGAAAGACGCACGTAAGCTCTTGAGCATTCGAATGGACTCCTCTGATTTTGGCATCCAACAAAGGTACTTCAGGGTTTCGCAAAGCGGTGAGGGCGCCATGCTATCACCGATGCTCGGAAAACGGGAACTGTTCGGTTGTAGAGACGGGCGGGTCTATGTTGCCGCAGGGTTACTCTCTTGCTGGGAGCGCGGACGTCCCGTCCGCACAGCGACGCATGCGCTCAATGAGTCGAATTGATTTCAGTATTTCGCGCTGCGCGCTCAGAGCGGACCGGACGTCCGCGTTCCCAGCAGGATCAAGCCGCTTCCGCCAAAGACCAGCGAGATGAAGCACGCTAGAACAGTTCACTCAACGCTTCATCCACCGATCGCACCCCAACGACGCGCAACCCGAGCAATTTTTCCAAGCCCGAAGTATTTGACGCCGGCATCACGATCTTCTTGAATCCTAAAGCCTGAGCTTCGCGGGCACGCACGGCTGCCTGCATGGCGCCGCGCACTTCGCCGGTCAATCCGACCTCGCCGAACACCGCTGTGTGCGCATCGATCGGTTGATTGCGAAAGCTGGAAGCAATCGCCGTCACCAGGCCGAGATCAACCGCGGGCTCGTCGACTTCCAAACCGCCGGCAATGTTCACGAACACATCGTCGCCGAGCAGTTGCATGCCGGCGCGTTTCTCAAGCATCGCGATCATCAAGGCCACACGATTCTGATCGACGCCCTGCGTCATGCGCCGGCCGGTCCCGTATTTCGAACTGGAAACCAGGGCTTGGATTTCCACCAGCATCGGCCGCGTGCCTTCCATGCAAGGGGTGACCACAGAGCCCGCCGCATCAGCCGGGCGTTCCGCCAAAAACATTTGCGATGGGTTCGCCACCGGCGCCAGGCCTGTGCTGGTCATTTCAAAAACGCCGACTTCATTCGCGGCGCCGAATCGATTCTTGGTCGCGCGCACGATGCGGTGATTGTGATGACGCTCGCCTTCGAAGTACAGCACCGTGTCGACGATATGCTCCAACGCGCGCGGCCCGGCAATCGATCCTTCCTTAGTCACATGTCCAATCAGAAAGACAGGCGTGCCGCGGGTCTTGGCCAGCAAGAGGAATTGGGCCGCCACTTCGCGAATCTGGGAGATCGATCCGGGCGCTGATTCAATTTCAGAGGAGAAGGTGGTCTGGATTGAATCGACGATGATCGCGCCGGGCTTGAGGCGTTCGATCTCGCGCAAAATATTTTCCAGGTTTGTCTCGGGCAGCAGCAAGAGATTCGGAGCCTGCACTCCCAGTCGTTCGCCTCGCAACTTGATCTGTCGTTCCGACTCTTCACCGGAAACATAAAGCACGATGGCGCCCGCGATACTCAACTTGTCGGCGACCTGTAGGAGCAGAGTGCTCTTGCCGATTCCCGGATCGCCGCCGAGTAAGACTAAAGTCCCGGGCACGATCCCGCCGCCCAAAACGCGATCGAATTCAGTGACGCCGGAAGAGATGCGCACGTCATCCTGTGACTCGATCTCGGTATACGGAACGGCCTGGGCTTCTCGCATCCGGAAACCGTGGCGACTCGCGCCTTTCTTCGTCGTCAGCACGCGCTCTTCAACAAGGGAATTCCACTCGCCGCATTCGGGACACTTGCCCAGCCACTTGCGGGATTGGTAGCTGCAGCTCTGGCAGATAAAAGTTGTGTTTGATTGCTTTGGCAAGAATATCCTTCTCTCGTCCTAGTTAACTAAACGGCCCGGTACGGAACCGGGCGCGGTGCGGCCGGGTTATCTCAGCGGGATTTACGCTTGCTACCGCAAGCGGTTCCGTACCATCGTTGGAGCGTCCGAATCAAAAGAGCAGTTTCCGGGCAAAGCTTATCTGCTCAAGCCAGTCGCCAAACCGAAGCCTTTGGCACTCATTTAGTTGAACTATAACCACCTTGTACACGTAAAATGGCCTGAGGAGAAAACCAACAATGGAAAGCCGTTACTATCCCGGCGTCGAGGCCGACGTAATCAAGTTAACTACCGAGCTGCGCGATCTGTTTGACGAAGACTTCGACGTTCAGACAATGCAAGTATCTTCCACTGCCGTTCTGCAAGCGCGCAAGTCTAGCACGTTGCGCGAAATCACCGGATTGGCCGCGGCCGTCACCATCAAGATCACGCCAGAGGCCGGCGGCACGCGGGTCGAAGTGGGCATGCAGAAATGGTTCGACAAAGCTGCTGTCGCCGCGGTGGCTTTCCTCGTGTCGGGTCTGCTGATTGCGCTGCCTGCGCTCGGCGCGTACTGGCAATACAAACTGACTGAAGACGCGTGGAAGATAATTGAAGATCACATTGCGCGCAAAGCCGGCGGCTATGTACCACCCCTGCCGGGACGTTGCAGCAACTGCGGTACGGCGGCGAGCGCAGGCTCGGCTTTCTGTTCTTCGTGCGGCGCAAATTTGCGCGTCGGCTTTACCTGTCCCCACTGTAACGCAGTTCAGAAGGATCCGAACGCGCGGTTTTGTAACTCCTGCGGAAAAACGATCGCGTCTTAGGACTAAAACATTCTTACTCGCTCCCACCTTGGGGCCGACTCAAAATTTCGCGAAAGGCAGCAGCCGCTTAGTTCGTTATCATGTCGATGCAATTGCCAAAACCGAAGCGTCTGGCTTGGCTCCTGATACCCGCCGTTCTGGTCTCATTGATTACCGGCCTTCCTTCCAAATCGCGTGCCCAGGAGAAAGAGCGGGTCGACGTCCTGAAGGTAGAGACAGATCTGGTTGTCTTCGACGCGCAGGTCATTGATAAGAAGACCAGGCGCGTGATCGGCGATCTCTCGAAAGCCGATTTCGAACTCTACGAGCAAGGCGTAAAGCAACCGATCAGTTATTTCGGCCGGGATGAGCTGCCCTTATCGATCATGCTTTTGCTCGATGTCAGTGGCAGCGTCCGCCCTATTCTTCATCAGATTCGCGACGGTGCGCTCAGCGCATTGCAGCGTCTGAAACCACAGGATCAAGTGGCCATCATGGCGTTCGCCAACATTTCCAACCTGGCCCAGGATTTCACGAAGGACCGCAGCCTCGCGGCGCGGAAGATCGAAGAGGCCACCGCGACTGACGCTCTCGGCAGAGGCACCCTCCTGGGCCCGGCGCTGGCGAGTGCCGCCTTCCACATGCAAACGGCAGCAACGCAACCCAGCCGGCGCGTGATAATCGTGGTTACCGATAACATCGCCTTCGCCTCAGGAGCCGAGCAGAGAGAAATTCTGGAGGGACTTTTCGACAGCGGCACTGTGGTCTATGGCCTGATTGTCAGGGCCGCATTTGGAAAGGTCTTCAACGTTCTGTTTTTGGGACAAATCAAGGGCGTCAACAAGTTCGTGGAAGAAACCGGCGGCGAAGTTTTGGGTGCGAGCAAAGGCGAGGTCGATCAAAAGCTCGGCCTGGTGATCGATCGCTTGCGCGCGCGTTATGCGTTGGGATTCAGGTCCGCGAGCTCTACTACCAAAGATGAATTCCGCCCGGTCGTGATCAAAATTTCTTCTGCCAGGAAAAGAAAAGAGAAACCGTTGGTACTGACGAAGCGGGGGTACTATCTAAGGCGTCGGTGAACCGTGAGGCGCATTCTTTATCGCATCAACTTATCGATTGTCTTCTGTAATTCATTGACCTCCTGCTGCAACTTGTCGGCCTTCTTTTGCGCTTCGTTTCTCCTGCCATCGATCACTTCAAATGAGTCCTGGCTCAGGAACGCCTCACTTCGTTCTCGCGTCGCCTCCAGCAGCTCGGCACATTTCCGATCATATTGAGCGACGAGACTGAAGTACTGCTTCTGCTTGCCAGGGAGTCCAAGCTGGCTGGCGGCTTCTGCTTTTTCGGCCGCGGCTCGCCAGAACGTGGCGCTTTCGGACAACAGGTCAATGTCTTCCTGGGCAATCGTGTTTATCTGCGCCCGGTCTTTCGCAAAATCCTTGCCCTCGAATTCCTTCTCCTTTTCGTTAGCACGTCGGACTAATCCCTGGGCTTTCAAACCGAGGGCATTCATCTCCTCAACCAGTTTGTTTACGCTGGCGGCAACGCCGGTTCCGACATAGGGGGAATATTGCGGGTCGGAGGTGAGTTCGTATTTCTTAAGAAACTCCCATACACCGGCATTAATGCTGGGTGCAAGATCGTAGTACCAGTGATTGTGCCCCGGCATCTCAGTAACTTCCACAGGAAAGCCCTTTGATTGAAAAGCATCGCGAGTGGCCCGAACGTCGCGCAAAGAAAAGTA
>JAWVEM010000352.1:0-7700 GCA_033856735.1 Blastocatellia bacterium
GCCAGCGAAGATCGGGTCGTCATTGAGAATGCCCGAAACCAAAGTGAAGGATCCTTTTTCTTTGATGAACGGGATCGCCTCCTGAACCAGATTGATTTGACCCATGAGTTTGCTTCCCAATGAAAACTGCCACTTTTCAGCGGTCAGTTCCGAAAGCGGAGCAAATGCGACTTGGCCTGCTGCAATGGCCACGGCATCAAACGAGCCGACGGCTTGATAAAGCTTCCTGACACTTTCGCGGTTCTCGATCTCGACTTGGAATTGGAAATCGCCTGATTTGCGTCCAACCTTGACTATCTCATGGCCAGCACCCGCCAATGCCTTTTGAACCAGTTCGCCGATCTTTCCGTTTGCGCCAATCAAAATAATCTTCATAAACATTCCGTTCTTGTTTCTGATCTCAGGATTTATTTATTCACTTTCAATTTAGGGGCGAATCCCCGCGAGAGCTTGCAGATGCGGACTTGCTCACAAGCGCTTTACCCAACAACTTCGCTGCCCTGACAACTGATGAACTCATGTCTTGCTTTCGTTTTCGGTAATGTTGTGTATCGATCAGTATGAAAGTCGGCGCTGGACAAACGCGTGTCAAATGGTTTATTTACCCATCGGTATGAAATCAAAAACTGCTGCCGCACCGCGCGGGCGACCGCGCGCCTTCGATCCGGACGTGGCCCTCGATCGCGCCATGCACGTTTTTTGGGCCAAAGGTTACGAAGGCGCTTCACTCTCCGATCTCACAGGGGTCATGCGCATCAATCGACCAAGCCTTTACGCCGCATTTGGCAACAAGGAGCAGCTCTTCGCAAAAGTTCTCGATCGATACATGGACGGGCCGGTCGCCTATTTTGGCAAAGCTCTGGGGGCACCGAAGGCGCGGGGTGTGGTCGAAGAAATATTCCTCGGCACGGCCAGGATGTCGGATGATCCGACGATTCCGGCAGGATGCCTATTGGTCCAGGGCGCGTTGGCGTGCGGAGATGCATCCGTTCGGAAGGAAGTAGCTGCGCGGCGCACCGCGGCCGAAGTTGCATTGCGTCGCCGCCTTCAACGAGCAAAGCGCGAAGGCGATCTCCCGAAAAACGCTGACCCAGCCGAACTGGCCCATTACGTGATGACTGTCGTGCGCGGAATGGCAGTACAGTCAGCTGGCGGCGCCAGTCGTTATCAACTTCGTCGCGTCGCGCAAATCGCACTGCGGGCGTGGCCGACGCGTTAGAGGAGGGTTGAGAGGTTGAGCCGTTGAGGGGGGCATCAGCTCGGAGCCAGGAGCTGGAAGCTGATGGGAGATCGAAGTTGGGAGTTGGAAGATCCGCCTACGCACAAGGCTACGGCGCGACAGGTAGTTGAGAGGTTGACGGGTTGAGATTGAATTGAGTTTAGCGGCCGCTTTCCCAACGCTCACTGCGCTGCGATCGCACTCTGTCGCGCGCGCAAGACGTATTTCTGAATCTTGCCGGTCGCCGTCTTGGGAAGTTCTTTGATGAAGGTGACGCTGTGCGGCGCCTTGAAATGCGCGATGTTCGCCCGCGCAAACTCGCGCAGCTCCCTTTCATCGGCGCGCGCGCCCTCCCTGAGAACAACGAAGGCGTGCGGCGCCTCGCCCCAGCGCTCATGCGGCAGCCCGACAATCGCTACCTCCTGCACTGCGGGGTGTCGCAAGAGCACACCTTCGACTTCGACTGAAGAGATGTTTTCTCCGCCGCTGATGATGACGTCTTTCAGGCGGTCGCGTATCTCGACATAGCCATCCGGATGGACGACCGCGGCATCGCCGGTGCGAAGCCATCCGCCCCGCAGGGCCTGCTCGGTCGCTTCGGAATCATTATAGTAGCCGGCCATGATGACGTTTCCGCGCGCCACGATTTCGCCTTGGGTAATTCCGTCGCGCGGCACGTCGTTGTCTTCCTCGTCAACCACGCGCAGCTCCCCCGAGGTGATCAGCTCGACGCCTTGCCGGGCTTTGATCGCCGCTCGCTCACTGGCCGGGAGGGACGCGTGTTCCGGACGCTGTTCGCAAACGGTGATGAACGGCGCCGTCTCAGTGAGTCCGTAAAGTTGCGTAATCGTCCAGCCCAGTTCTTCTTCGAGTCTTTGGATGGTGGACGCGGCGGGCGGCGCGCCGGCGGTGAGAACTCTAACTCCTTTCGGCGCGCGGCGACGCATATCTTCCGGCGCATTCGCCAGGGAAATCAAAACCGTCGGCGCCGCGCAGAGCATGGTTACCCGCTCCTTCGCCATTAATTCGAAGACGGCGCGCGGCTCGACTTTGCGCAGACAGATGTGAGTCGCGCCCGCGGCAGTTATCGTCCAGACAAAAGTCCAGCCGTTGGCGTGAAACATCGGCACCGTCCAGAGATAACGATCGGCACAAGTGATGGGTTGATGGATCAGCGTTCCGATCGAATTCATCCAGGCGTTGCGGTGCGTGATCATCACGCCCTTCGGACGCGAAGTCGTGCCACTGGTGTAATTGATCGCGAGCAGATCGGCCTCGCGAATTTCTGGACGGACAAAGTCAGGCGAGCGGGCGCTGAGCAATGTCTCATAATCCAGCCAGTCGTTACCTTCACCCGTTAGGGTGACGAAGTGTTCGATCTGGGGAAGGCGAGAGCGAATGCTATCGATTGTGGCAAGATAATCGCGGTGTGCGCAAACGATGCGCGCGCCGCTATGGTTGAGGAGGTAAACAAAATCGTCCGCGATCAGGCGATAGTTTAACGGCACAAGCACCGCGCCGATTTGTGGCACGGCATAGAACGATTCGAGCTGGGCGTGGCTGTTCGGCGAGAGATAGGCGATGCGGTCGCCCGAGCGAATCCCAAGCTCCTGCAAAACCGACGACCAACGATCGCATCGATCGAGAAACTGCGCATAGGTCCAGCTCGAGTCGCCATCGATCACGGCGACCCGCTCCGGATAAAGTTTGCGCGCCCGGCGGGCGAATTCGAGAGGCGTGAGGGGCGTTTCCATAGTCTCGTCTGAGTTCGCGAGAGTTCGGGGGAGAACGGTGGCGATCATATCAACCTTCCGGCCCGGGAAGCAAGCTGGCCGGCCATTAAGAAGTGACAAGTGACGCGTGACGAGTGCCGAGCAAGCGATCAGATTGGTAGATGGACATTAAAAGAAGTGGCTCACAACCTTCCGGCAAAGGGCCGGCGGACTATTTCACCGGGGCCGTTCGCATAGATCCGCTAATCCAGGCGCCCGAACCGGCGCGTGTTACTGGGGCGAGTGTGACGTTTGAGCCCGGTGCCCGCACTGCCTGGCATACGCATCCACTCGGTCAGACGTTGATTGTCACGGTTGGTCTCGGGTGGACGCAGCGGTGGGGCGGGACGATTGAGGAAATCCGGCCGGGAGATGTGATCTGGGTTCCGCCCGGTGAAAAGCATTGGCATGGTGCTACGCCGACCACTGCGATGACGCATATCGCCATTGTGGAGCAGATGGATGGCAAGAGCGCTGATTGGATGGAGAAGGTAACGGATGAACAATACGGGGAAGAAAGTAGAAAGTAGAAGTTAGGAAGTAGAAAACGCTGAAAGCTGAAAACTGAAACGCTGAAAGCTGACGAAGAGGTTGAGATGTTGAGGGGGGACTCAGAGAAAAAGCTGAAAGCTGAACACGCGCGAGCGGGAGCCGCGTGGGTAGGCGGTAACGCAGCTAGGGTAGCTGGCGGGAGCCGGGGATCGGCGAGTGACCAAAGATTAGGATGCAAACATCGTTGGTATCGCGCCGCAGAAAAGAAATGTGAAGCGGAGCCGCAAGACGAAGAAACTACAAAGCTGAAACGCTGAATGGAGCGAATGGGATGAGCGACATGGCCGGTAAAGCCGCTAGGGTAGGAGCGAGTGAGCGCGGGCAGCGAACGAGTTTCAATGGAGCGAATGGGCTTAGCGACACAGAGGGTAACAGCGAGCAGTGCGCGAGTTTCAAAAGCGAAAGTAGAAAACGGAGCGAGCTTGCTTAGCGTTTGCCGGGTAGATTTGACCCCAGCGGCACCAATTACGAATATTGGGGAACTCAAATGCCGTTGGAGATCAAAAAGGAAGTAAAGTTGGAGATTGTCCACGTTCTATTCGTCGACATCGTGGGATATTCCAGGCGCCTAACCGATGAGCAGCAGGCGCTGATCGATCAGCTGAACCAGGTGGTTCGCAGCTCGGCCGTGTTCCAGAAGGCAACGGCGGCGGACCGATTGATTAAGATTCCTACTGGCGATGGCATGGCGCTGATCTTTTATAGCAGCCCGGAGCAGCCGGTCGAGTGCGCACTGGAAATCAGCCGCGAATTGAAATCGTTTCCCGAGTTGCCTGTGCGCATGGGGGTGCACAGCGGTCCGGTCAGCGCAGTTACAGATCTGAACGATCGCACCAATGCTGCGGGAATTGGGATCAATGTCGCGCAACGGGTGATGGATTGTGGCGACAGCGGGCACATCCTGTTGTCGAAGCGAGTGGCCGAAGATCTTCAGCAGTACGGGCGTTGGCGACCATATCTGCAGGATCTCGGCGAGATGGAAGTGAAGCACGGCGTCCGGGTCCACGTTTTCAATCTTTACGCAGATGGGGCTGGTAATCCGGATTTGCCGGAGAAATTGCGGCAGCTAAAACCGATTCAGTCCGCCGAACCCGCGCCCGCAACAACCCGACCGGCCCAGAAGATCGAACCCGCCCGAGACCGGATGTCGATTTGTGTGCTGCCGTTTGCGAATATGAGTGGCGATGCCGAACAGGAATATTTCAGTGACGGAATCAGCGAAGACATCATTACGGACTTGAGCAAGGTCTCAGCGTTGCACGTGGTTTCGCGCAACACCGCGTTCACTTTCAAAGGCAAGCCGGTGGATGTACGACAGGTTGCGACGCAACTCAACGTTAGCCATGTGTTGGAAGGAAGCGTGCGCAAGGCCGGGGGACGCGTGCGCATTACCGCGCAATTGATCGATGGCTCCAATGACAGCCATGTCTGGGCCGAACGTTACGATCGCGATCTCAACGACATCTTCGCGCTGCAGGACGAGATCTCTCGCGCGATCGTCGATGCGCTGAAAGTGAAACTTCTGCCCGACGAGAAGAAGGCGATTGAGAGACACGGCACTGAGAACGTAGACGCTTACAATCTTTACCTGATGGCGCGGCAGGCGTACGCGACAGGCTTCGAAGGCGATAATCGGCGCAATCAGGTGATCGTGCGGTTGTGTCGACGTGCCACGGAAATCGATCCGAATTACGCCGACGCGTGGGCGCTGATAGCGCTGGCCGAAATGCTCCTGGGTTCGACCATTGCGCAAGATAGCGAGGGCGGGCTGTCCGCGGCTGAACGTGCTCTTTCCCTTAACCCCGACTTGGCCGAAGCCCATGCGGTGAAGGCGAGGATCTTATGGGGGGAGCGTCGCGAGGAAGCATTCAGTGAGATCGAGACTGCGCTTCGTCTCGATCCTGAGTCCCACGAAGTGAACAAATGTGCGGCGGTGCTAAGGTTCAGGCAAGGGCGGCTGGAGGAAGCGATTCGATACTTCGAAAAGGCGCTGGCGCTCGAGGACATGGACTTTGCTTCGGCCGGCTTGTTGATTACCTGCTACACTGCCTTGGGACAGGAGGAGGCAGCAAGACACGCTGCGGAAGTAGCGTTGGTGCGTGTCGAAAAGGTCTTGGCGCAGGATCCAAATAATGGCTCGGCCATGGGCCATGGCAGCGATGCCCTCGCGGTTTTAGGTCAGGGCGAACGCGCTAAAGAATGGATGGGGCGGGCCTTGCTCATCGATCCCGAAAACCTATCGATGCGCTACAACTTTGCCTGCGCCCTCACTACCCACTTGAAGGATGACGAAGCGGCGCTGGAGATGCTTGGTCCCGCGTTCGAACGGATGAACGCCGAGCTAGTCCATCATGCCAAAGTTGATCCTGATCTCAGCCCGCTGCGGGAGCATCCGCGGTACCAAGCCATGCTTGCCGCCGCCGAAGCACGTCTGGCATTGGACCGCTGAGGAAGAGGACGGAGGCACTACTGCTACGTACTCGCCGATAATTTTCACCAACTCTCGTTTTCTTCGGCAGCCGTCGAATTCGCCGTAGAAAATTTGTTCCCACGGGCCGAAGTCCAGTTTGCCCTTTGTGATCGCGACGATGACGTAATCGTTGCTTCTTCCTCGCGTGAGACCCGCGCACTTTTGCAAACGCACCGAATGGGCGACGTTGCTCGCCCGTGAGCGATATTCCGATTACCGAGAAACTCCTCCTCAATGCAGGGGGATGGCAGGCGATGAAGCCTGCGCGCGAGCTGCTCAAGGGCGGCCGCGTCTCCGAGGCTAAATACGAGGCGCCGTTGCTGAGCGGCTACGTGCGCGAAGGCGCGAAGAATTATCGCTCGGGCCTGCGAATCAAAAGCGCGATCGACGTCGAGAATCTTTGCAGCTGTTGGGAGTCTCGCTCGGCGGGGAAAATTTGTGCCCACTCGGTCGCGGTGGGCCTGGGCTATCTGAATCCTCCGGCCGCTGTAGTCGCCGCGCCTAACGAGCCGACGATGTCCGAAGCTCCGGCAGGTCCGCAATTCGTCGCGGCTGATTCGGCTGACGCCGGCCTAACGACAATGCACGTGATCCTGCCGCCCAACTTCGCGGGCGCATGGCAGAAAGGGCAGATCATGATCGTCGTCGAAGCGGAAGTCTCTGGAAACCGCACGCTCGTCTCCGCGCTCCCGAAGAAGAACACGTTTGCAGTCGACGACGCCGATCTCGTGCTGATCCAAAGCTTGCGCGCGGTCCCGGCGATCTTCGAGAGCGGCATGGCGATCTTGTTACGCGACGCATTCCTGCGGCTGCTCCCGGCGTTCCAGAATCATCCACGTGTTACTTTCGGCAAAGCGACTCGGGCGACGATATCCTCGGCCGCATTGCGTCCCGAGCTTCTGGTTGAGTCGCGCGGCGAGGGGAGCATCGCGGTGAAAAGCAACTTTCCGCCGAATGGTCTGATCCTTTGGAACGCGACCGACGCGTGGCTGCTGCAGAATAACGAGTTCGTGCGTTGCGGGGAAGCGTTGCCGGCCGGCTCGACGCACCTGCTCGAGCGGCCTCTGCTGCTCGATGGCGACCGCGCGTTGTACTTCCTCGCGTTCGATCTGCCGCGGCTGCGCGATGCATTCGACGTGCGCGCCGGCGAAGGCGTTCGCCTGCCGGAAATCGCAACTGCGCTGCCCGCCTTTGAGCTGCGGCTGGCCGGAACGCTCAACAGCGTCACCGGCGAACTGATGTGGACCTATGGCGATCGCGCGCCGATGAAAGCATTGGCAAACGCACAGGATCAGTTCGTTTTTCGTGATCCACAAAATGCTGATCGGGTGCTGATGCGGAATCTCGACGCAGAGAACGCGGCTGTCGGGCGGCTCGAGCAGATCGGCTTCGCCCGAACGGACGCCGGCGGCTTCGTGCTGCACGGCCAGCCCAATGTTGTCCGGTTCTTCGCGAGCGATTATTAGAGACTGCAGCGCGACTGGAAGATTACCCTCACCGCGCAGGTCCAGAATTTGACTAACGAGATCGAGCGCGTGACGCCGAAGCTCGAGATTGTCGGCTCGGGTCAGGATTGGTTCGAGGTGCGTTACTCGCTCACCACGCCCGGCGGCGAGGTGTTTTCGAACGCCGACATCCAGCGGCTGCTTCGCTCCGGCCAGTCACAGACGCGATTAAAGAATGGCCA
>JAWVEM010000353.1:0-3655 GCA_033856735.1 Blastocatellia bacterium
GCAGCCATGGCGACGAGTGAAGGTAATCTTCGAGAGCAGCCCTATTCGTCGTTTTAATTGGAAGTCCCCGACGACTTTTCAGGAGCTTCATTCTCAGCGTTCACGCCCGCAGTAAAAATCATGGAAGAATATTCAGACCGTAGTCCTGCAGACATCGCCCGTTATCCGATGGTGCCGATTCGCGATGTCGTGATCTTTCCGTTCACCAAAGTGGCCTTCAAGATCGGCCGGCCCGGTTCGGTAAGGGCGCTGGAGATGGCCCTGGCTTCTGATCGGACTATTTTTCTGTCGACCCAGCACGACGCGACGGTGGACGAACCCGCGCCGGAGCAGATTTACGGTGTCGGCACGATCGCGCGCATTCTGCAATCACAAAGACAGGACAACGGCCAGATCAAGGTCGTGGTCGAGGGCCGCGAACGCGCGACGACTGTCCGGGTCGAAAATAACAACGGCGCGTTCACCGCGCTGGTCCGGCGCGCGCCGGCCGTGAATGAAGAAGGCGTCCGTACGGATGCCCTGGTACAGAAGATCGCGCAGCTCGTCGAACAGCATTTGCGCCTGGCGCCTGACGTCCAGCCGGATGCGTTGCAGACCGCGATGCGGAATGCCGATCCATCGCACATGGCGGACGCGCTCGCGTCGCAACTGCGGATTTCAGTCGAAGACAAGCAGGGACTGCTCGAGCTTTTCTCAGCGCAGGCGCGGCTGGCTCGCTTGATCGAGATTCTGGAAATCGAGCTCGAAAAACGGCAGCTCGATCGCACCATCCAGACGCGCGTGAAGCGCCAAATGGAGAAGGCCCAGAAAGAGTATTACCTCAACGAGCAAATCAAGGCGATCCATAAGGAGCTGGGCCGCAAGGACGAGCGGGCCGAAATGGACGAACTCAAAAAGAAGATCGAAGAAGCCGGCATGACTGAAGAGGCCAAGGAAAAGGCCTTGCAGGAATTGCACCGTTTGGAAGCAATGCCGCCGATGTCCGCGGAAGGGACCGTCTCACGTACGTACATTGACTGGCTGATAAGTGTGCCGTGGAAGCAAAAGTCAAAAGAGATTCGCGACCTGACGAAAGCCGAAGAGGTGCTGAACGAAGATCACTTTGGTTTAGACAAGATCAAGGATCGGATTCTCGAGTATCTGGCCGTGCGCCAACTGGTAAAAAATCCGAAAGGCTCGATTCTCTGCTTCGTAGGTCCGCCGGGAGTTGGTAAAACCAGTCTCGGCAAATCGATTGCCCGCGCGACGGGACGAAAATTTGTCCGGCTCAGCCTCGGTGGCGTGCGTGATGAAGCCGAGATCCGCGGTCACCGGCGCACTTACATTGGGGCGTTGCCCGGTCAAATAATTCAGATGATGAAGAAGGCAGGGACCGTGAACCCAGTGCTGCTGCTCGACGAAGTGGACAAGCTCGGAACAGATTTTCGCGGTGATCCGAGCTCGGCTTTGTTGGAAGTACTCGATCCGGAACAGAACCATATGTTCCAGGATCACTACCTCGATGTCGAATACGATCTGACCAAGGTTTTCTTTATTGCAACGGCGAATGTGTTGCACACGATTCCGCCGGCGCTTCAGGATCGTCTGGAGGTGCTGCGGCTTTCCGGTTACACCGAACGCGAGAAGCTCGAGATCGCCAAGCGCCATCTCGTGCCGAAACAAGCGGAAGCGAACGGGCTCAAAGCTGAACAGTTTGAATTCACCGACGAAGGAATCTTAGAGATAATCCGCCACTACACCCGCGAAGCGGGCGTGCGCAACCTCGAGCGTGAGATTGGCTCGTGCTGCCGCAAGGTCGCGCGCAGATTCGTGGGCGAGAACGTAGCCGCGGATTTCAAAGACGAGATTGGCGCCGAGCGCGTACATGAGATGCTGGGACCGATTAAGTTCCGGCAGCAGGTGGTTGCGGCTGAAAGTGAAATCGGCTTGGCGACCGGTCTGGCCTGGACGGAGGTCGGTGGTGAAGTGCTGCAGATCGAAGCGACGCTGACCAAGGGTCGCGGCGCAGTTACGTTGACCGGGAAACTCGGAGACGTGATGCAAGAGTCTGCACAGGCGGCATTGACTTGCATTAAATCCCGCGCTGAACGGCTCGGGATTAATCTGGATTTCATTCGCAAACGCGACCTGCACATTCACGTGCCGGAAGGGGCCATTCCCAAGGATGGACCTTCTGCCGGTATCACGATGGCGGCCGCGATGGCTTCGGCGCTGATGCGTGTGCCGGTGCGCCGGAACGTAGCGATGACCGGAGAAATAACATTGCGCGGAAAGGTCCTGCCGATCGGTGGAGTGAAGGAAAAACTTCTGGCCGCGCATCGTTTTGGCATTGACACGATTATCCTGCCGAAAGACAACGAAAAGGACTTGCCCGAGGTGCCCGAGGAAGTTCGCAACATCATGACCATCAATCTGGTCGAAACGATTGATGAAGTGATCGCGCTGGCCCTCGAAGAGGCGCCACCGGCGAGCCCGGTCGGCGTTGAAGCATCCGCCCCTTTATGGACGACCGAGCCACCACCGCAGGGTTTGCAGACGCCCGCGGAACAGTGATTTCGGCAATCAAACAGTTTTCTGTTTTTTCGTTTTGAGTCACAGAGTACGCGCTAAAAACGTTTAGCGCGCCTCTGCCTTTGCAGAACTATCTTTTCATCTAAGGAGAGCAACAAATGAGTAAGCAAGAAGATGCTAATCTGATTCTGAAACTGTACGACCTCCGCCGTGAACCCGTGATGCGTGAAGCGCGCAACTGGTTCTTTACCTTCAATCCGGCCAGCGCCGCTGAGTACATGGAAACGCTGATGGGTCCGCAGGGAGCTTACGCCCGCATGGTGATCTCGTACTGGGACATGGCGGCGTCGCTGGTTAACAACGGCGCTATCGACGAGCAAATGTTCAATGACGCGAACGGCGAGCATCTTTTTGTTTTCGCTAAGCTCGAACCGATCATTGAAGAACTGCGCCAGACCTGGAACCAGCCAGAGATGCTCAAGCATTATGAGACGCTGGTCAGGCGCATTCCGAATAACAAGGAAACGCTGGCGGGCATTCGCGAGAGAATCAAGATGATCCAGACGATGATGGCCGAGCGTGCGCAGGCCCAGGCTGCCACCGCCTAGACTCAACGTCGTCTCACCTCTAAAGAAATCGAGGCGGGCCGAAGTTGCCGGCCTCGATTTCTCTTTTGTTCAGAATGAAAGTTACCAGCGCCGTTTTCCTAAAGAGCGCGTTTCAGGAAGCCGACTGGCCACACGATGCGAAGCCGGAGATCGCCTTTTTGGGCCGCTCGAACGTAGGCAAATCAAGCTTAATCAATTCATTGTTGGGTGTTCGGGGTTTGGCTCGCACGTCAAATACGCCCGGGCGAACCCAGTCGCTGAACTTTTATTTGATTAATGATCGTTTCCGGCTCGTTGATTTGCCGGGCTATGGTTACGCCAAGGCGCCGAAAGCGATAAAAGCGGAGTGGGGTGTTTCGGCGGAAAACTACCTTGCCAAACGCGAGCAGCTTGTGTTATCAATTCACCTCGTTGATTCGCGTCACGAACCCACGAAACAGGACTTGCAGCTTCACGAGTGGCTCAAGCAAAATCAAAAGCCACACTTGATCGTCGCTACGAAATCCGACAAGCTTTCGAATAATGAATTGCGCAAG
>JAWVEM010000354.1:0-6749 GCA_033856735.1 Blastocatellia bacterium
TTGGCTTCCGGTGTCCTGGAAGATTGAGGCTGTCCGATCTGCGCAGAGGTGATTGACGGATTAGCGAAAAGCAAGACGAAGCCAATCGCCCAAAATAATCGCGTTGCTGCTTTCATATGTCTTGCCTGACTAACATTCGGAGGCGGACAGGATGTCCGCACTCCATTTTGAATCGCCTCAAAGGTCTTCGATCACATTATCAATCTGCGCCCGCTGCAACTTCCCGCTATAGTCGACGTAGATCGATTTCCATTCTGAGAAAATGTCCAGCACCTGTGTGCCGGCTTCCCGATGGCCGTTGCCGGTGGCTTTGGTGCCGCCAAACGGAAGATGAACTTCGGCGCCGATGGTGGAAGAGTTGACATAGAAGATCCCCGTATAGGTTTCGTTCATCGCATGGAAGGCCCGGTTCACGTCCTGTGTATAGATGGCCGCGGACAGACCGTAACGCACGCCATTCGCGATCTCGATCGCTTCGTCGAGGGAATCCGCGGGGATCACCGAAGTCACCGGGCCAAAGATTTCTTCCTGAGCAATGCGCATGTCTGGACTCACATCAGTGAACACGGTCGGCTCGATGTAATAGCCGCGCGCGTACTCGCCTTTAGTCAGGTGATGCCCACCGCAAGCGAGCGTCGCTCCGTCCTGGTGCTGGCCAATGTCTATGTAGCCCATGATTTTGTGGACAGCATCTGAGTTGATCACCGGGCCTACTTCAACTTTCGGATCGGCCCCGTTGCCAACGCGCAATGCCTTAGCTCGCTCAACCAGCTTCTTACTGAATTGCCGGTAGACTTTCTGATGCACGATCAAACGCGAAGAGGCCGTGCAGCGCTGTCCCGAAGTTCCGAAGGCCCCCCAAACCGCGCCTTCGATCGCGTTGTCGATATCCGCATCTTCCATCACGATGATCGCGTTTTTGCCGCCCATCTCCAGCGAACAGATCGCGTTACGCTCGGCGCACGCCGAGGCAACCGACCGGCCAGTCTCCGTCGATCCCGTAAATGAGATCAAACGCAGAGAAGGATGGCCGGTGATACCCGCGCCCACGGTTTCGCCATAGCCGGTAACCAGATTGACGACGCCGGGCGGCACTCCGGCTTCTTCACAGGCCCTGACCAAATTGTAAGTTGAGAGCGGCGTGTCTTCCGCGGGCTTGATCACGACCGTGTTGCCACAGACCAAAGCGGGAATCATTTTCCAAGAGGGAATCGCCATCGGAAAATTCCACGGTGTGATCAATCCGCAGGGTCCGATCGGCTGGCGCACGCACATCGCGAACTTGTTGGGCATCTCGGCCGGAGTGGTGAATCCGTGCAGCCGCCGTCCTTCGCCGGCCGCGTAATACGTACAGTCGATCGCTTCCTGAACATCGCCGCCCGCCTCTTTCAAAACCTTGCCCATCTCGCGGGTCATGTCGGCGGTGTACTTTGCTTTGTCGCGAATCAGGATCTCGCCGACGCGAAACAGAATCTCTGCGCGCCGGGGTGCGGGCGTCCGCCGCCAACCGTCGAACGCCTCAACTGCCGCTGAGACGGCCGCGGCTACATCGTCGCTGATTGAAAGTGGAAATCGGCCGATAAGGTCGCGCGTGTCGGCAGGGTTCCGGTTCTCTAGCCACTGACCACTCTTACTTGGCACCCAGCGGCCGCCGATAAAGTTGTGATAGGTTTTGCTGCGCGTGCGTTTGGCGGCGTTTGACGTCCGCGATTTCCTTGCCAGAGCTTTTTTTGCTTGAGCCATAGATATTAGAGATCAGAGGTCGAAGAACAGGGGCCAGCCTTGAAACCGTGCGCTGATCTCTGACCTCCTATCTCCGACATCTGCCTTTATTGATAGGTGAACTGAACGATTCGCTGGACCACGCGATTGGGATTGGTCGATCGGTCGAAACGCGACAGATTGAGCACAATTGCATCGCCGGGCTTAAGCGATTCGATGACGCGCTGGAAATCAGCCAGTGTCGTCACCGGAATGCGATTGACGCGGGTGACGACTTCGCCGGCATTAATTTCATAAGGCCGAATGTCGGCTGCCAGTCCGTTCGGATCAACTTCTTTCACATAAAGTCCTTTGACGCCGTTCAAATGTTTCTCGGTGAGCTGTTGTTGGGTCAGCTCCGCCAGCGTCAAACCGATTCGTCCACTACTGGTCTTGGCGCTGTCAAGCTTATCTTTGCTGTCGACACCTTCTACGTCGCGCGGGCCAGGATCGAGGCGTTCAGCCAACATCACACTTACAGTGCGGCGTTCAAGCTTGCCGTCGACATCGCGCAGAAAGGTAAATTCCGCGTTCTGCCCAACCGCCGTGGCGGCGATCTTGGCAATCAGGACATTCGAATCCTGAACGGGCTGGCCATTGAACTCGACGATCACATCGTTGACTTGAAATCCAGCTTTGGCTGCGGGCGTTGGTTGGCCGTTGCGGTCCTGCGCGGATACGTCGGCGACGATGGCCCCCTTGACGTCCGGGAGCTTGTAGACGCGAGCAAACTCTCCCCGCACCGATTCAAGCGTAACACCCAGAAAGCCCCGCTTAACCTTTCCCTGGGACAGGATCTGTTCGCAAACGAATTTCGCTTCGTTTGAAGGCAGAGCGAAACCGATGCCGTTGTAATCTCCGGTCACGGTGGCAATCTGGGAGTTCACCCCGATCGCTTCGCCATGCATATTGACGAGCGGACCGCCACTGTTCCCGCGATTGATCGCCGCGTCCGTTTGCAGAAAGCGTTGATAGTTGGAGAAGGCCTGCGAGTCGCGCTCTTTCTTTGAAATGATTCCCGCAGTTACCGTCTGGTCCAGGCCAAACGGCGAGCCAATGGCCAGGACCCAATCGCCCACCTGGGCCGCGTTTGAATCACCGAACTTCATCACCGGCAGATCATGCGGCGCGTCAACCTTGATTATGGCCAGGTCGGTTTCCTTGTCGACGCCGATCACCTTGCCGCGAAATCTTTCCCCGGTTAGCAAGCCGATCGTAATTCGCGAGGCGCCGTCGATCACGTGGTTGTTGGTCAGAATATAGCCCTTCGGATCGATGATGAATCCGCTGCCAACCCCGCGCGTCTGCCGCGGCTGCGGGCGGCGCAGCATATCGTAAAACGGATTGCGATCGGCTTTCTCCTCGTTATCGCTTTCGGCGATGTCGTTGGAAACCTGCATCGTGTCGATGTTCACTACCGCGGGCTCGACCTGGCTGGCGATTTCCACAAACGAGGCCGAGAGCGCTTCGGGCGCCCGGGCGATCGTTGGCGCTCCCTCCTGAGCGACCGTCGGACGACCCGCGAGGATCGCGCCAATCCCGATGCCGGCCACCACACAAACAATGGCCATTACCGCGATCCAGACACGTAGTTTCCGCAGTATAGACGTCTCGGCTTCAGTAGTTTGTTTGAAAGAGTCGAACATGATTCACCGCCTTAGAAAATCACTTGCCTCGGGTTAGGGCCCCGGGCCCTTCCACGCATTTTCCAATCTCCGGGAGCAGGTTTGGAGTATAGCGAAAGGGCGAGGGAAAAACTAGAAGTCCGAGGTAGCGCAAGCTGGCAGCTTGCGTAGGCTGGCTATATAGGGCTTCCTCCAAAACTGAACGCTATCGAAAGAGACTTCAGGGCCTCAACAAAACTTTCAGCACGCCCGGCTCGCCGGCCCGCTCGATCGCGCTGAAACCGTCGGCGAGAGGGCGTTCTTCGCTAATCAGACTAGCGACGTCAACCGAGTTTGTCTTAAGCAGTTCGAGCGCCGGCGCGAACCGTCCACAGCGCGATCCGACTACGCTGATTTCATCGACCACGATCTGGGCCGCATTCAGCTCGGTCGCGCCCTGGAAGGTAGATTTCAGGACCAGCGTCCCGCGTGGACGCAACAGATCAAGCGCAAGATCGAATCCGGTTGCTGAACCCGAAGCCTCTACGACGACATCGAACTGGCGCGTTCGCTGCTTTGCCTTGTCGATAGTAGTTGTTTCGATGCCTCGGTGTGCGGCGATTTGAAGCTTGCCGGGATGTTTGCCCACGAGAGTTACAGCAGCCCCGGTTGTGACCAGCACCTGGGCGCAGAGCAAACCGAGTTTGCCGTCACCGATGACCGCAACGTTCGTCCCTCCGGCAACGTCTACGCGCTCGAGAATTCCACAGGCCGCTGAGAGTGGTTCCGTAAACACCGCGCGCTCATCTGAAACTTCATCGGGCACTGGCAGGAGATTTACGAGCGGTAGTTTCAAAAATTCCGCGTGAGCTCCATCGCGTCCGACGATGCCAAGCACGGTGCGCTGCTCGCAATGACGCGGATCGCCGGCCTGACAAAGAACGCAACCGCCGCAACCCGCATTAATCTCACCGACCACACGCTGGCCTGTTGTCAGAAGCCCGACTGTCAGGGATGGCTCACTTTCAAGAGGAGACCTGCCTAATGATCTGGCCGCTGAAACCGGCTGCGGTAGTTCCTCAATCACGCCCACAAACTCATGGCCCAGTGTTCCCTGAAAGTCGGCGTAGCCGCGCGTGATCTCCAAATCCGTATTACAAATTCCCGACAAGACGACGCGCACCAGAGCTTCGCCGTCAGCGTCGGGTTTTGCCACGTCGCACACGGAGAGCTTTCGATCTTCGTAACGCAGTGCTTTCATCTTAGTCGTCAGTAGTCAAGTTGTTCGCGATCAGTTGTGCAACCATAAATCCTTAACCCAACTGACTACCGACAACTGACCCTCTCAAAACCTTTTCGAACGCTCGTAAGCATTATCTGTCGTTAGTTCGACGGATTGTCCGCGACCGAAAACCTTAACAGGCAGACGCCACTCGATCTGCTCGCCGCCGGTCAAGGTTGCGGTGGCCCGGATCCACCAATTGCCTTCTGACAATTTCGCCACAGCTCGGCCGTGATCATCGAGTTGAGCGCGCACCGGTAACAGCCCTTTCATCCGTTGGGCGAGAAAATCATCAAACGTCTTTCCCGGCCTGACCACGGCTGAAAAATCCCGCTGCGCCGCGGCAAAGTCTATCGGGTAAAGCTCAATTCGAGTGTTGATCGGCGTGGCCGCCGAATCGCTGCGCAGGATGATTGTTATTTCTGAGTAGGCATTGTTGTCGTCGGCGCCAACTTGCGCCCACGATCCATCCACCGGCAAGCGCCGGTAGACATTCCAGCCGGCTGCGAAAAGCGCACCAACCAATACCGCGCCGAGAAGAATTCTGATAAGCGTCATCGCCATGCTTCCAATCGAAGGCGAGTTAAAAGCCCACGACGGCCGAGTTCCATCACAATCCCGAAGCTCCCGAGGAGCGAGATGTTTATAGCATTGAAAGTTCCAAAATGAATATTAGCTCCGGAGGAGCGAATCATCTCATTCAAAATGAGGCAAAGCCACAAGTGTGCTCCCGGTTCGGTTGAACGCAACGCGAATGCGCGATAATCTCAGGTAGTGAAAAATCTTTGGGACGACAAGCTGCACGAAGAGTGTGGCGTGTTCGGTATTTACGGACATACAGAAGCGTCGCGCATGACCTATCTCGGTCTGTACGCGTTGCAGCATCGCGGCCAGGAGTCCTGCGGCATTGCCGTCTCGAACGGCGCGCAAATCGTCTCAGAGCGTGACATGGGTTACGTCTCTGAAGCTTTCGACCAGACGCGTCTGGACCGGATGCCGGGGACTAGCGCGATCGGCCACGTGCGCTATTCCACCGCGGGCGAAGTTTCCCTGCGCGAATGCCAGCCGTTTCTGGTTACCTGCCAGCACGGTCAGATCGCGGTTTGTCACAACGGCAATTTGCCGTTTGCGCGCGAGGAACGAAAGAAGCTTGAACGCGAAGGCGCGATCTTTTCGTCGACCTCCGATACCGAAGTGGTGCTGCACGGCGTGGCGCGATCGCACGCGGCCGGTGTGGCGGAAGCCATTCCCGAAGTTCTGCGCCACACCGAAGGCGCGTTCTCGATGCTGTTTCTGACGCCGACGGAGCTGATCGCGATTCGCGATCCGCGCGGCTTTCGCCCCCTGGCGTTGGGCCGTTTGGGAGATGCCTGGGTGATCGCTTCGGAAACTTGCGCGTTCGATCTGATCGATGCCAAGTACATCCGCGACATTGAGCCGGGCGAGATGGTAGTCATCAACGAAGATGGCCTGCGTTCGTCGCGCCCGCTGAATGCCCAGCAGCATTCGATGTGCATTTTTGAGCACGTTTATTTTGCGCGTCCGGACTCGCTCATCTTTGGCCAGTCGGTCAACCGCTCGCGGCACCTGATGGGTAAACGTCTGGCGATTGAGCAGCCCGCGGATGCGGACATTGTCGTGCCGGTGCCGGATTCAGGAGTGCCTGCCGCGATTGGTTATTCGTCTGAGAGCGGTCTGCCGTTTCGCTTCGGGCTGGTACGCAACCACTATGTCGGCCGCACTTTCATCGAGCCCCGGCAATCAATTCGCAGTTTTGGCGTGCGCATCAAATTAAATCCAGTGCGCGATTTGATCGAAGGGAAACGCATCATCCTGATCGACGATTCGATCGTCCGTGGCACGACTTCAAAGAAAATCGTGCGCATGGTTCGCGAAGCCGGCGCGAAGGAGATTCACGTGCGCATTTCCTGCCCGCCGACAATCAGTCCCTGCTATTACGGTGTCGACACGCCGAACAAATCAGAACTGATCGCCGCTAACTATTCCGTCGAAGGCATTCGCGACTTTATCGAAGCCGATTCGCTTGGCTACCTCTCACTCGACGGGATGCTGGAAGCGACTGGCATCAATCCGAAATCCGC
>JAWVEM010000355.1:0-6131 GCA_033856735.1 Blastocatellia bacterium
TGCCATAAAACCTCGCTAACAAAGACTATTCAACTTCACTTCACCGTCAACGTCGTCTTCGCAAAATACTCCGTCAGGTTCCCACGATGTTCCATCGTCTCGCGCTTGCCCCAGGCGATGATGTAAACCGAATAAACTCCGGCGGGCAGGCGGAAGTTGTCGCCGACGGTCGCGTACTTGCGGTTCTGTTCGCCGATGTTCTGCTGGTATTCGTTAACAAACGAGACGTCTTTGCCGTCCGGGCCCTGCCGGTGAAAGATGATGCCGATGAAATCGACGCCCGAAGGAGTCGGGTTTTCAAACAAGACATTGAATGGAGAGTTGGCCGGCCATTCGTTCGCGGCGCCCACGCACTTCCAGTTGTCGTCGATTTCCTTACAGACCGTGACCTTGCCCTGACCCGCGGCGGTGTTGCCCATCGCGCGCGGCCCGACCGTGTCTTCGCCGACGCTGAAGTCCGTGGTCGCCCACACCTGTGACTTATTGTAGTAGTTCGCCATGCGCACGAAATATTTTCCGGGGGTGTTGACGATGAACCTGGCATAGGCAGTCGTGTGGCGCGGGGAAGCAGCGTAATCGATGTTCTGGACATACTCGCCGTCGGCGTCATTCTTTGTGACCATGAACGTGATCCCGGCGCCGGTTGGAACCGCTGGGAACGTCGCCAGCACATTGACGTTGCGCAGGGTGCCCTTGGGCTTGAACATTTTCGTGGGATTAACACAGGTCGCAGTCTCCACGGTATTGATGCCATAGTGCGCTTCGGCGATCTTTAAGTCCTCACACGTTTGCATCTCGATCTTGAATTGGGCGCGAGTTGAATCGGCTAAGAGCAGCGAGCAGCAAAGCAAGAGCAGACCACGAAATGTTTTTGGGGTTAGCATGACGAAATGGACTCCTCTCATGTGCGGCGAATACTAGCGCTGGGCGAGATGCTCGTCAATGGAGCTTTCGAATTACCGGGCGGGGCAATATTTTTGCAGTGCCTCTTGAAAAGCAGAAATCCCGGAGGGGAGCGAAGCCGAATCAACTTTCCTTCCGGCTAATACCTCGCGGCCCCTCGCTCCATACAGTGGCTCATTAATGTTGTTATCCTGGTCGAGAATAAAATCTCGAAAGAAATCAGGATCAACATTGCTGGCGTTCAACTTTCCGTTGTAATAGGTGTACGCAACAATCTGAGCCTCTGGCGCCTGGGCCTTACTTTCCGGGCCGTTCACGGGGCCCAGCAGCGCGGCTCTCTCACCCTTGAATTTGGATTTTCCATCTTCAAACCATGACAACGCGTCCTGGTTCAGGAAGAATAATATGACGGCCAGAGTCTCATCTGAACTTCCTGAAAATTTTCGGGGAGCTGAGGTGAATTGATAGAAAGCTGATGATGACCAGCCGCTGTCCTGCCGAGAGCTAATTACACCGTACCCCTGAAGAAACCGCCTGACCAAAGCATCTTGTCTGCTTGCACGGGGAAAGACTGCGACAATCCGGGCTTTGGCCATCAACCCGCTCGGCAAGCCACTGTTCGGTTGGGCTAACAACGAAAGCAAGCGAGCAGAGTCTTCCGATCGCTCGATTGCGTGTTTGAATTTTTCAGAAGTTGGCTTTTGCGCTGACGCCGGAAATACGGATAGGGCCAGGCCGACGAGCGATACGACGATGTGTGTTAGGAGATTCTTCATCGGTTCCGACGCTTGAGGTTATCGATGGCACTCATAGAACTCAAGAGCTTAATCCTCTAAATCTATGGCCCGGAGTTGGGTCCCGGTCTGGCAATCACCAGCGGGTTGGTTTCCATCTCTCTTCGATAGAAGACGCGCGGACGTTGCACGCTACGCTTATCCGGATCGGCGATATTTTTCTCACCTTCCGTGAAAGCGATGTCTAGCCCAAGACCGCGGCCCTGCTTCATCTTCTCTTCCTGCATCTGCGGCACGCGCTCGGTCGCGAAATCAAGCCATTCACGGGCACTCAAGATCCCATCCTGGGGTTCGTTGTCAGCGGCCGCGGTTTTCAATCCCTCTTCAACCAAAGCATAAGTCAGCAGGCCGTGACCGAATTGCGCCGCTTCCAGCGCCGCCTGATAACTCTGCGCCGCAGTCAGGATGTACATGCCCTTCTCATAAGCAAGTTGGGCCAGCCCTTTTGAGTTCATCGGGCCGCGACGCTTTTCTTCGGCTTCGAGCGCCTGCCCCGAATTGCACGCATCGATTACCAGCAAGAGTGATCCCGCCGCCAACCCTTCGACTGAGTCTTCCAACTCCAAATCAGAAATGCTGTGCGAGAGAATGGTTTTCAGTCCACTTTCATCAAGCGCGCCGCGCTCACCCGTGTAGCCAAGATCATGCGGCAGCAGATAGAAGCGTTGTTGTTGAGCCGTGCCGTGCCCGGCGAAGTAAATGATCACGGCATCCTCGGGTTCTGCACGCTTGATGCGATCCAGTAATCCGGCTTTCAGCGTGGGCGGTTCCGCGGCCGTCCCGGCGAGTCTGCGCAAGACCCCGAGAATATTCGCCTTGGTCGCATTCTCGTTCAGCAGCGGAATCACTTCCACATGATCGAACCGGGCGACCTGCGTCTGTTGCCGGCGCAACTCTTCGCCAAAACTTTGGGCGTCGGCTACTGCGTACTTTAAGTTGTATTGCGAGTTGGCGTATTCATTGACGCCCACCGCGATTATCCACGCCGTGCCCGTGCGCTTCAGACTATCGGCGCCGGTCACTAACAAGTTGGCGTCTTTGCTTTTGACGTTATCCTGGTTGAACGCGTAAGCCGTCAGGCGGTTTGGTCCAGCTACAAGAGTGATATCTTCCTGAAGACTGACGGACGTCTGACCTTTCAAAGCATCGCCGTGCCAGACCTTGACGAGCGAACCGTTGCGGAACAAACGCACGTCACGCGCACCGGCACCTTGCGAATGATCTTTGTCGGCAGCGGCGTCGGTGATGTCGAGCTTTATCTTTACCGTGCGGCTGTTGATGCCGTTGGCGGGCGCAGCTTCACCCGGCAGGGAAAGCGTCACCGTTGGCTGGCGCCGATCTTTCTTCGAGACATCCTGGGCCACATGTGGTCGTTTGCCCGCGAAGACATCCGCGAGCAGTCCCGGAGAATAGAATTCGTTAAAGAACCATTCGATCGGGGCCACGTTGAAAGTGTCGTGGTTATAACGCCAGAGGATCTGGTTCCAAGACGCGGGCGTGCCGTCGAACAAACCTTCGGGAGTGACGACCATCCATTCACCGCCGTCATCGAGCGAGATCAAAGTCAGCAGATGCTCGCCCGTGTTGGCGTCCCACAGAAAGGTGCTGCCTTCATCACTCGCGGAGGCCAGCAGACGGCCATCGGGACTAAAGTCCATCGATTCGATGTTGGCTGTATGGCCGACGAGCGTGCGCAGCTCGCGCTTGGTGGCGACGTCCCAAATTTTGATCGTGTTGTCGGTGCCGCCCGATGCCAGAAGTTTGCCGTCACGACTAAAGACAACCTCTGTAACGCCGGTGCCATGTCCCTTAATCGCTCCGACTTGCTGGCCCGTACTTGAGTCCCAAAAAAGAACCTGGCCAACCGACTCGATTTTGATGTCCTTTAAGATGTCCTGAGGATCCTTCGGTTTGCCTTTCGAGCTTTTTTGGTTCCCGGTGTTCATCAAAGTTCCCATGTCGAAATTGGACTTTGATTCGACACCGCCAGTGGCGAGCACTCGGCCGTCGGGACTAAAAGCGATTGAGGTTACATTCTTGCCCATCGTGCCGGAAGTCATTGTTCCGAGCACGTTCGTAATCATCGCATTCATGTCAGCCATGTTCGGCATCGACGGCAGGTTGGGCATGTTGGGTATCGATCCCCGCTTACCCATGTTCGGGAGGTTGCCCATGTTCGGCATCGAGCCGATATTGCCTAAAGGGTTCGAAGCTGAAGCTGCCGGTGCGGCAAAGTTGCGCAGACGATTACCTGAGGCGACGTCCCACATCACCACTTCACCTTGCCCGGCAACGGTGATCAAAGCCTTGCCATCAGCCGAGAAGCCGACCTTGCTCGGCGCCGAACCGAGCGTTATCGTCTGCACTTCGCGGCCTGAAGCTACGTCCCAAATCTTGACCTGACTCGAGGGCAGGCCTCCGTATGTCTGCCCACTCTGCGATGCTTGATCTTCCATGTACATCGCCGCCAATAGACGTCCGTCCGGGCTGAACGTTACGCGCTCAACTCCTCCTCCCGTTGCAGATCGGGTCAGTGTCTGGAGTGTCCGGTTCGTAGTCGTGTCCAGAATCGTGATTGCGTTATCGTTGGGAGCAAACATCGCGATCCGTTTTCCGTCGGGACTCGGCATCGCGAAGAGCTTGTCGGATGGAGCCTTGCTGAGACGTAATCCGCGACCTGTACGGAGGTCCCAACGCGTGCGGCCGCCGGCTGACAGTTGATTACCGTCGGCGCTGAAGGCCACTGCATAGGCCATGTTGCTCCGCCCTTTTAGAGTCAGCAATTGTTTGCCTGTGTCGGTTTCCCAAAGCTGCGTCGCTGTGCCAAACCCTGCGGCGCCGATCTTTTTCCCATCGGCGCTGAAACCAACAAATGTGCCACCGTTATTGGCGAAGACTCCATTGTTCGGCACGTTGATCGTGGGCAGTTCGCGAGCCGTGGCGACGTCCCAAAGCTTGATCGTATAGCCTTCCGCGAGGGCGATGACGCGGCCATTCCGGCTGAACCTAATCGGGCTGTAGTCTTTCAACGTCGATCCCAATTCGCGTTCGCTCTGTTTCGTCGTCAAATCCCATAGCTTCAATTTCTTTGCGACAATCCCAGCCGCCAGCAGTCTGCCATCCGTCGTAAAAGAAACTTCAAGGCTGTCAATTTGATCGTGATTCAAGTCAATTGAGCGAGTTGTCGTACCGGAGTTCAAGTCGAGAATCTTGATTTTCGATCCGCCGGCCTCGACGCGTGCGAGTTGATTGCCGTCGGGACTGAGCGCGGCTCCACCTTCGCCGCTGGTAAATCCCGACGGATTAACTGAAGCAGTATCGATCGTCTTTGCTTGCCAGGTTGCCGTGTCCCAAACTCTGATCGCATCGCTGATCGTTAGCAGTTTCTGACCATCAGCGCTGAATGCGATGAACGAGACGCCAAAAGCCGACATGAGGGAAGCCTGGGCTCCTCCGGCTAGCGTCTGCACTTCGCGACCAGTCAACACCTCCCAGACTCTGACCGAGTTGTTGCCGCCGGCCGCGGCCAAAAGACGGTTGTCGGAACTGAACGCGATGACGGGAGCCATGCCGGCTGAACTTTGTCCGCCGGTGGAAAGATCCCGCAGCTCGCGGCCCGTAGCTGTCTCCCACAATTTGATCGTGCTGCTGCGAAACGTGGCAGTGGCCAGCAGACGATCGTCCGGACTGAACACCAGCCGCATCGCGCCAAAGAAATTGTTGTAGCCGGTTTGGAGAACCAATTCAGGTTTGGCTTCTTTCGACTTCGCCTGATCGGATTGTGATTGGGCGGACGAATTGCTCTCGATGCCGAGGCCGCGTTTGTCCGGCGGGGTTGGACTCTGCCCTATCGCCACGATCGAACCGGAGAAAACAAGAATAAATGCGGTCGCTGATCGCGCGATCAGAATTCCGTTGCGGAGCAGTTTTGATATTTCTCTCATAGAATTTGCCAATGAGCGAAGCCTATTAGTCCGCCTAAAACCTGTCGAGCATCGGTAAAGATCCTGAATTTGTGTTGCCGCGCCAAATTCATCATTTCATTTAGCACCTCGCTTTAGCGAGGTGTTACTAAGATGAGGCCGAATTGCTGGAGCAGTCGAAAACTGCTCGCTACCGCAGGCGGTTCTGACTACCGGTGAGCACGCATCATGCTCCATTAAAAATCGCGGCAGGATGCCGGCGGACCGCAGGCAGGGATGCCGGCGCCATTGCCGGGCCTACTCAAATTGTTTCTTGAATTGTTCGAACTGCAAACGCAGGCTTTCAACTTCGCCGGCGAGTGCTTCAACGCGGTGTTCGAGACTGACGACTTTCTCTGCTTCGGCTGATTTGCGCGACTGTCTGCTGACTGGTTGCTCGCCCTCGAGTTCTTCGATCTGTACTTCGCCTGCCAGCAGGTGCGCGAACCTTGCCTCTTTTTGCCCGGCCAGG
>JAWVEM010000356.1:0-6340 GCA_033856735.1 Blastocatellia bacterium
GGGCCGGCCGGTCTTGAATGCTGCAGATCCCGTCGCCGCGGCCGCCAGAGTTGTCGCGGAGATCGACGGAGCCCTAAGAACGATGCACGAATCACAGTCAGGACCGCCTGCGGTAGCGGGCGGCTAGACCAGCGTCATCAATCATCATTTCGGGGAGTAGCGCAGATCAACCGCCCGCTATCGCCGGCGTTCTGACTGCCATTCGTCCGTCGCTTGTCTGAAGTCATTGCGCATATCATTGGAACAAAAGAACCAAGCCGGCGTGCAGTGGAAAGGCAGAATCGGTCCTGGTTCCAGGCTCAATTGGCAAGCGACTGATGGCCCGGCAAAGCTGAGCTGGACCGCGAAGCCGAGTTACCCCTTTTGGAAGGCGTTGTTGCGCCGCGCAGCAACTTGCCATTATCATTCGAAGGTGCACGCTAAGCTGAAGTTCTCACTAAAACTCGCGCAATTGATGGCCCTGCTGGTTTCGCTCACCTGCACGGTCGCAGCTCAGCAAAAGGGCGAAACGACTCAAGCTCCTTTTAACGAGGCCGCGTATCGGGTCGGCGAACGGCTTACTTACAACGTCGAATATTCGCATTACTCCAGCGCGGCCCACGTCGAGCTATTCGTCGCCGCGCGCGGGGCTTTCTTCAATCGCGAGGGAATTCAATTGCGCGCCCACGTCGAGACGGTCGGAGTAGTGAATGCCGCGCTGCTCTCAATGAACAACGACTACACGACATACGTCGACCCGCAAACTGGTCTGCCCTATCGCGCCCAGCAGGTCGTGCGCGAAGCCGGCCGCACTTCGGAAGCTGAGCGTGACTATAACCAACCGGCCGGCACCGATGCGATTCCCTCCAAAGTTAGAATGGGAGAGTTTCCTGGGACGCACGACATGCTTTCGGCGCTCTACCGCGTGCGCGCGCTGCCCTTGAGCGACGGCTCAAACTATTTCCTGACCGCGATCCACGACGGCGACCAGTACAGCGCTGAAGTAAAAGTTATCGGCAGAGAGCGGCTCCAGACAAACCTAGGTTCGTTCAGCACGATCGTCACGCGGGTGAATGTTAAGTCGCAAAATTATGACCTGCGTGTCTATTTCAGCGATGACGAGCGCCACGTGCCCGTGTTGATAACCGCGAAGGTGGCCTCAGGAGAGATCCGCGCCGAGTTGGCCGCGTCCGAACTGACTGTGCCCGAGGCGAGTCAGCCTGGCCGGCCCACCCTGCCAATCAAAACGAGTCCCATTGAATTACCGGTTAAGCCAAATCCCGGCACTGTGCGCGTAGTTCAGCCGCCGGGCGAAACTCCTTCGGTGCTTCCTTTGCAGGATCTTCCATTCAAGATTGGCGAACAACTCAGCTACCAGGTTTTCCTCGCCAGCTCTCCCCAGCCGGTTGGCACAATATCATTTACCTTGAAAGCCCGCGGACGATATTTCAATCGCGACGGACTATTGTTTTCGGTTAGGGCGCAAACCACCGGTCCAGGCGGGCGCGTCTTTCCGGTCAACGATCAAATCAATTCGTACATAGATCCAATCACGCTGCTGCCATTTCGCACTGAACTGACTCTGTCAGAGGGCAAGTACCACTACAATCGCGGCTATAGTCTCGATCAGAATCGCGGCGCCGCCCTGGCTGACAGCAAGGAGCGAATTGAGATCCCGGTGGGTACACACGATTTGATTTCTGCTGTCTATGCCATCCGCACCTTCGATCTGTGGCCCAAGAAACGGAACGCGATCTCAATCATGGCCACGACCCAGCCGCGCACTCTTTTCGTAGAATCGCTGCGCAAGGAAACGATTGAGCTGGGCGGCCAGAAGATTACGGCGATCATGCTTACCCTGACCACTGACGATCAGCAAAATGATAAGATGCAGCTTCGCATGTGGATTGGAGACGACTCGCGTCACCTGCCCTTGCGGATTACGGCCGTGACCCAACTCGGCGCCGTGCGCGCAGATTTGGTAATCGCCCCAGTGACATCGCAGTAACTATGACCGAATTTCAAGACCAGAGGCAAAGGTGCGAAGAGGCTTCCTCAATCAACGCATAGTCACGAAGATTTCGTTCTGGACTACAAGCGCATGCATCCTGGTAGCGGTCGTGGCCTGCCTGCTCGCTATTTGGAATTTTGCCGGGACCGACGTGCTGTGGCGGACGGTGGCTACGTGCGCGGTGATTGGCGGCGGCATGATCGCGTTTTATGTAATCAACTCAATCTTCGACCGCCCCTCTGAATAAAGTGTCAGAAGCCCGACCGTCTGAGAGAGCCCCTCGGCTAATAATCGATCCCGGCCCTCACTGATCCCTTAGTACTCCAATCTTGGATGATGATGATAGTGGCCCTCCCTCACGGTCGGGCTTCTGACACTCTTATCCGATATTGACAATCATTTTCAATTTAAGGCATACTGCGACCCTGCCGTTTTTTACGGCGTTCCAAGTTCGGTTTATCTGGCCAGGTCTGATTATGCTTCAGTCTTTCATCATTGTTCTGCGCGAGGGATTCGAGTCCTTTCTCCTCGTCGCCGTCATTTTTTCTTACCTGCGAAAATCCGGACAGCGCCAACTGGCGCCGGCTGTCTATTGGGCGATCGCTATCGCGCTGGCAGTTAGCGGCGGACTCGGTTACCTGCTCTTCCAAATGCAGACCGGGCACAGTGATTGGATCGAACAGCATCTCGGACAGACGATCTCCGGCTTTCTCGGCAACGAAGCGTTGCGCGAAGCCATCCTGGGCTTGATCGCGATCGCGATGGTGGCCTCACTCGTGGTTTACATGTGGCGCACGGGACCAAAGCTGAAACAGAAGATGGAAGAGCGGCTGGGCGACTTGTCCGGCCGGCGCTCGGGCTGGGCCGCATACCTGGGAGTTTTTCTTTTCACGGTGCTGACGATCAGCCGCGAAGGCATGGAGACTTCACTGATGCTCTTGCAGGTCCGCAGCCCGCGACTATTGTCCGGGGCCTTGCTCGGTCTGGCGGCAGCGATGGCGATGGCCTGGGCCTGGGGCCAGTTCGGACATCTGATTAACGTCAAACGGTTCTTCCAGGTGACCGGAATTTTTCTGCTCTTGTTTATGACGCAGGTCGCCATCTTCACCTTTCACGAGTTTGCCGAAGCCGGCGTCCTGCCCAACAGTGAAGCACTGCACACGGCCACGGAAAAGTTTTCACCGGATGGACTGTATGGGCAATGGTTTTCGGTGGTGATGGTGGGAGCTTGCGCGCTTTGGCTGGTGGGTGCCTGGCTAATGGATCGCGTGCGACTGAATAAAACTGTTCGTCACGCGGTCGCGGGGAACCTGAATCAAAGTTCCTGACCCAAATTCCAGCAAGCTGGCACAGTAAAGCAGGGCGAGTTGTTTCCAATCTCGCCCTGCTTTTTTCTATCCCAATCGAGCGGCCTTGCCTAGTGCGCGAATTAGGGGCTCCGTGAACTCAGACCATTACTTGCCAGTATTCACATACTGCACGCAATCGCCCTGGTTCTTAAAAGCGGTGCCGTTCGAACGCGACAACGATTGCCATCCACCGTCCTTACAGGTGTCTTTGTTTGTGGCGATCGTGTACGCGTTGAATTGGGCTGCCGGGACCAGGCCGGTCCAGCAGGCGCTGGTGGGCGAATCAAGTCGAAATGTTCCGGTACCGTCCAATCCGTTGTCGCAATAATTACTCGCGTAAGCATTGTTCCAATAGAGAGTGTCGTAGAACGTCTTCGTGCCCACGGTGACTACCGGCGCGAGCGCGATGTTCAGCGAATCGTAGGGACAGCCAGCGGCGGTACTAAAGCATGGTGCCGATGTTCCGATTGGACTTGGTCCATAACTCGTGGTGTTATACGTAACTCCATACACAACTGAGTTGGGGAGCACCAGATTCAATGAGGTCAAGTCGAACGTGATGTTGTTAGCAAGACCGTTGTAACAAATACCGCTCGAAGCCTGGTACCACTTTCCGCCCGTGCAGTTTGTATTGTCCGACGAAGGACGATACGGAATGTTAAAGGTCTGCGTCCGCGTAGCGATGAGCGCACCAGGCGTCGGACTGCCGGCGGCATAAATATTGAGCGTGATCGGAATCGAGAAAGTGCTGCCCGGGGTCGTGACGCAATTGTGTGCGACCCACGAGCCACCCTGACATGCCCAGCTACTCATGGTAACCGAAACGCTCTTGGCACGACGGACGGAGCCGGCGAACGTTATGTTGTCGCCTAGTTCCTTGAATGCATAGGCCTCAGCTCCCACACTCGGCAAATTCCCGGGCTGCGGGTTTACCGTGCTGTCATAAATAACCTGGCCGGATACTGCGTTGGCTGCAACGAGAAAGAATGCGGCGAGCACTACGAGCGTCATAGACATTTTCTTTGTGTTCATGTTCGACTAATCTCCTTGAGTGAGTTGAGAAAAAATGAGTGAGAAATAGCGCTCGAGTAGTTGAGGTATTCAACAAGCTCGAGATTATCTCCCCTAAAACGGACTTCGACATTCAGACATTGAAGGTGACCATTGGGCGTACACCCTCTTCCGGCGAAGAGCTTTCTTCGCGATATAAGTTAGCAATGTCGCGGGGTGTCTTTCGGGGAAGCGGCAAGCGGGCAAGAGAAACGTCTTGGGGGCTTTCGGCTTCGAACACCACACGTACGTCGGGTTGTCCGCACCCAACCGCCGGTGGAAATACAATTACAGAGCGTGCGTACTCTATACGGCTATGGAAACCATGTCAACGCGGCGCGAACCTCAAGGTGTCCCACTTCGCCCCGGTATCCTATAGTTCTGAAATTGAAAGCTTGCACGGTTAGATACTCCCAAACACCGATCAATTCCAGCGCTGAATCTTGCATCGCGAAAAAATAGACGATCTTTCGTAGGCGAGTTATCTGTCAGTGATCTATTTTTGGGTGTTTGGACTACCAGGTGCAAAGCGACGAACAAGAGTATTCGAACGGCAAACTCTCTCAAACCCCGTCGGCCGTTGAATAGATTCTTGCCAGCTCACGCTTGAGAAGTTTTCCGGTGGGGCCCTTCGGGATGTCCTTCACAATTCGGATCGACTTGGGACACTTGTAGTCCGCGAGTCTCTCGGCGCAATAGCTGATGAGCTCGTCTTCCCCAGACTTTGCTCCATCTTTCAGCACCACAAAGGCGGCTACCTCTTCACCATACAGTTCGTCAGGAATACCGATAGTCGCCGCGGCCGCCACCGCCGGATGCCGATAGAGAACTTCGTCGATCTCGCGCGGATAAATATTTTCGCCGCCCCGAATGATCATGTCGGATTTCCGATCGACGATGAAGAAGAAACCGTCTTTGTCGCGATAGCCGATGTCGCCGGTGTGAAACCAGCCATTGCGAAAAGCCACGGCAGTAGCTGCGGGATTCTTGTAATAGCCTTTCAAAACATTCTCGCCGCGCAAAACGATTTCGCCCAGTTTACCGTCGGCAACTTCCCGGTCGTCGTCGTCGAATACTTTCATTTCATTTCCGATCGGCAAACCACACGAACCCGGACGTCTGCTATCGTCAGGCGGATTGAACGTCGAGCGGCAAGTTGATTCAGAGAGGCCGTAGCCTTCGACTACCGGGCAGTTGAATGTCTCCTCAAATTTCTTCATTACTTCCGCCGGCACCGGCGCAGAGCCGCACATCGCAAAACGAAGCTGTTGCGTCCGCAAACCTTCCGGCACACCCTCCGGGTAAGTGTTCAGCAACATCGACAACATCGTTGCGACAGATCCAAACGAAGTGATCTGGTAATCGGAGATCGCGTTCCAAAAACGTTTGGCCGAGAACTTTGGGCTAATGACCGTCGAGCCGCCGGCATAGAGCGCAGACATCGTCGTCACCGACACTGCGTTCATATGAAACAGCGGCATGATGGTCAGCAGCCGATCGTTTGGAGTGAAGGTTAGCCACTCACTTATCTGGCGCGCGTTTGCGATTAGGTTGCCGTGAGTTAACAAGCAACCCTTTGGCTTTCCAGTGGTACCTGAAGTGTAAATGATGATTGCGTCGTCTTCTTTGTCGATACTGGAAGGGTGACCTGGAGCGAGGACATACTGCCGACTTTCTTCTGTCCCGTTCACAAACTCGCGTGTCGCTTCCCTCTCATCGTCAAACGTGATCACCGATTCAAGCTGAGGAAGCTCTGCGCGAATCTTCTCGATGCGTTCTTGAAATTCGGAATGGACCAGCATCGCCTTTGTCTCTGAATTGTTCAGCACAAAAGCAATTTCCTGTTCTTTCAAGAGAGAGTTAACCGGCCCCGCCAAAGCGCCCAGACTCCAGCACGCAAAATACGCGACGATGTATTCGACGCTGTTCGGCATCAGCAAGCTGACCACAT
>JAWVEM010000357.1:0-12037 GCA_033856735.1 Blastocatellia bacterium
CCCTCATCCCCAGCCCTTCTCCCAAAGGGAGAAGGGAGACAAACAATACCTGCCGCGGAGATCAATGCTAAAATCGTTTTCACATGCGGGTCACCATCGGGCAGATCAATACGATTAACGGCGATTACGAAGGCAACGTCGCGCGCATTCTCAGCGCCATCGATCAAGCAAAGAAAGACGCTTCGGATCTAATCGTGTTTCCCGAAGTCACCATCCAGGGCTACACCTCGCTGGATTGGTTTCTCGACAAGGACATGGTGCGGACGTGTCTCGATCCACTCGATCAGATAATTAAAGCGACAGAGGGTTTGACGGTGATTGTCGGCACGGTGCGTCCCAATGGTCAGCCGACGGGACGCCCGCTCTATAACTCAGCGGCGGTGATTTCCGACCGGACTTTGCTGGGATTTGCGGACAAGACTCTGCTGCCCGAATACGACGTGTTCGACGATCCGCGGTATTTCGAACCGGCGCAGAAACGCAGCCTGTTCGATATCGGCGATACGAAATTGGGCATCGCTGTCTGTGAAGATTTTTGGAATGATAAGACATTCTGGAAGCAGCGGCTGTATCCTAACGATCCCGCCCAGGAGCTGATCGAAATGGGAGCGGAGCTGCTGGTCTCGATCAATGCTTCGCCTTTCAACAAGGGCAAGATGAAGATTCGCTGCGAGATGGTTTCGCATCGCGCCAAAGCCGCCGGCATACCGATCGTGTTTGTGAATCTTATCGGCGGAAACGATGGCGTGATTTTTGACGGCGCCAGCATCATCTCGGATCGTCATGGCAAGATCATTCTGCAAGCACCGCCATTCGAAGAATTCGTTAAGACAGTGGACCTGGATTGTGGAGTTGCCGACGCTCGTTGTTTGCCCGGCGACGATATTGAGACAGTGCGCGAGGCCCTGGTGCTGGGCATACGCGACTATGCCGGCAAGAACAAATTCGGCAGAGTGGTTCTTGGTTTATCCGGGGGGCTTGACTCGGCGGTGGTGGCGGCGCTGGCGGCCGATGCTCTCGGAGCTGAGAACGTGCTCGCGGTGATGATGCCTTCGCCTTACTCTTCGCGCGGCAGCGTGGAAGATTCAATCGATCTCAGTCAACGACTCGGCATCAAGAATATCGAGAAGCCCATCAGCGAAGCCTTTCATGCGCTGCGGAATGAACTTGGTTTGCCAGAGCCGGCAGCCGGCAGCACCAGTTCGCGGGCCACGGAGCTGGCAGTGGAAAATCTTCAGTCGCGTTTGCGGGGAAACATTTTGATGACCATCTCGAACGCCGAGAATCGCTTGTTGCTGTCAACCGGAAACAAATCAGAGTTGGCGTTGGGGTACTGCACGCTTTACGGCGACACGAACGGCGGCCTGGCGGTGATTGGCGACGTGCTGAAAACCGAAGTCTACGAGTTGGCCCGGCTTTACAATCGCGAGCGCGAACTGATTCCATTGGCTATCATCAACAAACGACCTTCGGCTGAGCTTGCGCCCGAACAGTTTGACGATCAGTCTTTGCCGGCCTACGACAAACTGGATCCGATCCTGAAGCTTTATTTCGAGCAGAAAGCTTCGCCCGAAGAAATCATCGCGGCCGGCCATGAAACCGCGCTCGTCTATGACATTCTCAATCGGGTCGAATCGCCGGCAAATGAATTCAAGCGCCGCCAGTTGCCGCCCACGCTGATCATTTCACGCAACGCGATTGGCATTGGCCGCCGGCGACCCATTACCCATCGATACCGCCGGCAACCGGCAGGTATCGGACGCGCCGCAGAGAAATAAAGTGAAACTTGAACTCACCGAAGGTCCACTTGTGCTCCGGCCATTTCGTGAAGAGGACGCGAGCGCTTTGTATGAAGCCGTGCGCGAATCTATCTCCGAAGTGTCTCCCTGGTTGCCGTGGTGTCACGAGAACTATTCCATCGAAGAAAGCCGCGAGTTCATTAACTCCAGAGAATTACTTTCACAAGGCGGTGAATGGTACAGTTTTGGAATTTTTGAACAGGACGGCGGCAGAGTTTTGGGCGGCGTGGGCATTAACTCCATTAACCGCGTGCATCAGATGGCGAATCTAGGCTACTGGGTGCGAACCAGCGCCGCCGGCCGCGGCATCGCGACCGGAACCACGCGCCTCGCGGCAAGGTTTGCCTTCGAACAACTTGGCCTGCAACGCGTGGAAATTGTCACCGCGGCCGCCAATATCGCCAGCCAGCGCGTGGCCGAGAAAGCCGGCGCGAGGCGCGAAGGCATTTTGCGCAACCGTCTGCTGATTCGCGGTGAGTCGCTCGATGCAGTTTTGTTTTCGCTGGTGCCGGAAGATTTGTAATGAGTTAGGACGCTGAAGGCAGTCAACGGGAGTGCGACCCTTTCAGGGGCGGAAATCTTGCCTGTCGATCCGGGGGCGTCGCTTCACTCTGTCCCCCGCGTTTATCTGTCAGCCTTTCAGGCTGAACCAATCGGGCGCAGCGTTAGGCGAAAGCTCAGTACGCTCACAGTCCGTGGACACTCACTCATCTCAATTAGGCGAAAGCTCAGTACGCTCACAGTCCGTGACACTCACTCATCTCAACTAAAATCACAGACTGAAGTCTGTGCCACTTATGCTACCCTCACCGAGATGTCCGAACGACTGCACCAACGCGATCTGGTCCGCGAATTCATAAGTTACATTCAGGTCGAAAAGGGCCTCTCTATCAACACGCTGCAAAGCTACGCGCGCGATCTTGCCAGGCTGCAAGCCTGGTCGGAAAAGAACCACAAGCAGATTGAAAAGCTCGAACGCAAAGACCTGCGCGAATGGATTGCGAGCATGTCGCGTGAGGGCCAGGCGCCGGCATCCGTGTCCCGTGCGGTCAGCGCCGCGCGCGGCTTTTTTCGTTTCCTGATGCTGGACGGCCACATCAAGCGCCATCCCGCCGAAGACATCCACACGCCGCAAAATAATTCGCGCCTGCCGCATTTTTTGAGCGAGGAAGAAATGGAGCGGTTGCTGTTTGCGCCCGACATCAAAACTGACATCGGGTTGCGCGACCGAGCGATGCTGGAAGTGTTGTATGCCGCCGGCCTCCGAGTTTCAGAGATGTGCTCGTTAAAGACAAGCGACATAGACATCGACACCGCGCTGTTGACGTGTCATGGAAAAGGAGCCAAGCAGCGTCGCGTTCCGATCGGCAAAAGCGCGGTGCACTGGCTGCAGCGCTACCTGGGAATCCGCAAGCAACTGGGAAATGAGGCAAAGCCTGAATTGTTTCTGCATCGCGGCCGGCAGATGACGCGACAGACAGCGTGGGCGATCATTAAGACCTACGCTGCGCAGGCCGGCGTGCCCGATATCTCGCCACACACTTTGCGCCACAGCTTCGGTACGCACCTGATGCAGCACGGCGCGGATTCGCGTTCGGTGCAGGCGCTGCTGGGCCACGCGGATATTTCCACTACGGAAATCTACACGCACATCACCGACCTGCACATGCGTAAGGCTTACGATCGATTTCATCCGCGGGCGCGCGGTGCTAGCAAGGGTAAGTGAGGAAAGAATTAACCACAAAGGCACGAAGACACAAAGCAGAGGGACAACAAAGCAAAGGAACAATGGAGCAGTCGCTGCCTTTCCTCATGCGGTTTTGTGTTCTTTGTGTCTTCGTGGTTAATGTCGGGTAACAATGAATCCAGTCTCAACCATCGAAGTCACGCGCACCTACCTGGAGATGCGTGATCCGTCCGAGTTGCAGGCCGCGCGCTCTGACGATCCGCGAATTCGCATTGAGCAGATGCATGACTGCCCGGCTTCATTCTTCCGTTACCTCTACGTTGAAGTAGGCCAGAGCTATCACTGGATCGATCGGCTGCCGTGGACCGATGAAGACATCGTGGCGCACTTGAATAAACCGGAGACCTCGTTGTGGGTGCTGACTGACGACGGCGCGACCGCAGGCTACTTCGAACTGCGTCGTTGCGAAGACGAGTCGGTCGAGATCGCTTACTTTGGGTTGTTGCCGGGTTTCCTGGGCCGAGGTTTGGGTAAGCACTTACTGACCTGCGCCGTGGAACAAGCCTGGGCCGACAGCGCGAATCGTGTCTGGCTGCACACGTGTACGCTCGACGATTCGGCTGCCATGCCGAATTATTTGAAGCGAGGATTTCGATCGTTTAAGACTGAAAAGTATTCAGTTGCGGTGTGAGTTCAGTACGACCCGCGACGGTTGGAGCAATCACTCAAGGAGCCGAAGGAGTCAGTACCACCCGCGTTAGATACTCACGAATCAACCGTCTTCCCACTCCGATAAAAATGGATCTTGATCTCTTCCAGGGTAGCCATGCCTTCTTCGATCTCTTGATCTATCAAGGCCAGAAAACTCTCGAGCTTCTCGCGGTGTCGACGATCTCGATGATGATCGGCAGGTCCTGAGATAAGCGTTCTATCTTGAAAGTGTGCAGACGGCTGTGGGCGCCGAAGCCCATCATTCCGCGCAGCACCGTTGCTCCCGCCAAACCTGATTCGCGGGCTTTTAGGACAATCCATTCGTACAAAAGCTTGCCGTCATGCCGGTCGCTCTCGCCGATGAAAATGCGCAGCAGATAACCGTCCGAGGGAAGCATCATGATGTTATCTCCAAATCTGATAGGCGAGCGCGCGGCCAACCCACACCGCGCCTAACCCCAGCACTAGATGCGCGGCGATGTTCGCCAGGGCCAGCGCGTTCTGGCCGTCGCGCCAAAGGTTCAAGGTCTCGTTGCCAAAGGCCGAGAAAGTTGTGAACCCGCCGAGGATGCCGATAAAGACAAAGGTGCGCGATTCCGCAGTGAAGACGCCGCGCGACTCAGCCAGTTGTGATAAGAAACCGATGATGAAGCAGCCGATGAGATTAACTGCGAGGGTGCCGTAGGGAAAGTTGACGCTGCGGCTTAACTGCTGAACATAACCTGTCGCCGCATAGCGGAGTGTCGAGCCAATGAAACCGCCAATGCCTGCTAAAAATAATTTGCCCACGTGGATGACTCCTGACCAGAAATTTGGTAGGAGTCATCAGCACGCAGGCATTTAATGGCGGACTCCATCGCCCGATGTCTTGGAGTGCGCTGACTTGTCAGCGCTTTGAAAGCGGCGACTAGTCGCCGCACTCAAAACTAAACAAACGCAAAATCAAACTGCTCTTGCAGGATCCGCGGATCGCTGTTGATGTCCACGGCGCCCAGATAGTCCTCGATCTCACTGAGCACCTCGCGCTCTGATCCGCGCAGAGCTTTCGCGACTTCGGGATTGATGCGCAGCATCGCTTGTCGCTTACCTGATTCGCCTTCGCGACCCAGCCGCCGCGCCTGTTCCAGTATCTCGTAACAGATTGTTTGCGCCGATTTCACCAGGCCAGCGCCCTGGCAATACAGGCAGGGCGTGCAGAGTGTGCGCTCGAGCGATTGCTTTACCCGCTTGCGCGTCATGATTACCAAACCAAAGTCGTTGAAAGAAAGCACCTTGGTTGGCGATTTGTCATGTCGCAGAGCGTCCTGAAGCTGCGTCATCACCCGCTGGCGATTGCGTCGCTCTTCCATGTCGATAAGATCGAGCACGATAATCCCGCCCAGATCGCGCAGGCGAATCTGACGCGCGATTTCTTCGACGGCTTCCATGTTGGTGCGCGTGATTGTGTCTTCCAGGCGGGTCGCGCCGCGGCCCACGAACTTGCCCGTGTTCACATCGATCGACACCAACGCTTCGGTCTGATTGATGACCAGGTAGCCGCCTGAACGCAGCCAGACCCGCGGCTTAATCGCTTTGTCGATCTCAGCCTGAACGCCATAGGCTTCCAGGATCGGTTCGTCACGTGTATAAAGTTTGACGCGCTTGACCAGACGCGGCTGCATCCGGTTCACGAATTCTACGACGCTCTGGTATTCATCTTCGGTATCGATCCGGATCGCGGTAAAGTCTTCAGACAACTGATCGCGGAGAATTCTCTGCACCAGATCCAAATCTTTATGCACGAGGGACGGGGCTTTCGCTTTCTCTGCATTCGCGCGCAGGTCCTGCCAGGTGCGCAATAGATATATCGCATCGGCGTGCAGGTCCGCTTCGCTGGCGCCCACGCCGGCAGTGCGTACGATAAAGCCGCCGGCCGGCTGGCCTTCTTCCATGTGAATCTTTTGAATCAGCTTGCGCAGACGGGTTCGTTCGCTGTCCGATTCGATTTTGCGCGACACGCCCAGGTGTTCGACCGTCGGCATGTAAACCAGAAAGCGCCCGGGCAAAGCGATATGCGAAGTTATACGCGCGCCTTTTTTGGCGATGGGTTCTTTGGCGATCTGCACCAGGATTTCCTGGCCCTCCTTCAAGAGATCGGTAATGGCCGGTGGTTGGGGGCGCTCGTGCCGGGCTGGCCGGCGACCACCACCTCGACCGCCGCGGGGAGCCGGCGGACGGCGTTCTCCGCGTGGCGCCGCTTCCGGAGCTTCCTTCGCCGTTGCGGTTGTCAAAGGCGCCTCAACAACTGCCGGCTGTTCTTCAATCAGGTGATCGGGTTGAGCTTCGAGCGGCAGGTCCGCCGTTTCAACTTCTTCATCAAGTCCGTTGTCTCCGTCGCCGGCATCGGCGGTCTCGCCTTCAGCAGTTTCCGGCCGTTTCGATGTGGGCCGGCGGCGCCGGCGTCCGCCGCGCCTGGTGGCGAACTCTTCGTGCACGCGCCCGGTGGTGATGGCGGCCTCGGAATCAGGAAGAACAGCGTCCTCCGAAGCTTCCACCGCCGCACTTTCGCTTTCAGCTTCGGGCTCGTCCCCAGTCTTCTTGGATTTGAATAAGCGACCGATTACACCGGCCTTCTTCTTCCGCGCCGCTGGCTCCTTAGCGGTGGTGCTGCGCCGCGCAGGACGCTTCTCGGCCACCGCGGGTTCAGCCGCTTCCGGCTCAGTAACCGCCGACTCGGACGCCGCAGCTAAGCGTTCGTTCGCTGAAGCCTCCAATGCTTCGTCATCGCTGACGCGCTCGAACGAAAGGCTGCGCGAACTCTCGTCGGCGACCTCGTCGACAAAGTTGCGTACGCGGGCAGCTTCCAGCTCCCGACCGCGCTTGAGCGGCGCCGTGGAGTCGTCGTCATCAGCTATGCGTTGAAACGATCCGGTATCACTCAGCGCCGAGTCAGATAGGAGCGAGCCCACTGGCGCGCTGGGCAAATCTTCCATGTCGAATTCAGCGGCATGCACTTCATCCAGCAGACGTTCCTGAAGCCGAGCGTCCTTGAACATCTCACCATTCATGGCGCGCTCTTCATCGTCGCTGATGCGTTCGAATGAAGAGTCCGTCGTCACAAACGGAGTGTCGATTGGTTCCGCCGGAGTTGGTACTACGCTGCGCTCTTCCGGTCCATCCGTGCGAGTGGTGCGTCCGCGTCCGCGTCCGCCGCGACGTCCGCGTCGTCGGGGTCCGCCTTCTTCACTCTCTTCCGGTTTTTCCGCGACGAGGGCGGCCTCGACTTCAACCAGCGGCGCTTCGCGCAAAGGCTCAGCGCGTTCCTGGGCGCCTTCGATGTGGTGCTCGCGTTCGACGCGGCTTTGCTCGATGCGTTCGGTCGCGGCGCGGGTGGCGGTTTCCGGATCGACCTTTTTGGATTTATCGACGACGATGCGTTCGAACTCGGCTTCCTCGTCAAAGAAGTCGGTGACGTAAAGAAACGCGTCGCGCTCCAGTCCGATGTCCACAAAGGCGGACTGCATGCCGGGCAGGACACGCATTACGCGTCCCTTATAAATATTGCCGACGATGCCCTGGTTTTGTTCGCCGCGTTCGATGTAGAACTCAGTAACGCGATCATTTTCCACGATCGCGATTTTCTTTTCTTTTCCGTTGACACTAACAATTAACTCTCTTGACATTGATGTTCTTTCTGTCGCGCGGGCGCGAACCCTGCAAGCCCGAAGGCGAGGGATGCGCCGCGCACACGTTTAGTGAGCCTGAGCGCACGCACTGATGCGTGCGGTTCGCAGGCGTCCCGGCCTGCGGTATGCGTGCTCGTTGATGGTTGGAGGTTACCGGCAGAAATTGCCGGCCGTTGGTTCGAGGTACGATCTGATAGATCGAGATCCCTCGCGTGGTCTTTAGCTACCACCCACGATCGCGGGTGGATACGCGTTTGATTCAAACGGGAACTCCATGAAAACCGCTCGGCAATGCTCAATCGGGCAAGTGCCGCCAGGGAGCCTAGCGTAGCCATCTAGGACGCGCTCTGAAACCTGGTTCGCGATTCGTCAAATGCCGTCTCAATTGACGGCTTCAAAAATCTTGCTCGACTTCAACTGCATTGGAAACTAAAGTTTGCGATGCGTTTGCGACCGGGCCGAATGCCTGACCGAGGCGAGCACGGGCAGTATAACAGAGGAGCCTGATCACACCAAATCCAGGATTACACAGATTACGCAGATGGAAGAACCGAGGACAGACAGCCACAAGAATGCACAGAGGCACAAGCAAATCTTTTGTGCTTCTTGCGCCTTTTTGTGGCTTATTCTGAGTAATCCGTCGAATCTGCGGATTACGAGCGCGTTATCTTCTTAATCAATTCTCCAAATCTCGCATCCCCGCGCAACGACGCCAGATTCGGATCGTGCTCGAACAGCGGTTTGTTTTCATTCCCCAAAGCCACTGAACGCTGCAACCACTCGAACGCGGAATCCCACTCACCTTCCAACGCATAAACCGACGCCACCGCATAGGCAATATCCGGATCGACCGCGGCGGTCCGCTGCACCGCTTCGTTCAGTTCCGCACGCGCGGCTGCGTGTTCTCCGCGCTTGCTCAAACACATGGCCAAGAACGGCCGCACGCCGTGCAGGTTCGGATTCTGCTCCAGCACTTCGCGCAAAAGATCACGCGCGGCGTCGACTTGCCCACCGTAGTACATGGCGACCGCGCGAAACATTCGCAACAGCGGGTTGTTCGGCTCGACTGACGCTGCCCGATCCAATTCATGCATGGCGTCTTCAGCCTTTCCCTTGTAGAGAAAGATCAGCGCGCGGTTGTAGCTGACCACGACGAAGGAAGCGGGATCCAGGTGCACCAGCCGATCGTAACTGCGCAGCGCTCGATCGTATTCCCCGTCGAGCCGGTGCAGCGTGGCTTTGACAAAATGAACGACCGCTTCGTTCGGCGCTTCCCGCCGCATTCGTCCCACCTCTTCGCGCGCTTTCTGTTTCTGGCCGCGCCAGAGATAAACGAAAACCATCAGCATGCGCGCTTCGATGATATTGCCGTCGATCGAAAGGGCTTTGTTGAAAGCCGCTTCCGCGCGTTCAAAATCTTCGACGCCGCCCAGGCCCTTGAAGACGCGATTCACATGGCACGCGCCCAGACCGTCATAAGCCAGGCCAAACGCGGGATCGATTGCCACCGCCTTATTAAAGTGTTCAATCGCAGCATCACAATCTGACGCCGCGACACTGCGAAAGATGAAGCGCGCAAAGCGATCGCGGCCGCGCAGGTACTCTTCATAAGCTTCGGCGTTAACGGTGGCGGGTTGCTCCAGGCCGGCCTGCTCATCCGGACTCAATTCCAGCCGCAAGCCATCGACGATCCGCTTCGTGATCTCATCCTGCACCGCGATGATGTCGTTGGCCGAGGCGTCTATTCGATCACTCCAAATAATTTCGCCGCTTCTTATGTCCAGCAGTTGCGCGTTGACGCGAAACCGCTCGCCGGCCGCGATAAGGCCCGCCGACAGCACTGCATCGACATTCAATTCTCTGCCGACGTCAGCGGGATCGGCCGCCCGGCCCTGATACCGGGACATCACCGAAGACGGACGCACCACAAGTGAGCGTATGCGCGCCAACTCGGTAATCACCGCATCCGCCAAAGAGAATTCATAAAAGCTCGCCTCGGGATTGTTGTTGAGGTTCCTGAAAGGCAAGACCGCGAGACTTTTTTTCTCGCGGTCCGTGACGGTCGTCATCGATCCGTCCTGTGGATCGGTCAACTGCTTTGATAAAAGTTGCGGGGTGCTGGTCTGCGTATCGCTGCCGCCGCCTAACTTGCGCAGCCAACGCATCGCACGTCCGACCGGACTCGAGCTGCCGAGGTGACCGACGTGATGCGGCGCGGTGGCTTCTTCAAACTGAGCGCCCGAGGCGACTTCGTGCAGAACTTTACGCAGCTCATCCCGCAGTTCACCAACCTTCTGATAGCGATTACGCGGATCCTTCTGGAGCGCTTTGTCGAGAATCTGTTGCAGGCGCGCGGGTGTCGCGCCGGGCCGGGCCGTGGCGAGCGGCTTCGGCTGATCGTAAATCACCGCATGCCGCACATCGATGGTGGACTTGCCGCGAAAAGGCCAGGTGCCTGTCAGCATTTCATAGAGCAGCACTCCGGTCGAGAAGATGTCCGCGCGCGCATCGACCTTATCGCCGCGCGCTTGTTCCGGTGCGGCATAGGTGGCCGTGCCGTAAGGAACTCCGATCTCGGTCAATTCAGTTTGATGAATGCCGCTATTGGCGGCTTCGCTTTCGTCGAGCAGCTTGGCCAAGCCAAAATCCAGAATCTTTACCTGGCCCGCATCGGTAACCATGATGTTGCCGGATTTAATGTCGCGATGAATTATGCCGCGCGTGTGGGCCACGGCCAGCGCGTCGGCCACCTGAATGGCGATGCGTAAAGCGCTCTCCAATTCCAGCGGCCGGCCATTTACCAGTTGGCGCACGTTGCGGCCTTCGACGTACTGCATCACGATAAAGTGCAGGCCGTCGGCTTCGTCCATGTCAAAGATGGTGCAGATGTTCGGATGATCGAGCGATGAAGCGAGGCGCGCTTCGCGTTCAAAACGTTTCAGGTTGGCTTCCCTGACGGTGAGTTCAGGTGGCAGAACTTTAAGAACGACAGTCCGGCCGAGCTTTTGATCGACGGCTTTGTAGACCGTGCCCTGACCGCCGGCGCCAATCTTTTGGGTGATTTTATAGTTGCTGAGGTGCTGGCCGATCATGAGTGCGCTATTTAACTCCGAACGCAGCCCAACTGCAATAAGAAATGTCTCAAGCGCGGATACAGATCCACCCCCGAGACTGCAACCAAATCCGATGATCGCGAACTCTGTTTACTGGTTTGATCCCGCAATGCCACTGTAGATGCAATGCTATTTTCGTTGACAATTTCGTGGCCCTCGCATAATCTGCGCGAACTATATTCTTGTTTCTTTTTAGCGTTTCTTTCAGTCTGAATTAGACCTTTGCCAGTCAAAAGTAAAAGCACAACAGCTACGGTCACTTGTAGTTCTGATTGCTATCCGCATCCGATTTACTCATAGCCACATTTAGGAGTACGCCCCCAATTATGTCTCGCCTCGGTCGCTTACTGTCTTTCGTCTTGGGGTGGTTCAAAGCATGAGCCTCAAGGCCAACATTGCCGGCCTCATCGCGCAGCGCCTGCGGGCGCGGAGGCGGCCCGCCGTGCCTGCGAGAGCGGAGTCAGAACCACGCGCGTCAGCAGGTGGGTCCCGGAGGCTCGCCTGGATCCAACCACTCAAGCGGATGGTACTGACCTCCCCGGCCGCACTCGCGTTGGTCGGAGTCGTCGCCTCAACTTTACTGATAGTGCCTGGCCAGTCCGCCCGCTTCGGAAACTGGCCCGCCGGCCTCGGCAGGATTTTCGCGACCCGCACCACGGCTCTGTTGAGCCCGCCCGTGCCGCTTGTTGGTAACCAATGCCTTTCAAATGTAGCAACCGGTAACTGGAATGCGGCGGGCAGTTGGACGAACTGTGGCGGCGTCTCTCCCACATCTGCTGATGACGTTTTCATTCAAGCCGGACATACCATTACGCTGACTCAGTCTGAAGCGTGCAACGATTTGAATATCAGCACGGGCACCACAAACGCGACTACCGGCGGTGACGGACAGGTTGCGCTTGGTGCGAACACGCTACAGGTGAATGGAAAGCTAAGATCATACTTTGCCGCTGTGGGGACATCGCCGGGAACGGACAGCGCAACGATACCCGCGGCTCCGATAACGATCACAACGTCAAGCGCAGGTAAGTTGAGCTTTGTGGGAAGCTCGCGAAATATTAC
>JAWVEM010000358.1:0-33335 GCA_033856735.1 Blastocatellia bacterium
GATAGACGTCCTTCCCATCTCGCTCGAGACTTCGCAGGACGAGCGCGACTGGTACGGCCGGGTTGAACGGCTGGAGATCTTAGGCAGGCCAGCCTACCGCGTCTTCGCTTCCGATTTTCGCGTAGACCGCATCGTGGGGCTGCCTGGCTCGGCAAAGCAGTCGTACGTCGATCACCTGGTGCGAATTGCGGGACAGGAAGGTCTCACAGCTTTACACGTCTACGGAGGATTCGAACTAAGGCCATTCGTTGGAGCAGTGGCCGCGGCTCGCACGGGTTTGCCGCTTATCGTCTCGTTCCGCGGCTCGGATATAGAACAACGAATTTACAGCGGGGACCTGGCGCACTTTCAGGCCGCGCTGCAAGTCGCCGAGCTCTGCGTTTGCATGAACACCACCGCGCAACGTGTTATCGAGCGATTGTTCAATCCGCGCTGTCCCGTCCGCGTCGTTCATAATCATGTAGATCCGGAGAATTTCGATGCCGACGCTCGAGTGCAATTGGACTTGCGCCGGCCCGTGGTCGGGTGCGTGGGCGAGTTCAGGCGCGTCATGGGGCTGGACTTCCTGCTGCAAGCGTTCGCGGAACTGGAGTCGGCCTTTGATGCTTCGCTACTACTCGTCGGACCGTTCAAGCCGACGGAGGCAATTTATTACAGCGGTTTGGTCGACAACCTGAAGTATTCCCAACGCGTTCACAGAATCGGGACCGTAGAGCACTCACGTGTCCTCGCCTTCATGAAGGCCTGTGATGTGCTTGCCTTTCCTTCTATCTCAGATGGAAGTCCTAACAAAATTCTCGAGGCCATGCTCGCCGGATGCGCGGTGGTCGCCGCGGATGTGGGCGGCATACCAGAGTTAATCAGGGACGGGATCGACGGCGTCCTGGTTCCACCGCGCGACAGCGTAGGACTTGCTTCAGCGCTCGCTGCGCTACTAAAAGACGAAGCGCGAAGGCGCACCCTGGGCGAGAGCGCCCGCGCGCGAGTGTTGGCGGAGTTTACGCCCGCGCATGAGCGGGCTGCCTGGATGAAGTGTTACAAGGAGGCTGGGGCGTGCTGATTCTCTGTTACCACAATGTCGTTAATAGCCCGCTTGACGAGTTCGACAGAAAATCGTCGCGCATCCATGTGGATGAGTTTGCCGAACAAATGCGAGAGGTCGCCAGGGAGTTTCATCCGATCTCGCTGGAAGCAATGCTTTCCATGTTGCGCGACGGGAAAACGGATCCCAAGGCCGTCGCCGTCACCTTCGACGATGGCTTCTACGGGGTCGTAGCCCACGCGCTTCCAGCGCTGAAGGATCTCAAAATCCCGGCGACAATTTTTGTGGTGACGGATTATGTGCGGCAGCCTGGGCAGTCTCGCTTGATGCACTTCGACGAAATGGAGATTGCTTTTCGGCTGACCTCGGCGAGTTCGCTCGACTTGGGTTTCATAGGCGAAAGAGCCGTCTCGCTCCGCTCGACACGCGCGAAGATAGACGGCATGAAGCGCGTGAAGAGACGGTTGAAGCTCGTGCCTGATGCTGAGCGACAGCGCTTCCACCAGGAAGTCTTGACGGGGCTCGGAGTGAAGCCGCAGCAGGCGCTGACCTATGCGGAATCAAAAGAGAAGTATCGCACGGTCACCTGGGAGGAACTACGCGGCGCGAAGGACGCGGGTTTGTCGGCCGGATCACACACGTGCTCGCATCGTGTGCTCAGCCGGCTCGATGGAAGCGATCTTGAGCACGAAGTGCTTCACTCGCTCGCGCGGCTGCGCGAAGAGATAGACGCTGACTTCCTTCCTTTCGCATACCCTTACGGCAGCCTTGAGAGTATTGGGACAGAAACGCCCGCACTCGTACGACAGGCCGGCTTCAGTTGTGGCCTGACGACCGAACAGGGAAGCAATACTCCGGACCTCGATCACTTCCTTCTGCGCCGGGTGGGGTTTGAGTCGTTGCGCTCGTCCTGATGAGGGATCGTGAAGCGTGTGACGCTCGTGCTAACTCGGAATGCGAGCAGGAAGAGTTATGTAAAGCCGTTCAAGGCGTCGCAGAAGGCTTGCAACCCGTGACGGCAACCGCAGTCATAGTGGCGTACACCTGGCCCGAGTCGGACGCTTGCTCCAGGGCCTCCCGGAAACGTGCCGACTCTTCCGGCGTCAGTCTACCGGCGGCCACGCCCTCATCAAGCACGTCATCCAATTGAAGGAGATACAGGGCGACGTTCAGGTCTTTCCCCAGGCGGAATGCTTTGAGATGAACACTCAAGTTCGACATTCCCAGGCGTGTCAACGAACCTAAAAGTTTGCGGCCTGCGTAAGGATTCGCATGCTTGGCGGCCCAGCAGGCAGCAACCTTACGCTCTAGTTCGGCTTCAGGCAGGCCAATCGATAGCGTCGCGTGGTCAATATCGCGGATCAGAATGCGTCCGCCCGGTCTAGTTACTCGCAGCAGCTCCGCAAGCACCCGCTCGGGGTCCTCAAGGTGCATGAACACATTTTCGCTGTAGCAGACGTCGAAACTGTCACCCACAAACGGCAGGGCCGTGCCGTCTGACACAACGCAAGCGAGCCGCTCGGTGAGGGCCGCTTCCTCCGCCCGCTGCCGCGCGACGGCCAGCACTGCGGAATCCTTATCGACGGCCACGAGCCGACCTTCCGGACCAACGAGTCGACCAACAAGCGTTGCGCTGGTTCCGGGCCCGCAGCCGAGATCTAAAACAGCATCTCCTTCTGTTACCTCCATCAGATTGTAGAGGTGCTGTCTGTAGTCCGCGGTGTATCGGGCGACGGTGTCGAGGTGTTTGATTTTCCCCGGTAGGTCGTCTCCGTGATCTCTATACTCGGCGAGTCTGGTCAATCCCGTCACCTCTATTGCGCTTTCAATATCACACCGAAGGGCGCCTACACCCGATCGCGGTAGCAAGAACTACTTGATAATTTTCACTTCAAAGCCGAGAGCACCCGGGCCGCTCTCGCCCGCTTGAACCGTAGAACAATCCTGCAGACCAGCCGCCTTTAGAAATTCTTCCACCTCGGCAGCCGTGTACTTCTCTTCCAATCGGGCGGGTTCGACTCCAGCCTGGCGCCGAAGTTCGTTGAACTTGTCGAGCGCTTCGGGCGTGGGATCTCGGCGCATGTCGTGGATGATCGCGACGCCCTCCGGCTTAAGGACCCTGGCAATTTCGCGGAAAGCGCGCTGGGGATCCGCCCAATGATGTATGGTCGAGCGGCTAATGACGTAGTCGGCAAAGTCGTTGGGGAAGGGAAGATTGTGTGCGTCCGCCAGCCGCAGCTCGATAACCCCCTCGAGACTGTTTTCCCTGAGTGCCCTGCGCGCTTCAGAGAGCATGTCGTCGTAGTAGTCGACGCCGATTAGGCGCAACGCTTTTAGTTCGGGCACGGCAGCTATCTTAATCAAGAGCCGTGCCGTGCCCGTGCCAATGTCGAGCAAAACGCCCGACGCCTCCGGTCCCAGTACCTCGTCCCTGATCCTCTTAATCATCGCTGCGTCGTAGACTTCTACGAACTTTTCAGTGTATCGGTCGTAGTCCGCGGCTGAGTAATGGACATGTAGATTCTCTCTCTGGTCCTGAGATTCTGTCGGTTTCTCCTGGTTCATTCATAACCTCCCATCAAATAGGTCCATAAGGGCGCGCGGCTTTTAGCCCGCGGCTACTACATCGCGCGCGGTGCGCGTCAGCAAGACTTCGTCATTGGTCCAATCGGTCTTGTCGGCCTCCCTAACGCGCTCGACGACCAACTCCAGTTGGGCGCCTGACAAATCGAAACCAAGTTCCTTCAGTCGCACAGAGATTGCCGAGCGTCCACTGTGCTTGCCGAGAACGAACCGGACATCCTCTCCGCCGACCAGCTGCGGTGGAAAAGGAAGGTAAGTTTCAGGATGCTTTAATATCCCGTCCTGATGAATGCCGGCCTCGGTCGCAAACACGTTGGTGCCGACTACAGCTTTGTTCGGACTAACTGGAATCCCGGTCATTTCCTCAACTAATCGGCTCAACCCGGTGAGCTTTGAAGTGTCGATCGAGATGCGGCGCTGGTACTGCTGCGGGTTTAGGGCCAGGGCGATCACCACCTCTTCGAAGGAAGCATTGCCCGCACGCTCACCGATGCCGTTGACCGTGCATTGCACGATGTTGACGCCAACTGAAATTGCTGCAAGCGTATTCGCGGTGCCTAAGCCAAGGTCGTTATGGAAGTGACAGGCCATCGGAACCCTGTCGATCCCAGTCACCTGATCCTGTATGGCACGGAGAGTGTCGCGCACCTTTTCGGGCGTCATGATGCCGAGCGTATCGGGAAAGCCAACTGTGGTTGCTCCGGCAGCGATAGCCTCGGTATAAACATCGCAGAGAAAGTCGAACTCGGTATTGCTCGCGTCTTCCGGCGCGAAGGCGACCCGATCGAAGAAGCGGCGCGCGTACGCGATGCTTTCGGTAATAATGTCGATCAACTGCGACTTGGTTTTCTTGAGCTTAAAATCACGGTGCAGTGGACTGGTGGAAATGAACAGGCTTACCGCGCGGCGCTTGCGCGGAACATCGTCGAAGGCCTCCAGCGCAGCGTCGATATCGGAAGCAAGCGCCCGGCAGAGCGCGGAGATGATCGCCCCTTCAACCTCATGAGCCACGAGGTTCACCGCTGCCACTTCGCTCCTGGCGCAGGCGGGGAACCCAGCGTCAATAGAACGCACACCCGCCTCGGCCAACGCCCTGGCAATGACGACCTTTTGTTCCGGCCGCAAGCTTGCACCCGGCATTTGCTCGCCGTCCCGCAGCGTCGTATCGCTGAATATGACTTCCGGATAATTCGCGTCAGCCTGGGTCATGGGTTTCCTCCTCGGGCGATTTCAAAAAGCGGAAGATAATTCTCCCATCCTAACGAAGATCTTCCTGTCCGTGCCGTGGCACTTTTTCCGCCCATGCAAAATGCGCCGGTTATCAACCATCAGCACATCGCCTTTCTTCCACGAAATTTTTGCAGTCAGCTGATCGCCGATCAGTCTTACGTTGTCGATCAACGCAGTCGGGACTTCGTCGCCCGTTTCCAGTCGCACGACGAACGGACACGCGTTGCGCGGAAGTTCGACGACTTTAGCGGCCAGGCCCGTTCGGATCGATTGCTCGACGGAGTGGATGAGCACGAGGTTATTTATGAAGACCTGATGCCCGGTCAAAGGATCGCGAAACACAGCGGGGGTGAGATATTGGATGGTGACGGAGCCGTCAGGATTTTCGGTCAGAGTGCAATCGTTGTCGTCGCACCACTCGCGCAATGCTTTAATGTTGTCCGTCTGAAAGGCAGTCGGCCACTCATCGTGCATCAGGTGACGGATGTACTTCAATCGATTCCGCGAAAAAAAATCCTGCTCCTGCTGTCCTAGTTGCCGGTAAAGTTCAGCTCCGCTACAGAGGATCGTCTCACCGTCCAGCGCCGGAGGTTCCTCGCAAAAGAACCATACGACCGACGGTCGGTGCTTCATGTAATACATCTCCCCGTGCAGCGGAATGCTGAAGGACTGAGTTGCACCAGTCACCGTCAAAAGGGTCTCGTTGTTGTTGACCTTCTCTCGGTCGAGCTTTCCCCAGCGGAAGCCGCCGCCTTGATAGGTCGAAAAACTGTCGCAATAAGTTGAAGTGAACTCGGTGAAGGCTTCGCAGTCAATCTTGAAATTGCGAAACAGAAGCGCCCCCTGCTGCTGGAAGAGCGTAAGCACATCCTCACTCGGAAGCGCGCGAATCGGAACTGGGCCAAGAGCTTCGACCATCATGCCGAAAGTTTCGTGGAGCGGCGTTGTCTTGAACTGTTCGTGGTCCATGAGTACATCCTTCTGTCTGCCTGCGCCTTGACCTTCGGCGCACGACGCTTACTCTTCCGAGACCGGGTTCGGTCTCTTACATCATCCAGAAATTTTCGGACAGCTCGTTAATCCCCAACAGGATTCCGCCCAGGTCGTACGCGTCGTCGGCCTCGCTCAGCCACGGTCCTTCACCGGCGATCACTTCGGCGTCGCCCATACCGCCGAACCGAATTTCATTCATGAAGAATTCACAGCCAGCTCGTGGATCGATGGGAATGATGCCCCGCTCTCTGAACTGGCGGTTCACCGGTTCAGACGCCAACCCTGAGCCCGACCAGGGCCCCCAGTTAATAGCGACCACGCGCGCGTTCAAAAATTTCTGTGACATTCGCCAGGCGAAGCGATTCATGACTTCGTTGGCAGCCGCATAATCAGACTGCCCCCGGTTGCCCCAGCGCGCCGCAACCGAGCTGAACAGCGCCAATAACTTAAGTGAAGATGGGCGCAGATGCCGCTCGAGAATGAATGTGCTATCCACCTTCGTATCAAACACGAGATCGAAAGAGCCGATAGACTTATCCGCCAGCAGCTTATCGTCGATCACACCCGCCCCATGAAGAACGGCGTCGAGACGTCCGTGCCGCGCGTAAATTTCTTCGATCAAGGCGCCAAAGACTGTCGCATCCTTAACATCGACGGCCCGGTACTCGCATTTAACCCCGGCGCCTTGGAGATGTTCCAGGTTGCGCTTGATTTCTCGTTGTCTTCGCAGCGCCTGCAACTCGCGTTCGATCTGCGCCGGCGTGCGCGCTCCACCATTCTTGCGGGCAGTAAGAATTTCTCGTAGTTGCGAAACGTCGTGTACGCCGGCGGTATCGCTGGGTTCGTTTGGGTCCAGCGGTGTATGCCCGACCATGATGATGGTCATTTGCGGTACGGCGAGAGAGCGCACCACCTCGGCAGTGATACCGCGAGCACCGCCCGTAGCCAACATCACCCAATCTGCCGCGGGCTCAAGGCGGGCTTCGGAGGTTCGATTTAAAGTCGCCGCAACTGTCCGGAAGATCGTGCGCTGTCCTGATGGATAGCCGACTTCCAGATGGTTATCATGTGCAATCAGTTCGTCGACGATGTGCGCAGCGATCTCATCTGGTGAGAGCCCGGGGTCAAAGTCAATTGCTTTTGCGACGACGCCAGGCCACTCTGCCGCCACAGTTTTTAGCAACCCGCTACCGCTGCCATCAGTTGGAGACACCTGGCTGCCTCCTGTGCCTCTGCCGAAAAATCCGCCGAACAGGGAAGCCGAGAGAACGTACTGAGGGCGTTGTTTGTTTGCGGCGGCGCAACCGCGCAGGATTTGAAAGAGACTCTTCGATTGGATCTGGGTTAGCTGATGCCAGTCTGCAGAATCCTCAGGTAACTCCTCCGCTGAAAGCGCGGCCAGGTGCAAGACCCCTCTGACCGGCACGCGCGCATTGGCTAACTCATCGACAGCATGGGCCAGCCGCGTGGGCGAGGCCAGCGTATCGCGATCCAAAATCGATACGACCGCGCCTCGCGCTTTCAGTGCCTTAGACAAGTGCTGAGCGACTGATAATCGATCCTCCGATAGAATGAACAATCCTTCCAGCTTCCGCTCGTCGTTAGTGCGCAGCGGCTCCGTTTGCGGAACCACTATCGAGCGGGGACACGCCGTGCCTGGGCCGGCTTCGACGGGGCTGAGCGTCGCGCTTGTCTCGACGCGCATCGCGGGACGGCCTTGAGCATCGAGCGATGTAGATGGCGCTTCAAGCTCTGAAGCATGAATCGCATCGGAATGGTTTAGGAGCGGAAGCGTTGATGACGGGGCAGATAGGCCTCCCACCCATTCCACTAACTTGTCTAACAACTCCCTCAGTGACCGGACCCGCGTCAACTGCTCAGTATGTTCCTGGATTTTGAGCGTAAGCGCTGGAGGCATCTTTTGTTGAAGCGCCTCGAGAATCTCAATCCGCTTGATTGAATCAATGCCCAGCTCGGCTTCGATGTCCATTTCGAGCCCGAGCATTTCTTCGGGATATCCGGTGTGCTCCTTCACTAAGTGAACGAGCGTCTTCGTCAGGGTCTCACGATCGAAGGCTGAGTCTGGACTAGTTGGTGGAACATCGTCGGAGTGGGCCGTCGCGTGTAGCGGTTTCGGCAAGGCCTCCCCAATCGGTAAATCCATCGGCGTCTGTGTCAAAGCAGGTTTGCCGTTGCCATCAAACGGTTCATCGGAGCGGCTCTCATGGTTGTTCGGCTGCTGGAAGCTTGCACCCTCCGCTCCCGTTTCGGCGGAGATGCCACGCGGAGGTTCGCGGTCCAGCGCGAGAAACTGCTTGAGCGCTTCTTCTTGTAGCGAAAGGAACTGCCGCATAGTCTCTTGATAAGCTTGATAGGCCGCAACTACATCCCCGCCAGCCGCAGGCGCGACGAACCGCGACGCGCCTAACGACGGGACTTCAGCTTCAGACTGGATCGATTTGCCGGGCGAGGCTTCAGCGTCGTTAGGCGTCAGCCCAAAACCCAAATGATAGGCTGGCCCGCTATCATCCTCGGTAAGAAAAGGCATCCTCCCGACGTGCGTCGACGCCTGTGATTGAGGACGTACACTTGCACCATCCACGATCCACGCAGACGGCGGCAGCGCTTGGTTCGAGCTCGATTGCGCGAGCTGGCTGAAATCCAACTGCTTTACGTCGCGACCATCGAAGAGAGCGGGAAGATTCAAGTCAACGCCGTGATTGAAGAGCCCTGCGAGCGAGAGCAGGAAGCCGCGAATTCCGCCGCCGTGTCCTTCGAGAGAGACAGCGACGTGTGACCGGTCCTGCAGAATCTGCTTGATCAGTCCAGTGAGGATGCTCTTGGGACCGAGTTCTATGAAGACGCGCGAGCCATCGGCGTACATCTGTTCGATTTGAGTCACGAACTCGACCGTACTCAACAGGTGACGCGAGACTTGATCGGTTAACAACGCAACGTCGTTGTCGTATGGCCGGCCGGTAACGTTGGAATAGACCGGCAGCGAAGGGCTGCGCCACTCACAGGCCGCGATTGACGCTGCCAGAGGCGCCCTCGCAGGTTCCATTAGCGGGGAATGGAACGGGCCTGAAACCGGCAGCACTCTACTGCGGTCTTCAGCCTGCAAGCGTTCTATCACCTTCTTGACTGCTTCTTGAGGGCCGGAAATAACCGTCTGAGATGGTCCATTGTAATTCGCAACGACTACCGAGGGGAAGTCGGCAAGCACTGCGGCCACGTCATCGCGAGGAGCGGCAATCGCGGCCATCACGCCCGCGATTTCTCCGGCCGCGCCCATGACTCGGCCACGCGATTCAGAGAGCTGAATGAAGTCCTCCGCCGACAACGCCTCGGCAGCGTAAAGCGCGGTGAATTCACCGTAGCTATGACCGGCGACCATGGATGGAATTACACCCAGACGCTTCATTAAGTGAAAGAAGCCAGCGGAGATTGCTCCGATCGCAGGCTGGGCCAAGTGTGTGGCCGTGAGTGCTTCAATCTGGCGCTGCTGCTCCGCTTCTGTGAATGCTGCCGGAGGATAGATGTACTGGCTAAGCATCTGAGGATAGCTTCCGCGCAAAGATGCATCCGCCCATTCGATCGCGGTCCGCACTTCGTCGAAATAGAGCGCGAGCTCTCGGGCCATGCCCGGATATTGTGAACCCTGTCCCGGAAAGCAAAAGGCAACCTCTCCGGCCGGCGAATGGACGGTTGTCAGAACGATGTTTGGCGGCAGTTCCTCTCTTGTGTCTTCCAGGACGCTGAGCGCCAAGCCAAGATCCTTACGCAAGCGCTCAATGCTTTCTACAACTAACGAAAGGCGGACTGTTCCTGCCTCGGCTCTCCCGTGCACTTTGCCGGCGGTAGTGAAAGCCACATCGCGCAGCCGGACCCGCGCGTCTGCTTCGAGGGCATCGAGCAGATGCCGCACTTCCTGACTTACGCAGGATCGGTCGGCAGCGCTGAACACAACTATTTCGAAAGGCCAGCCCGCGGCGCCGGGAGCGCGGCGACGAACTTCGCCGGCGTACTCTTCGATAATGGCATGGGTATTCGTACCGCCGAAACCGAAAGCGCTCACGCCGCTGCGGCGCGGATGGTCTGGATGCGCCAACCATGGACGGGCTTCATTCAATAGGTAGACAGGACTGTTCGCCTCTGAGATAGGTTCCAGAGGCTCTTTGACTCCCGAGTGTGGTGGCAGGACCTTGTGATAGAGCGCAAGCGCCGCTTTGGTGATGCCGACGGCGCCGGCCGCCATCTTCGTGTGGCCTACCAGAGTCTTGATCGACCCGATCGCGCAGGCATCGCTCGTTGCCCGGTCGGTCGTCAAAGAGGTGATGATTGTTTCCAACTCCGCGCGATCACCCACCACAGTGCCGGTCCCATGCGCCTCATATAGGCCAACTGTGTCAAGTCTGATCCCGGCCTTGCGCTTCGCGCGATCGACTGCGCGGATCTGCCCGATTGGTCTGGGGGCGGTCAAGCCGAGCGCCTTGCCGTCGCTGGAGCTGGCGACGCCTTTGATGACGGCGTAAATTCGATCGCCATCGCGTTCAGCGTCGGCGAGGCGCTTGAGAATGAGAACCGCGGCGCCTTCGCTGATGACGATGCCGTCGGCCGACTTGTCGAAGGTCAACGCTTTCCCGTTGGGTGAGAGTGCCTGTGTCTTACTAAACGCGATGTAAAAATACGGTGACTGTGAGAAATCAACTCCTCCGGTGATGGCCACGTTGCAACGACCAGACTCAAGCTGAGCCACGGCCAGGTCGATCGCCGCCAAAGAGGATGCACAGGCCGCGTCAACTGTGAAGTTAGCGCCCCCCAGATCCAGTCGATTCGCGACGCGCCCTGCAGTCACATTGGTAAGCGTGCCGGGGAATGTCTCGCCGGTCCACTCCGGCATTCTCTCGAGTACTTCTGGCGGCGCCGAGCCAACCAGCAGCGGCAGCATCGTGCGCGCGATCAGCGCGTTATAGACCACGCTGCCGGCATCGGCGCTGCCGAGAATTACCGACGTATGCTCTTTGTCGAAGCCGCCCGACTCATAACCGGCATCTTCGAGCGCGCGCCGGACTGCTTCGAGCGTAAGCAGTTGCGTAGCACTAATGGACTTCAGGGAATTCGGCGGAATACCGAAACGAAGCGGGTCGAACACCACTTCATCAATGAACCCGCCCCAGCGTGAATACATTTTGTCGGGCGCTTTCCGATCGGCGTCGAAGAAGAGCCGCCAGTCCCATCGCTCGGGCGGAATCTCGGAGATCGAGTTGACCTGACGAACGACGTTGTCCCAAAAGTCTGATGGGCGATGTGCTCCGGGCAACAGCAGTCCGATTCCGACAATCGCCACGTCGGAGGGTTTCTCTTCACGCACTATCGTCTCTCCCGCCTCGGGTGCGTCGCCCAGGATTGCAACGCTCCCTTCCGAGACTTCGCGGTGCAACTCCGTCATGGTGGACACCGAGTCACGCATCGTCGCCACCTGGCCGATCATATACATCCCCTGATTCAACTGCTCTTCCTCGCCGACGGATTGCAGACGTCCGTCGCTCCTCTCAAGACCCTTTGAAGCGATGCGTAGTCGACCGACCGTGAGTGACTCAAGCATCTCCTTCAGTTCCGAGGTCGATGCGCCTGACTGAACGGCAGCCCGTTTTGCGGAATAAAATTCCCGGGAAAAGGGCGTCATGACACAGCGTATGGCGTGGCCCGGTCCGGTCTCGAGAACGGTCGTGCGATCGCAAGCGAGGGCTTGATCTTGGAAGGTACTAACGATGCCCCCCTGTGCGACGGCTTCCTTCGTGAAGAGATAGGCGGTGCCCATCAACACACCCACTCGCATCCCGCGTTCCGTCAGCGGCGCCGCCATTGCGCTGACCATAGCCGCTGAGCGTCCATCGTGGATACCTCCCGCGAACAGAACGTGCACGTCCGCCGCGTCGTGTTGATTCACCTCGTGCAACAGCGTCTCGATGACTGTTTCCCAAAGCAGAAAGCTGGTTAAAGGCCCGACGTGTCCGCCGCATTCGCGACCTTCGAAGACAAAACGTCGTGACCCCTTGGCGAGGAAACTTCTCAATAGTCCATTAGTGGGAACGTGAATGTAAGTAGCGATGCCGCGGGTGGTAAGTTGCGCTGACTGGTCGGGGCGACCCCCTGCGATCAGAGCGAACGGCGGCCGGACGTCGTGTACTGCTCTGAGCTGCTGCTCTCTCAATTCCTGCGAAACGAAACCTAAAATGCCGACGCCCCAGGGGCGCTGGCCGAGCAAGTTGCTGGTTTCCTGCAAGAGCGCCCTGGCTTCCTCTTCCTTCATCAAGGCCAGGGCCACAAGTGGCAGACCTCCCGCCACGGCGACCGCATTCGCGAACTCCGCTGTGTCGCTTACGCGCGTCATCGGGCCTTGCACGATCGGGTATCGCGTTCCGTGTGAAGATGCCAGCGAGCTGTCGGGCGCCAACGGGTGAAGCCGTCGTGCCAGATTCACCGAGCGCGATGCGGAGGAGAGGAGCGCTTGGATAAGTCGACCCGTTGTGCTGAATTTTTCGCGCAGAGGCGCTGCGAGGGCGCTGCCCTGACCGATGGGCCAGGCGCGTTCATCGGGTGGGCCCCAGCCAAGCAGCCCATTCGCCTTTTTCCGCCAGCCGAGTTCGGCGGACGATCCCGTTTCCGCGCCAAGACCTCCTGCCTGATCCAATTCTCCGCGCTCAGCTTCATGCTGTAACTCCACTGCGGCGCGCAGACCCGGTCGTACCAGGAATCGACATGCGGCGCCCAACCTCTCTCCAGCCAGGAACGTTTCGTGACCGGTGAGCTTTGTTAGTAACGAGGCCCAGGCAGCCGGCAGCGGCGTCTCAGGCATTAGCAGAAGTTGATCGTCCAGAACGACCCCTGCGGCGCCGACCGCCATGCATGCGGCTGCAGTGTGAAGACCGATGCCGCCCTGCACGTAGACCGGCAGCGATTGTTTGGCCAGCACCTTCTGGGTCAGGATGAATGCCGGATCCTCGCCGACCCATCCGCCGGTTTCGTTCCCTCGGGCGACCAGTCCGTGCACTTCCAAGTCCGGCGGAAGCTTCGCCGATTGTCTCGCGTTCGTCACCTCGAGAAGCAGCGTCCGCCGGCTGTCAGGCGCGAGTCGCAAACTCGTCAATGAGTGGGCTTCCCATCCGCACACAATCAACCAATGCGGTCGTTCATTAAGGAGATCAAGCAGGGAAGTGCTCGACTCCAACTGGTCAGCTCGCAGGCGCAACCCGACCCAGCTTTCTTTTCCAGTCAGATCGAGGAGCTGAAACATGTTGTCCCGGGCAATCGACAGCTTTTCGTCAGCGCAAAATTCGCGGTTGAGTACGGCGACGCCACCGGCGCGCGCGGTCGCGACGGCAAGACCTGGGTGATCGAGATCGATCGGCGTGACTGAAATGCAGGAGAAATTTCGCATTTGTGCTTCCCAAGTTAATCGAGGATCGTCGAGCTCTGAGGGTCTTCCGGTTCGTCGCTAAAGTTTGGCGTCATCCGGATACTTTTCCTAAGGAAGAGCCAGTAGTTTTGAAATATCTGACACCGGTAGTCCAACTGAACGCGCGGATAATAAACCTGAAAGAGCTGTTTCAGGATGCCCTGTTCGGAATCCGGTGCTTCGGCCACGGCTTCGGTTTGCATAGCGGCGGCGAAAAACTCGCGGCAGAACTCCGTTGTTCCGATCCACATACCACCATTCAGATATTTGAAGGCGCTGTCCTGCGCGCCTGGCAGCGACTCTTCGTAGCTCTTAAAGCGCGGCAGATTAGGCCAGTTCACGATGTCTGCGCCGAACACCATGTCGCAGGAAAAGTTCTGTTCGAAACGCTCCACAATCAGGCGCGGGTCGCCCAGCACCATCGCATCGCGCGAGTCGAGACCCATGACGTACTTCGTCTTCGCTTCGTTAAGGGCCTCCCAGGTGAGCGCTGGTTTATGCTTGCTGTTGATCCAGTCCGAAACTCCCGCGCCCTTGACGACGTAAGGGACGCCGAGGTGATCGAGGCTCTTCTCCAACACGCCCATCGCTTCATGACCGTTATTCCAGGTGACGATTGTCAATCCTTCGATCGTCCCAATACGCAAGGCCGGTGACGAGAAGAACGCGTCCCGGATTTCCTGCCAATGCGGCTTATGTCTCAGCGGCCCGGGGGCGTGCACAACCAGAGGGTTTGTTTTGAACTGAAGATTAACCAGCATTAGTTTCGTTAGCGCGCCCCGGCCACGCCGGCTGCCACGCCCTCAGTTTGTGCTGATAAAGCTGAAGGTGTTATGAGTTCGATTCCCATTTCCAACAAGCCATCGCGCAACCGCGGGTCACACAGCGATCGCAACTCTTCATGTCGTTCTTTGCCGTAAGTCGATTTACGCTCTAACTCTTCATCGCAGAAACCGGGATGACACATCAACTCGATTGTCTGCTCGCCTTCGGTCGATTCGAAGGCTTTCGTAATGAGCGTCAGGAATACTTCCGGCTCGTACTGGCCGCCGGGCCAGCGGGTCTCGCAATAGTCAGGGCAGAGCGCACCCCGCGATCGAAGATCTCTAGCCATGCGAGCCGTCAGTGCGCGCGCGGGCAGGCCGTAAGCTGCGGCGATCTCAGCATAGATCTCGAAGCCACCGGGAAACCGGTGCACATGGTGGTGGGTGTCGATGTGGGTCGGTTGAATCCCCATGCTTTTGATCTTTTCGATTTGCGCGTGCCACTCCCGCCTGATTTGATCCGGATCACACGAACCCAGCTCGCGCCAGGAACGCGGGAACCTGCCGTCGCCATCGACCAGCGTATCGAGCGCAGAAACCGGAGCGCAGGGCCAGCCATCGGTTAGCTGAAGGTGCAATCCGATGCGTCCTGTTACGGACTTGGCGAAGCGTCCGATGTTCTCAGCCGCTTCGGGTAAGCAGACCATCGCGGTAGTTGAGGAGACGACGCCATGCTGCATCGCCTCGACGATGCCGCCCGTGACCCCGGCGGTCAGGCCGAAGTCGTCGGCATTAACAATAAGACGCTTCAACTGCTTTCTCCTTCACGTCCGCGATCTCCATGAGCAAATCGGCAGCTCCCCTTGCCCCATCGATCCTGAATGGCAGTTCTCGCATTACAGGTGAAGAGCCAAGGCCGCGCTGAATTGCCGCCCGGAGCTCCTCCTCCGCACGCTGTCCGTCCTCTTCAATTACGGAAACGTTCGCCAGCCGCCCCAGCATCCTCGCGCGGTAACCTTGCTCCTGGCCGGGCGCCGGCAGCGGCACAAAAACGATTGGTACGTCAGTCTGGATCACTGTATAGGCGGTGTTGTAGCCGACCCGAGACACCACCATTGAGGCATCGCGAATCGCCTCCTCAGTCGAGCAATCCGCTAACAATTCGACTCGCTCACGAAGCTTCTCAGGTACGCTGAACCGGTCCATCGATCCGAATGGTCCAACTACGAATCTCAGTTTGAGATCGTGGCTCTCAAGCAGCGGTGACGCCGCCTTGAAAACCATCTGGAATAACTGGGCGCCGCGTGTTCCTCCGCCGGCGAGAGTGACAACAGTGGGGACCGGCGGCCGCACAGTAGGGAAGGGGCGCCGCGCGACCACTCCAACGTATTCACAACGTTCGGGGAGAAACCAATTCTTGTACACTTCAAAAGGATCGATCCACTCCTTGTCGGAGTAGGCCAGGGCTCCGCAGTAAACACCGAGCGCCTCCCGCACTGCTGGATTACCCGGCTTCCTGATGGTGCGCACCGCATGTTGAGGATCGGTCCTGATATCCCGCAATCCCCAAACGAAGCGCGTCGGCCAGCCTTCGCGGCGCGCGCTCGTCAGCGTTGGAACCAGCTCGCCGGCCAGGCCGAGTGGTGCATGGTCAGCCAGGAAAACATCGGGGCTCCAAGAGCGCGTGAACTGCTCGATGCGCCGGCCTCTTAATTCCATCACGTCTTCGCCCTGCTCGCAATCGACTGAAGTGAGCCGGAAGCCTTCTACTACGCGCGCCGGCGGCAGTTCTTCGATCGGCACCCGAGGGTCGAGCCTGAGACGATGCAGGAAGCGGCAGCCGGTGATGATCCGGCACTCGCAGTCCTCTCTATCCGCCGCCGCCGCGGCTATCTGCACAGTCCGGCTGATGTGCCCCAGGCCGACTGTGTTGTGGCAGTAAAGCAGCAGCCTCGTCTGGCGTAGTAGGGGCATACTTCGTCCTGTCGTCTCAGGTTCCAGTCACATCGCCTGCGGTCCGGGCGCGGGTCGATCGATGTTGCGTGAGACAAAATCCATGAGCTCTAAAACAGTGATGTCATCAACATACTGGCCATCTTTCATGATGATCTCGTCGTATGGAAACTTCCGGTGAAAGTGCATTTCGATGGACGCCATCAGATGGATTAAGTCCACTGAAGAGAACCCGAGGTCGGCGATGAGCGTGGTCGTGTCCTCGATCGGCTCGTCGTCCAGATCCCAGGCAGCGGTCGTCTGTTTGATGATGTCGTTGACCGCGGTTCGAATGGGCGCTGCTATCGGCTTCATATGTTGACTCCAACTGTTAGCGACCTGATGTGCGCGTACAGGGGGTGTTAACGAAACTCCGGGCTCAACGTTGGTCGAGGCGGCAGACGGCGAGCACGGAATTGCCCTCGGACCACAGCGCGACCTCTCCGACGGCGTCGCCGTAAGCAACCGTTACGCGGCGCGAGTGGGTTGAATAATTCGTAACACGCCAGGCCCGCGGATCACCGCGCAAGCCGGTTCCTCGGGCTTTCGCGGCGGCTTCTTTGGCACACCAAAACTGGAGCAGGGTGCTGGTATCGCCGCCCGCGACCGCAAGTTCTTCGGTGTCCAGGGCCGCGTTGGCCCAGTTGCTGGAACGACGCGTATCAAGCCGCTCGATGTCGATGCCGACGCGACTTGCGTCAGCAACCGAAACCGCCTGGCCGTGGGTGTGACTAATTGAAATATGTGGCACGAGGCCCAAAGCGTCCAGCTTAGTACACTTGACGAAAGGCCTACCCGCTTCGTCCGTTAATATCTCTATCTCAGAGTGGGACAGCGCCAGCCCGATCGTCTGAGTGGCCCACTGGCGGACAACATCTTTTGCAGTCACGCGTCCAATTAACCACTCCAGCCGCCGTCTCCCCTTGCGGGGCAGTTTTTGCCAACGACCCAACTCATCCGGGTTGAGCACCAGATGCGCAAGGACCTGTTTCCAGACGCCGCCTCCGGCTTCAAGAACATCGGCTGTCTCGGGCTCGATCGTCCGGCAGATTAGCCCCGTCTCCTTTTGCATAAATGGTTTCGAGAAGAACGTTTCAGCGGTTTGAGGCCGCAGCAATCGAGACACATATTCATCGGTATAGTTTCGGAACTGAAAGCCCTTGAACCTGGCAAAAACGAGTCCGTGCTCATCCAGAAAATCGAAGCTAGCCTCAACGATGATCCCGTTGTTCTGGCTTACGATCGCTCGACACAAAGCCTGGCTTCCTGCAGCAGGCGGCGCCGCATACTGCTCGAAATTCGCGGCGTAGAAAGGAAAGACGTTGAAGTTGCGGCGCCCCCGAGCGATATGCCAGAGGGCGATAACCTGGCCGGCCGCATCGAGAAGGGCCGCGGGCGTCCGGAAGACGGGCGCCCTTATGCCTGAGGCGAAGCCGCGCGACGATGGGACTTCCAATTCGGCATCCGCTACTACGTCACCACAAGAACGGAGACTCTTGACACTCTGAAAGAAGGGACCGTGGAAAAGAAAATCACGATAGAACTCCGCGGGAGAGAGTGAAGAAATTGCGGACTCTCCGGCGGCGGGCGCAAGTGGCGTTGGCCTTGGCGCATAGGAGCGAGCGACGTGCACCGTCGCTTCAAAAGCCAGTTGCGGCGCCTCACCCTCAGCTGTATCCAGATCGACCAATTGAACGTAGACGTTCTGCCTGCTATCTGGTCCGGCGGGTTGTAATTCCGCCGATGCGCCGAGCCGCAGTGTGCCACGTTCGGCCGCAAGCCAGCGGTGGCCGCGCGCGTTGCTGATTCCGAGGACCACCGTGTCCGCACCTACTAATTCAGAAGCTGCCTCGGCCACAATCTCCATACTCACGGTGAAGGGTATGACTGGAAGAGGAGAAACGCCCGAGGCGGCATCGGCGGGCTGTCGTCCCATCGCGTGATCTTTTAGGAACGCGTCGGTCTCGATCGAAAAAATCCGCTCGCTATAGATTCTCTTGTCGCTGACTTCGACGGGTCTCCCGAGTAACGGCCACTTCGCGGTCGACACCCCAGCGGTAGTTGCATGGCGGTCTTCGACTCCGACTCTCGGCGTTGGGCGCACTTTTAAGAAAGCCCCTAACAGTCTCTCCTGGCTCTCCAGGAATTGCTGCATTAACTGGGAATGGCCGCGCATGATCTGGGCGTGAACGCTTAAACCAGACGCATGGGTTGAGGAAGGCGGGACTCTCAGCTCGTCTGAGGTACAGGTCACGCCGAGAGGAGTGTTCGTGAACGCTCCGAGCGGTACCAGGTCATCAGCCGGAACGACGCTCTTTGTATGCGTTGCATCGCTCACCAATGACGCCGGCGCGACAGACGCTTTAGGAAGTGCGTCAATGGTTGGCGGAGCATCGCGGTCGACAGTCCCGATCGAAGCCCGTCCTTCGATCTCCCGGAACTTGAACAAGTAATCCAGGTTGAGGTTCTCTCCACGCACAAAGAGCTGCGCCAATAAATGTTGAAGTTGAGTGAGGCCGCCGACGTGCGGCGTGTCGCAGATTACCGCCAGGTGATCGCGGTCGCGGAATGTGTCTCTGGTAAATGCCGTCAGGGTGCTGTTCGGCCCTACTTCGACAAAGGTCCGGACCCCATCGCGATACAGCGTTTCAATGGTCTCACGGAACCGCACACAACTCGACCACTGTTCGATAGCGAGCGCGCGCACCTCATCGGCGCTATTCGGAAACTGAGAGGCCGTTACGCAACTGTAGACCGGCGTGCGCGGGACGATGAAATCAATAAAACTGTAAATGGCACGGATAGTCTTTTCCTGTGCCTTGTAAAGCCGCGTATGGTAGGCGCGGTCAAAGGGTAATCGCACGGCAATCCCACCAGCCTGGGTGATACGCGCCGCGATTTTCGTCGAGTCGGCCTCACCCCCGAACAACACGACCTGGTGCGGGCAGTTGTCCATTGCAAGGTGTAGATCGCCGTTGGATTCGGTAACGAGCTGTTCAATGAACTCCGACGTAAGTCCGCTGACGCTGAGGAAAACTCCCCTGGGTTGGTGGGCCGTCGCCACGCTCTGATCGTCCTGGACAGTGAACCGGCGAATAAGCTTGAACAGTTCGGCCTTCGTCCTGAATCGCATGGCGCCTGACGCCATCAGCGCTGCGTTCTCACCATTGCTGTGACCCACCATTACGTCGCACCTGACGCCAAGCTGCACCAGCAACTCATGCATAGCCAGAGACGCAACCAGCCCGGCCTGGGCGCCGCCGCGCATGCCGTGCAGGTTCCGTACAAGAATCTTCTGCGTAGCCGCGGAAAAAGTTTTGGGCGGCGGGTATAGGAGTTGGCTTGGCCTTGGGCCGCGTGCCTCGTCAAAAATTCCATCGAGTGTGTCAAACCAATCTCTCACTAATGGGAAAGCCATGCAGAGGTCCGACAACATTCCCTGATAATAGGAGCCATATCCAGGGAAGGTGAACGCAATCCGCCCCAGCGCGGCTCTTTCATCCGACTCGCCGAAAAAGACGCCGTCGCGCAACTGCCAACTCGCACGCTCTGGCTCTCGCTCCAATTTGGCGGTAGCCAACTCCAGCTTATGTTTGAGGTCGGCAACGTCTCGCGCGATTATCGCGAGGCGGTGAGTCTTCACCGGACGTTGCGAACAACTGAAGGCAAGCTGCTCCAGAGTCGTGTCAGGGTGCGTACTCAGGGAAGTGAGCGATTGCTTGAGGAGTGATAAAAGATCTGCGCGTCCTTTGTCCGAGAAGCATAGTAGCTCTGTCGGCCAAGAAGCGGCGTGACTCCTTGTAGAGACTGACTGCGGATGCGAGCAAGCCTCTAATACTAAGTGAGTCCTTCCGCCTGAACCGGACTGGTGCACCGCGGCCCGCCGTGGGTTAGCTCGGTCGCCATGAATCCAGGGCCGGGGCGTATCACTCAAGTAGAAAGGTGTCTTTTCGTCATCTAAACGAAAGCCGTTCGCTCCGCAGCTCGCTGGCGGCACTACGGCATTGTGCAGCGCGAGCGCGGTCTTGATCAGCACTGTGATATCGCTCTGATCCGGACCGTTGCCGAGGGCGCACCACGGCAGGATACCTGTCGGTGCGCCGAAAACCGCGGCCAATGACTGCACTTCGTCGGACAGGTTGTCTGGCGAATCGTTAGTAATAGCTTCGATCAGCGCCACCGTTCGCGGGCTAATTCCGCAACCCTCATACGCTTGTCGCAGTGCGCTGATAAAGCTGAGGTCGTTGGCTGCCTGTGACTGGTCTGCGTCCGCGAAAACGCAGACCGCTTTCAGTACTGCGTAAATAAAATTCCCGTCGCGACGTGCGTCATCAACTCGCCTGAGCACCAACATCCCACCCGATACCGGCAATTCAGGTTCTGTGTTCCCGTCGTTGCAAAGGTAAAGATCCCCGACTAACAGCGTGTCAACGATCCCCTGCCGGAGTTGTGACACCGCTGGCGCGATGCTTGCGAGCGGCGCTGAAAACGATTCGACCCTTACCTGTGTGCGCGGAATTCCGAGTGACTCAGCTATGACATGTCCGTCTGTTCGGGATCCGACAGATGAATCGTTGCCGTCGTTAAGCGGTGAAGGAGAACCCGGATCGAGGACCAAGCCGATCCTTGCCGAGTTCAATGTCGCCTGGACGTATCCCGCGTCCGCGAGCGCTGCTCGCGCCAGTGTAATGGCGAGCGCCGAGTTTGGATCAGCGTCGCGCTTTGGGGGAACCATCTTTTGCTCACGCGATTGACGAGACTCTGTCCCGTGCGCCGAACCGAGAAGTCCGCGCCAAAACTCACGCGCTCCGCCGCCTTCGTAAGAGACGGACAGGCCGACGATGGCAATTTCGATTGGCTCTTTCCTGCTGTTCAATTCTTTACCGTTGGTTTTTCAACACAGTTCTCGATGCCGCGATATGACCTGGTCCCGCTAAGAAACTTTGTTTCCCTCCAATTGCCCTTCATAAGACTCTAAAACCTCTGAGGTATCGAGGATCGGGTGCACTTCGACATGCGGTGCATTGGCCACGGCTCGCAGCTTCCGCAGGGCCCGCGCCAGGATTTCGTGTGAGTCGGCGTTTACGATCATGACGTTGCCGCCGCCGACAAGCGTATATGCCGCTTCGATGATCCCCTGGTCTTTGCCGGCCTGGAGCATTCGTTTTCCCTGCTCAACCGCCTCGCGGGTTACACCGCGCGGGTCCATTTCACCGGGCTTGCTGATGACCATGTACTTCATCGTTTTGGTTATGCTCCCGCCGACGGTGTTCGGGTCTTGGGCAATTTGACAGTCACGTTAGGCCTCGCGATCTTGCGTCAGGTCGTAATTCCTGGAGCCGGCCAACTGCTGGCTGATCAATTTCTGGTTAAGCCTTAGGCTTAGCCTCATATAGATACCGGACATGGCAGCGTCGCCTTCGGGACCGAAATCTTGTCGAACAGTGAAAGCGTCGCCGGGTCGCGACTGGATGCGACAGCGTAGGTAGGCCCTGAATCACTGACCTATGAGCCGGACTTCAAGATCGCCGGAAGAATCCTTGCCCGTCTGAAGTTGCCAGAGGGAAGCGTAAAGTCCTTTCCGCGCTAGTAACTGTTCATGATTGCCTTCCTCAACGAGCTGCCCCTTGTGTAGCACGAGCACTCTGTCGGCCGTGCGAACAGTCGATAGCCGATGAGCGATCATAATGACGCTCTTACCCGTCGAGGCCTTGCCAAGATTCCTTTTGAAGTCAGCTTCAGACTTGTTGTCGAGATGCGAAGTCGCTTCGTCAAGTGCCAGTATCGCCGCTCCGCGACGCAACTTGAGCAGCGCCCGGGCAACTGCAACGCGCTGCCTTTCGCCGCCCGAAAGTCGCTGGCCGCGTTCACCGACGGAGGTATCCAAGCCATTCGGCAGCGTCTCCAGAAGCTTATCTGCCCGCGCGTCGCGTAATGCCTGTAACAGTTCTTCTTCGACAACGCCGCGTTGCCCCAGCAGCAGATTGTCGCGCACAGTACCCGGGAACAAGTGTACGTCCTGGCTGACCAGACTAACCGTTCCGCGCAAGTCGACGAGATCCAATTCTCGAATGTCGGTGCCGTCCAGAAAGATGCGGCCTGAATCGGCTTCGAAAAAGCGCATGAGAAGACGCAGCAGGGTGCTTTTACCCGAGCCGGTCGGCCCCACGATAGCGACCGTTTCGCTGGGACGCACTTCGAAGGAGATGTCCTGCAATACTTTGATTGAGGGTTCGTAACCGAAGGTGATCCCCTCGAACGAGATTGCGCCCTGAACCTTCCCCTTCGGTAACCGCAACCTTCCGCTCACGATCGTCGGTTTCGTTTCGAGCACTTCGACCAATTGCTTTGCCGCGTTCGAGGCGCGGTAATAATGCTGCGCGATTCGCTCGATGTTCGTCAGGGCCTCGAGCAGTAACGGGAACCAGAAAAAGACGCGCATGTAGTCGCTGACTGAGATGCGGTGCTGTGTGACCATCAGGCCGCCGTATCCCGCGGTCACGATATAACCGAGAGAAAACGCGCCTCCCGCAAAAGCTGATTGCGTAGACGACATCGATCCGGCACTCTCGGCTGATTCCGATAGAACCAGATCACAATCCCGGAGGCGACGCACCTCCTCTGCCTCCGCCGTAAAGCTCTTCACGTCGGCGATCCCAACAAAATTATTTTCCAGCATCTCGCTGAGGTGGTTCGAGATCTCGCCAACCCGCGCATAGCGCTCGGAGGTGGTCCCACCGAAAACACGAGAGAACAACAGCATGAACGGGAGTGGCAAAGCAGCCAACAGAGCTAGCACCGGCGAGGCCAGGATCAAGAATGTTCCCGCAATCACTATGGTCAACGACTTGACGATGATATCGTCACCGGCCTTCTCAATGAACTCTCCGATGCGCGTCGTGTCTTCAATAACCAGATTCAACAAGTGGCCCGTGCCGTACTCATTAAAGAAGGCCATGTCCTGCGACTCAATCTTCTCGATCAACTCCGATCGAAGGTTGTGTTGGGTCCTTTGCGCCAGCGCCCGCCAAGCCAGCCGACGGCGGTGTTGCAGCCAGGTACTGGCTGCGGTCAGAAACAACGAAAGCCCGGTCATGAAGATCAAGCGCGGGCCGGTTTTGACAATCCCGAGGGCATTTGGGAATCGAGGGCCCTCGCCCCGAGCGGTGTTAACGATGGCGACGAAGGAGAGCCCGCGTAGCATATAAACGAGCTGTCCGACAATCGACAGCACAATCGGCATGGCCAGACCTCTGCCTCGAGGGAGCGACTCTTTTAGAATTTGAGAAAGCGCTGAACGAGATGAAACAACCGGCTCGCGGGTAACCCGGTATCGCCGGGCTCTTTCAGAAAATTCCACCAGATGGGCCACGACGCTCGGATTCTCAGCGTTCGGTCTGTAGCGGATCAACGCTCTGCCGGTGACGTGATTGGCTGTAACACTGAGGATGTTGGCATGAAGCATGAGCTCCGCCTCCAACTGTTGCGCTGCGCGAGGTCTGCGATGAATCACGCGCACCTCCCAACGCTCCCGACCGGATGTAGCGGAAAGCAATCTTATTCCCACCGGACCCGCAGGACCGAACCGCGACTTACGAGCTAACATTCCTCTCCTTGTCGCGCTGTTCGACCTCTTGCCCTGCCTCCGCCACTATGTCCTCGACGTCTTCCATGGCCTGTTGCGTGACCTCGCGGATTCTGCGCTCCGCCAGGATCCCGGCCTTGATGCCTTCCTTCAACAGAGACTTCCATGTTTGGCCAAGAGCAATGCCTGACACAACGCCAGATACCAGGCCGCCCAGAAAGAGAGTCTTCTTTTTCATGTTTTGAATCTGCCTTTGCCTGCGGGAAGCAAAAAGCGGTTATGTCCCGCGTTAGTGAAAACTGACCCGATGTCAATTACAGCACTCCGCCTGAGAAACGAGATAGGCCTCGCTTCCGAAGAGCCGCTTTCTGAAACACCACCCGACCGGCCCTCATGGAGTAATAGGCAGGCAAGCGAATCTTGATCAGCAGCGAACTCCGCTTGAGAATGATTGCTCTAACAGGCAGAGGACTAAAGCTAAATTGACTACAAAACTGGGAGCTACTTTGCAGTCTTCGTCGTCGAAGGTGGTCCAAATTGGATCGAACCAAGAAGACCGTGCAAGTGCTGCCCAGTCCTCGCTTTCACCAGGGAATTCGCGTGAACCAAAAGTATACCGGGTAAGCCAAACATGGCCTTGGCCACTAATCCCAAGACCAGATGCGCGCCTCCGTTAACCAAATCCCCTTTGATTAAGTTAGCCCCGCCTGGTATCAAAACTTCGCTGGCAACTTCTGCCGTTCTTTGAAGAGCACTGTTTCCGCCTTCATTCGCCATATCATCACCTCCAAGGATTTTATGCTGATGTCGCACACATAGTAGCAAGCGACATTAACCTCAAGTCAGTTCGTGCGTTACTTTGCGCCTACTCTATACCGAAATCCAAATTTTGCAAGCTTTTTTTGATTAAGTCTCTGTTACGGACGACCTTAGTCGAATAACGCACACCGCGGTCGGGTGGGCGTGAAACAAAGAATTGTGCGTCGCGGTCTCCGGCGGATCACCGGGGGATCAAGGCGCGAATTCATCTGGAAGGCGCTGGATAAATCGGCTCATGCGGGGAGCCCAAGTCGATTCTCTTTGAACTTAAGCATCTGGCTTGTTGCCACCCTTATTCGTAACGCAATGCTTCTATTGGATCGAGGGCGGCGGCTTTGCGCGCCGGGTAGTAGCCGAAAAATATGCCGACGGCTGCCGAGAAGATCACTGAGCCGATAATGGCGAGAGTGGAGATCAGTGTGGGCCAGCCGAGCAACTTTGGAATTGAAAGAGAGATAATAACGCCCAGAAGGATGCCGACAAATCCTCCGGTCAGGCTGAGCACAATCGACTCAATCAGGAACTGGGTTTTTACTGCTGAAGAACGTGCTCCGATCGCCATGCGAATACCAATCTCTCGAGTGCGTTCGGTCACTGAGACCAGCATGATGTTCATGATCCCAATGCCTCCCACCAGCAGCGAGACGCTCGCAATACAGGCCAGCAGAATCGTCATGGTGTTATTGGTGGCGTTAGCGGCGTCGGCGATATCGGTCATGTTGCGAACGGTAAAGTCGTCGGGCTCGTTGGCGCCGAGTTTGTGCCGCTGTCGCAGCAATTCGGTGATTTGTGATTGGGCCGTATACGTAGCATCCTGCGAAATCGCCGAGACGTAAGCGACTTGCAGACGAGGGCTACCCAGGATTTTCTTCTGCACGGTTGTGTATGGGGCAAAGGCGGTGTCGTCTTGATCTCGTCCCTGTTGGTCCTGACCTTTTCTGGCCATCACGCCATTGACGCGAAACGGGAGGTTCATCACCCTGAGCGTCTGTCCGACCGGATCCATGCCGGGAAAAAGATTATCTGCCAGCGTCTGTCCGATGACGATTACCCGCGCGGCGGTCCGCACGTCCGCCTCACTAAAGAATTCTCCGCTTTGAACGGTCCACTTGCGCACGTCGGGGTATTGCTCACTCACGCCCTGGATCGATGTGTTCCAGTTCATGTTCCCCGAGACGAGTTGCGATCGGGCATTAACAGTCGGAGTTACCATTGAGACGCTGGGAACCTCGCGACGGATCGCGTCCAGGTCTTCCGCGGTCAGGGTGTTTGTGCCGCTGTCTCCGGTGCCGCTGCGGACGCCGCCCAGGTTTTGCGCGCCGGCGCTGACAAAAAGCAAATTTGTGCCGATGCTTTCGATCTGCGCCTGCACGGAAGCCTGCGCGCCCTGGCCAATGCTGACCATGGCAATCACGGCCGAGACGCCAATGATGATGCCGAGCATAGTTAAGGCCGCACGCATCTTGTTGCGCACTAAAGCGCGGAAGGCAACTCGGATTATCATTAGCAGGTTCATATTGCCTCTTCCTCGTCGTCTTCATCGGGGTTGACCATAGGCAGCAGGCGTAATTCCTCGGCAGCGTCACGAGGTTTAGCAACCATCGAATCCTTCTTAATCTTGCCGTCCTTGAACACGATTACCCGCGACGCATAATCGGCGATGTCGGGCTCGTGGGTTACCAGGACCAGAGTAATACCCCGTTCGCGATTGAGTCTTTGAAATATTTCCATCACCTCAACTGATGTGCGCGAATCAAGATTGCCAGTGGGCTCATCTGCCAAAATCAAAGCGGGGTTGTTAACCAGCGCTCGCGCCACAGCGACGCGCTGTTGCTGTCCACCTGATAGTTGATTCGGATTGTTCCGTTCGCGTCCCACCAATCCCACCGACGCCAGAGCGTCCATGGCACGTTGATGCCGAGTTCCGCCGTCGACGCCGGCGTACAGCATCGGAAGCTCGACGTTCTCGAGAGCCGAGGTGCGTGAAAGAAGATTGAAACCCTGAAAGACAAAACCTATCTTTTGACAGCGTATATCGGCGCGCTCGTCCTTCGACATCTCCGAAACATCCTCGCCGTCCAGGATATATTTTCCGCGCGTCGGTCGATCCAGACATCCGATGATGTTCATCGTTGTCGATTTGCCTGACCCGGACGCGCCCATAATCGCCACAAACTCCCCTTCGTTGATCGTGAGCGAGATCCCCCGCAGCGCATGCACTTCAACATCGCCCATCGTGTAAGTCTTGTGGATATGATCGAGTTGAATGACCGCGCGGAGTTCTGGTGTCTGGGCCATTAACCCTGGGTTCACTATCAGGCTTTGCGGTTCCGTTATGAACGTCGTTGACATAGGTGACTTCTTCTTTAAAAGAACAATTCGTATGGGCAAGATTCAGTCTGTGATCCTGTGTCTGAATCACAGACTGAAGTCTGTGCCACCTTAGTTCCTCCGGCCGCCGCCGCCGCCGGCCCCGCCGGTGCGTGGTGCGCCGCCAAATCCGGGCGCGGGACTCGCCGTGCCCTGTGCCTTACTGGCGGCTGTAATTGTCTGACCGGTAATAACCATTTCGCCTTCCTGCAAATTGCCTTCGACAACTTCCGTTGAAGCGCCATCGGTGAGACCCACCTTGATTCGGCGTGATTGTGGCTTGCCGTCAGCGCCGAGGACCCAGATTGCTCTGGTCTGTCCGTCAAGGACCGGCGCACTCGCCGGAGCAAACGTTCGCTCGGCGCCCGCTTGGGCGTTGTTCGATCCCGACGCGTTCGCAGCCGCATTAGCTTTGTTCGCCTGCGGAATAGAGTTGGCGTTCTGCCCGCGGCCCTGACTGGAACCACTCCCGCCGCCGTTGCCGCCTCCGCTCAGTTTCTGGCCGTTGGCATCCAGCGGCGTAAAGCGCAGCGCGGAGTTCGGAACCTTGAGTACGTTATTTCGCTCGTCGATCGTGACTATGAGGTTGGCCGTCATGCCGGGTTTTAGTTTCTGCTCGGGGTTGCTGACGTCGATCACAACGTTGTAGGTCACCACGTTCTGTACGTTCGTCGGATTGAGCCGCATCTCTTCAATCTTGCCGTCGAAGTCCTTACCGGGAAAAGCATCGACCGCAAACTTAACCGACTTCGCTTGTTCGACCAGACCGATGTCTGCCTGATCAATATTAGCGATGACTTGCATCTGCTTAAGATCGTTCGCGATTGTGAACAGGGTCGGGGCCGACAAACTGGCCGCGACCGTCTGGCCCACATCGACCGTGCGCGAGACCACAATGCCGTCGATAGGAGAAACAATTGTCGTATGCGTCAGGTTCACTTCAGCCAGGCGCAAGGCAGCCTGGGCCTGTTGCACCTGCGCCTGGGCCTGTAGCACCTGCGCTTGAGATTGTTGTACCTGCGCTTGAGATTGTTGGACTTGCGCTTGCGATTGGGCAATGCCGGCGCCGGCCGCCGATTGCTCGCTGTACACCGCCATGTTCACCTGGGCCGCAGCCTGGTTGTACCGCGCTTGCGCGGCCTGGTAACTGGTTTTGGCTGTGTCGTAGTCGCGCTGTGCAATGACCCCACTCTTGAGCAATGATTCCTGTTGCTTGAGCAAACTGAGCGCGTCGTCCTGCTGAGCTTTGAGCACGGCGAGATTGGCTTGCGAGCTCGAGACGCCGGCCTGGCTATTCTGCACCGTCGATTTCGCGGCCGTCGCTCTGGCTTGCGAGTCACTGACCCCGGCACGCGAATTCGCGACGCCGGCCCGCGCCAACTGCAGACTTGCCTGCGCCTGCTGCAGTGCTGCGCGCGCCTGATCAACCTGTGCTTTGGAAACAGCTGGATCGAGTTGAGCTACGACCTGGCCTTTCTTCACCAAAGAATTGAAGTCTGCATAAAGCGCTGAAATGGTTCCAGATGCCTGGCTGCCAACTTGTACAGTGGTCACGGCCTGCAGCGTCCCGGTCGCAGTGACAGTGTTGCGCAGGTTTCCCCTTTCGACTTTCGCCGTCATGTAAACCGGCGCTGCCGTCCTGTTCCCCCAAAAGTAGTAGCCGGCGAAGGCGACTACCGCCAAAGCGGCGCCGCCCATGATCAATTTTGTACGCTTGCGCAGATTCAATTTTCTCAAACTGAGCTTTACGCGATCCGGCGTTTTCAACCCGGCTGTTCCGGTCACCAACGGGTGTGCTTCAAAAGTTTTGGCTGACATAATAGTTAACTTATCGGTGCTCCAACTTTCCAGTGTTTCAAACCACCTACAACGAACTAGACACCCAACTGCTGTGCTTTCGTTACACCGTAACGCTAAGCAAGATTCGAGCCCCTTTGAGCAGAAGCGAAGGAGAACCTCTAAATGAAACGGTAACGTTAAGAATTCAGACCTATGAGTAGCAGAAGATTCGCCCGGCTGTCTGTGCGATGTTCCACATGATTCGGCTATGTATTGAAGTCATTTTGAGGATCACCCTTGTTTGATTAGGAATTGTAACGGTTATGCGAGTCGCGGTGTCTGATCTCGTGGACGGGCTAATTAGGGCCTTCCCAGACGAACCATCAGTTAACAAGGAGTAAAGGATAAGAAAATGAAAAGACTTGGAAAGATAAAGATAATGACGATAGCCGCCGTGTCGGCCTTGGCTTTGTCTGTCCCGATCGTACTGGCTCAAACAACCGGCTCGAATCAGGACAAGCAGGGAACGCGTGGGGAACGTGGCGAACGCCACGGGCATGGCAAAGGTTGGGGCGGCCGCGGTGAAGGAATGGGCGGCGGGATGCTCAGGGGACTCAACTTAACAGCCGATCAGAAGGCCAAGATCAAGCAGATTGGTCAAACTTCTCGTGAGAGCACGAAGTCGTTGCGCCAGGAACTGCAGACGAAGCGACAGGCGTTGCATCAGGCAAGCGAGGGCGGTACTTTTGACGAGGCACTAGCAACTCAAAAGCTGACCGAGACGGCTGCCCTGGAAGCAAAGCTGATGGGCGAGCGGTTTCGGATGCGACAGGAAATGCTGAGTGTCCTGACGCCTGAACAGAAGACTCAACTTGATCAGAAGCGCGCTGAGTTTAAGGCCAAGCGGGCCGGGCGTAGCGGGCGTAAAGGTGAGTAACGCGTCTATCACCCGGGAGGACGGATTCAAGATGATTTGGATCCGTCACCCTAATTTTCGATTCGGAGCGCTGCCTGACGAACGGTCTCGAACGGTCTTCAGAAATGGAGTTAGCGCGTCTTGCGACTGAAGGAGACGAGTCTGCCTTTGCGGAGATTATGCGGCGCTACGGCCCGCGCGTTTTCCGCGTCGCCAGCCGATTCTTTCGCGAGCGCAGCATGGTTGAAGACGCCGCCCAGGAAGTATTTTTGAAAGTGTTTACCGAACTACAGAAGTACGAGGGTCGCGGCTCGATGGAGGGTTGGATCACCCGTATTACTACCAACACCTGTCTCAACCTGCTTCGTAGTGCGAAGCGCCGGCCCCAGTTAACAGCATCTGAACTGACTGAAGCTGAGAGTAGCTGGCTTGATACAACACTGGCTCGTGCGGCAACAGAACGTCATCGGTCGAGCGAACGAAGTTTTGTCGCGGCCGATCTTGCACAACGCGTCCTGGAAAAGCTGTCCCCGGACGATCAGTTGGTGCTGACGATGATCGATGGCGATGACTCTTCCGTGAAAGATGTAGTAGAAGCGACGGGGTGGTCGGAATCGAAAGTTAAGGTGCTCGCATTTCGGGCCCGGCGCCGAATGCGCGAAGCGGTGGAAAGACTTTTAGGTCGCGGCCATGCTGCAGAAAACGCGGGGGAACTAAAATGAAAGACGAACACATCATCAGCATGCTTGAGAGCAAACCGTTCGCCGGACTGGCTGAAAGCGAGCTCGCCGAGATTCGCTTTCATACGGCAGCCTGCGAATCTTGCCGGCGGGCGTTCGCAGCTGCCGACGTCTCATCGTTGTTGTTGAAAGCGCGCGTTAACGAAGTGTTTGAGCCCTCACCGTTTTTCCAAACGCGAGTTCTGGCTGTCCTGCGCGAACGGCAAGCCGCGAATGAGAAATGGGCCTGGAGCCGCCTGTGGCGGACGGCCGGCGGACTTGCTACTTCGATGGTGGCGACGGTTGCGACCCTGGCTGTTCTTACTTTCGTCATTCCCGGAGCCCAAACTGCCGACTCGCCGAACTCTGCCGCGGTAATTAACGCCTACTCAACCGACGCGGTCGTGCTCGACGCTGCGACGCTGCGCGACGATCAGATCTCAGACAGCGACGTACTGGCTACGCTCTACGACGCAGACAATGAAGTGGTGAAGTAATCATGGATAAAAATAGCCGAAGCAAATGGCAGGTTCGCATCGCTGTGATCCTTATCTTTGTGCTTGGATTTCTGGCCGGTGCTTTGGCGTTGAACGTCTACCAGAAATGGCGAACCGGGGCTCAGGCGCATAGACAGGAGTTCGACCAGATGGTCGATCGATTGCAGCTTAATGGCGATCAGAAGACCCAGGTGCAACAGATATTCAGCGACGCGCGCAGCCAGTTGCAGGCGTTACGCAAGGATGCGGACCCGCGAGTGACGGAGATTCGTCAGCACACTGATGAACGTCTGCAAAAGGTCCTCACGCTCGATCAGTGGAAGCAGTTCCAGCAGATGAGGGAAGAGAGGCGCAGTAAACGCCGCGCGGGGAACAACTGATCTGCGCAACGGCTGCACGGTATGAGTACGAAGACGGATCTCTTATTCGTTTTAACTGCATAGATAGCAACGTAAACGCTTTGATTGACTGAGCGGCCTCAAGTTTGCTGAGGTCATTACCGGGAAAGGGAGAGGGACTAATATGAAAAATAATTTCAAAAACAAAATCGGCGGGGCGATAGCGAGCCTCGCAGTTGTTTTAGGTGTGTTTGCAGTAAGCAGCACTACCGCGCAGGCGCAGTATCGTAGCGATCGTGATAATCGCACTTCGCAGGATCAGCGCCGTAGTCGCGACCGAAGTGATAACCAAACTCGCAACCGCGACTGGAGGCGAGATCAGAGTCAGAGCCGCACCCGGAATAATGACCTTTATCGGAACAACGGCAACAACGGAAACTATAGCCGCGATAGAGGCTACAGCAATAACGGCGTCTATAATAACGGCGTCTATAGCAACGGCGGATATGGTAACGGCAGCTATGGTAATGGTGGCTATAACAACAGCTCGCAGATTGGAATGAACCAGGGCTACCAGGCGGGAATCAACACGGGCGCCAGCGATGCGCAGCGTGGGCAGAACTTTGACCCGCAAAGATCGCATTACTACAGGAACGCGTCGTCGCAGGCGTTTCGTCAGGGCTTCCTACGTGGCTATGACCAAGGCTATCGACAGTACGCCGGCTACGGCAACGGAGGCTACGGAAATCAGCGCAGCCGTAGTGGAAGTATCCTCGGCAATATCCTCGGCCGGCCTTGAGTCTGCCACAAACAAAGTAATGTACAACCTGAAATGCCGCGCCACGCGGCATTTCTTTTTTGAAAGCTAGCCTCAAGTCTGCTCGATACTGCTCCGGCGATCGCGCAATGAAAGAATGAGGACCGCCGCTATCAACGCGGAGAAAGACAGATAAAGCCCGCCCGCCAGGAAAGAGCCAGTTACTCTGCTCAGATAGCCCACGGCATAGGGACCGGCCCAGCCACCCAGATTTCCGATCGAGTTAATCAGACCAATTGAAGCCGCGGCCGCAGTGCCGGTCAAGAACCTCGAAGGCAGTGCCCAGAAGCCGGGTAGGTAACCATACAATCCGACTACGCCCAGAGAAAACATCGCGATGGATATAGAGATGTGGTCCCGAGTGAGGATGCCAAGCAGAAGACCCACACTGGCAGCTACCATCGACAAGGCTGTATGCCAACGTCGCTCTCCGGTTCGATCAGATGACCAACCGACTAATATGATTGCCGTCAGGCCCGCAAAATAGGGGATGGCGGAAAGAAGAGTGACCATTAGATTGGACGAGTGCGAGGCTCTCTTAATGATGGTTGGCAACCAGAAGGTGAAACCATAGGCTGTCGTAACTATGAAGAAGTAGCTCAGCGTTAGAATGATCACTTCACGATGCTTGAATGCCTGCAGCACGGTGAATGCCTGTCCACGTCGTCGTAACTGCTTCTCAGCCTCTAACTCCAACAGCAACCACTGACGTTCATCCTCGGGCAGCCAACTCGCCTCATGCGGCCAGTCGGTCAGATAGTAAATAGTGACCACACCGAAGATAATCGCCGGCAGTCCCTCGATAATGAACAGCCATCGCCAGCCTGACAGTCCCAGCCAATTAACGCCCATGAGCAATCCGGATAAGGGCGCTCCGAAGATGATTGCGATCGGCTGTGCGGCCATGAAGAGGGCGACTACTTTGGCTCGGTCCTGGTAGCGAAACCAATGGGTTAGGTAGACGATTATGCCGGGGAAGAACCCCGCCTCGGCCGCGCCAAGTGCGAACCGTAATGAGTAAAACTCAGTCTTGCTCTGGATAAAACCCATCAGAATGGCGACGATTCCCCATGAGATCATGATGCGCGCAATCCATCGTCGCGCACTCCATCTCTCAACCAGAATGCTGCCCGGAATTTCCAACAGGAAATAACCGGCAAAAAAGATCCCGGCGCCAAAACCCAGGACTTCGTCAGTAAAGCTCAATGCACCTTTCATTTGCAGAGCCGCATAACTGACGTTCACCCGATCCAGATAAGCGATGATATAGAGTAAGAAAAGGTAGGGTAGCAGTCGTCGCATAATGCGACGCCGCGCTCGCTCGGCAACCGGCCCCAGCTCAGTGTTCAGCTTTTCTGCCAGCTCGTCTCCCAAAGACCTAAGGAATCATTTAGGGCGTTTCATCAAGCGCAAGCGCGAAGCAAATGAT
>JAWVEM010000359.1:0-3916 GCA_033856735.1 Blastocatellia bacterium
GGCGCTAACTCGTACACGATCACCGGCAGCACCATCGACTTCAATGGCGCGGGCGCGCAAACCATTCCGGCGTTCAACTACAACAACCTCACCAGCAGTTCAGCCGGCGCGCGTACACTTGCAAACAGCGGCAGCATCGGCATTGCGGGAACATTCACTCCGGGCGCTAACTCTTACACGATCACCGGCAGCACAATTGATTTCAATGGAGCTGGTCCGCAAACCATTCCGGCTTTCAACTACAACAACCTGACCAGCAGTTCCGCCGGCCCGCGTACACTTGCCGGCAGTGGCACCATCGGGATTGCGGGCGCATTCACTCCCGGCGCTAACTCGTATACGATCACCGGCAGCTCCATCGATTTCAACGGCAGCGCTTCGCAGACTGTTCCAGCTTTCGACTATCAAAATTTGACGATTAGCGGATCGAGGGCGGCTGGTAATATCACGCTCGCAAACAGCGGGATTATTGGTGTAGCGGGAAGCTTGTTGGATACTGCCACCTTTAATGCCGGCAGCGGATTCATAACGACGGGAAGCACGGTCGACTATAGAGGGACCGGCCCACAATCAGTCACCGCCCTTTCTCCACTGGTTGCTGGAAATAGTACCTATAACCATCTGACAATTTCCAACACTGCCTCGCCAGTATCAGCAAGCACGAGTTTCAGCGTCGGCGGAACCTTCACGGCAAATGCCAACGTAATTTTTTCTCCCGGTGCGGCTGTCGTAATCAGTGGCAGCGGCACCCTCACCGGAAGCGGGACGGTTCAGGTGACGCGCGCCACAGGATCTACGGATTTTGTTAACCAGTACACGATTAGCAATAAGACGCTAACTAATCTTACGGTCGAATTCGCCGGGACAACGGCCCAGGGCACAGATGCCGGTGCCTTCGGCGGACTCAAGATCAACAACGCGAGTGGCGTCACCCTGAGCGGCAACGTGACCGTCAACGGAACTCTCACACTCCTCAGCGGAAACATCAATACCGGCTCAAACCAGGTCATCGTCAGTTCTACCGGCACGGTCTCGCGCACCAGCGGACACGTATTTGGAAACTTGCAGAAGAATGTGGCAACCGGCGCGACCTCGAGGACCTTTGAGGTAGGCGACGCGAGTAACTACACGCCGGTGAGTGTTTCATTTGCGAGCGTCACCTCGGCCGGAGACTTGGCAGTCAAAACGACTGCGGGAGATCATCCTAATATCGGCAGCTCTACGTTTATTTCTTCGAAGACCGTGAACCGTTACTGGACGTTGACGAACAACGGAATAATCTTCACGACGTACAGTGCGACCTTCGAGTTTGTCTCTGGCGATGTCGATGCGGGAGCAAATACCAACGCACTTGTCGTGGGCAAGTTCGCATCCGGAGTGTGGACTTATCCCGCCGTCGGGACGAGGACCTCCACCAGCACGCAGGCGACTGGCCTTTCGGCATTTAGCGATTTTCAGCTCGGCGAAGGCGGGATGCCGAATGTTGGCCTCGTCAAGGATGTGACACCTTTAGGCGATCAGCAGCCTGGCACGGAGCTGACTTACACAGTCACATTCACTAACTCGGGGAGTATCGGTGCCCAAAGCCTGGTGATCAGTGATCCGAATCCAAATGACGTAAATCCCGCCAAGAGGGTTTTCGTCAATCTCGACTACAAGCTCGGCTCGGCCGCCATTTCGTCTCCCTGGACCGCGACAATCGAGTTCTCGAATGACGGCGGCGCGACCTGGAGCTACACGCCCGTCAGCGCCGGCGGCGGCGCGCCGTCCGGCTATGATCGGGCCGTCACGAACATTCGCTGGAGCCTGACCGGCAATGTGGCCGTGGGCGCCAGTGGCAGCGTCAGCTTCACCTCACGCATTCAATAGGAATCTATATCCGTCAGAAGCCCGACCGTCAGGGAGGGCCGCCCTAGCCGCCATTCTTTATTCAAGCGAACGGACGACGAACCCTTTGTTGTGAGGCCGATGGAACACTATCACGAGCGTAGCCGGTGCTTACGCGCGGGCATCTGACACGGGCGGCTTTGCCCAAAGAGTAGGTTTGTCAGTCCGCAGAGCCGACGAAAACCGTCCACCCGAACCGTGAATTCTCGAGCCGGAGTGTGAAAGATGTCACCCGGCCCGTGAAATTCCCCATCCGGAGGGTGAAACACTCGACCCTGAGTGCGAAAGATGCCACCCGGCCCGTGAAATCATCCACCCGGAGTGCGAAACATGTGACCCGGCACGTGAAATTCTCGACCCTGAGCGCGAAAGATGCCACCCGGCAAGCGAAATCTTCCACCCGGAACGCTAAAGATGGCACCTTTGCCCAAAACGTAGGCATGAAAGGCCCGAAGGGCCGTCAGGAAATAGCCACGACCGCCAGGTCGTGGATCGAGAACCAATCATGATTAATTGAGCGCCGAAGGTGCGGCAGGACAACAGGACAAGTTAAACCAGCGGGGGAATGTGTCGGCCCATCGGGCCTGTGAGACTTTTTGGATACGATCCCTACCACGCCCTTAAGGACGTGGCTATTTCCTGACGGCCGTTCGGACCTCCAGCCATCGGAAACCGTTTCCTCGGCGGCCAACGAGAAGAGTACATCACCATCACCTACCTTACCGTCACCAAAACATCGCGGTTGTCATGCGCTTCGTTCCCTGAATAGTCGGCTGCGATGACGCGCAGGATGTAATCGCCTTTGGGCAGTTCGGATATGTCCCAAACATTCGTGGCTGTTCGGCCGTCTCGAATGGTGTTGGTGACGCGGTAGAGAAATCTCGTGGTCGCGCTACCATAGACTGTGATCCCGCTCTGTTCCGCATAAGCGATCTTGGGTGCGTCCCAATCCGCCGGAAGACGATTGAACACGAGGTTGATGCGCGGCTGATCAAAACCGGGAGCCGGCGCGCCATCCGGTTTAAGGACCTGATAACCGAGACTATATAGGCCGAGTCGTCTCCGGCTCACGTTCATGTCATTGCGATCGAAGGCGTCAACTACAATGCTCACGCGCCCGTGCACGACCAGGCGTCCCGACTGTTTCTCAGCCAGTCGTGCGCCCGCTTCGTCGAAAAGTTGAATGCCGTCCTTTGCAATTATCGGATCGACGCGGTCGGTAAATCCGATCGGCGAGAGCGTGAGCGGATTGATTTCCGATCCGGGTGTGCCAACATTCATGTGCACGTGGTACATGCGGTTGACCGTGCCAAGCGCATCGCCCGGACGAAAGCGCGTACCGCGTCTGACGCGCATGCGCATGAGTTTGCCGTTCGCGTCTTTCACTTGCACGAACCGCCCGTCGTTGAAGATCTTTCCATCTTTGTCGCGCCCGACGTGCATGTGAATGTACGACATGACGCCCACACGCAGTCCCTCGTTAAGATCGTCAAACCCCCAGTTGGAGACCGGACTAACAACCTTCTCTGAGCGGACCGCGCGGACAACGTCACCGTACGCACCGGCGACATCAAGGCCGCTATGGAGGTGGTCGCGACTATCTTTCGAGTCGAAACTGCCGCGCACTTCACCGACGGTTGCGATCACTTCGTGTGGGCTGTACTGCGGCTCGAGCGGCCAGAGCAGCACCTGCTCGCCGAGCGTCTGTGAAGTGAGACGCGGTAGCGGCCCCTTTAAAGATTGCGCCGGCGGGCCGGAAGCGGCGGCGTTCGTAATCGCGCTCAACTTTCTCACCAGGTAATTTCCGCTGTCGGCTACGTAAAGATCGCCTCGCTTATCGATCGCCACTCCGGTGAGCTGATTGAAGCGAGCATTCTCCGAACCATCGGCGTACCCAGGCGTGCCGCCGGCAATCACGCGGGCTCGACCATCGGGTGCGATCTGAACGACACTCGCTCGGTCGAGCTCTGTAACATAGAGAAAACCGTCGTGCGTCAGCGCCAACGCGACGGGCTTTCTCAAGTCCGCC
>JAWVEM010000360.1:0-4349 GCA_033856735.1 Blastocatellia bacterium
CCTGCGCTGTCGTGCTTCGCACTCAGGTAAGTGCGTGCATCCCAAAGCTCCGGAAAGAATTTTTTGTCGAGGGTTTTTTGCAGGTATCCGACGCCTTCAGAACCGCCGGTGCCGGGCTTGGCGCCGACCATGCGTTCGACCATCTTGATGTGGTGCGAACGCCAAAGCGAGAAATATTCGTCGTGCTCGATCAGTCCTTCCGCCAGTTGGGATTCTTTATAGAACTGCTCTTCATGCGTCAGCACTTCGACCAGCGCGCGTTGCCGCTTACCGTAATTGCTGCGTCGTTCCTTCGCGTCGCGCGGCGAATCGCTGGCTGGAGTGTCGAACCCATGACGGCGCAGCAGGGCAAAGAAAACTTCCGACAGCGAAGGCGCGTTCATGCGTGCCTGTAAGCGCTGGAAAGCAAAGTCGTCGCCGGCGAACGCCCGCAAAATCTTTTCGTCCTTCAAGCCCGACGAAAATTCAATTTCGCGAAATTGCATCGATTGAAAACCGCTCGCCGGATTAAGTTCGTCTCGAAAGCTCAGGAAGCGAACCGGCTTCATGGTTTCCAGAATATGAATCTGAGCGATGAGCAGCTTTTCAATCTCGACGATACGGCGCAATGCCTGTGCGGCCTCCGCCGCGCGGTCTTCTTTCATTAATACAATCGACGCGTCAATCTCGTGCAGGATTTGCTTGAACCAGAGTTCATAAGCCTGGTGCACGGTAATGAAAAGCAATTCATCGTGGTGGGCCGGCGTCGACAGACAGGTCTGCAAGTCGATCAGCTCAGGCACGCGCAGATACGTGTTGTAGGAAAGCGGTGCGTCTTTGCTGTTGTTGTTTGCCATTTAGTTATCGGAGCGCGGGCATCCTGCCCGCACAGCGTGCGCAGCACGCTCACTTCTTTGAAACTAACTGAGCTTCAACGGATCATCGGTTCGCGCTTAATGCGGGCAGGATGCCCGCGCTCCATAGGGTAAATCCTTAAAATGCCGCGCCGACCTTTTCACTTCCTTCATAAGCCTTCGCGTCGCGAATTGTTTTCATCTCCGCAATGACCAATTCCAGTTCTTCATCTTTGGTGTAGAAGTGCGGCGAGATGCGCACGCCCGCACCGGGCCGATAATCAACGATGAATTCGCGCCGCACCAACTCTTTGGTAATCGCAGCCGCGTGATCGTCCCAAACCGTAATCGTGCCGCCACGCTGCGCCGGATCCTTTGGACTGGTCACCTGAAAGCCGGCTTCCCGGGCGATCTCGATCAGACGCTGAGTTTGGCGTACGCTTTTCTCGCGAATCCTTTCCACCCCAATCTGGTTTATGACTTCATAGCCGGACTGCGCCGCATACAAAGCCGGAATCGCCGGCGATCCATGCAGGAAGCGCGTGATATTCGGAGCGTATCGCAGCTCGCCGGCAAACGCGAACGGCTCTTCGTGGGCCATCCATCCCGTCGTCTTTGGCTCGAGTCGATCGATCAAATCCGGCCGCACGTAAAGATATCCCGCGCCGGGCCCGCCGCACAGCCACTTCACTGAACCACCGGTGGCGAAATCAACCTGTAAGTCTTTCACGCTGAAAGGTACGGTGCCCGCCGACTGGTAAGTATCAAGCACGACCATGGCGCCGACTTCATGAGCACGTTCGGTGATCGCTTTCGCGTCTTGCAGAAAAGCGCTCTTGAAAAGCACGTGCGAGATGGGGACCAGCAGCGTCTCTTCATCAATCTCCGCCAGCAATCTTTCCAGCGGCACGGTCATGCCGTCATCCGACTTTACCGTTTCGATGCGCAGGCCATGTCCCCGCGCGTGCGCTTCATAGACATACATCACCGAAGGGAAATTGAGTTCGGAATAAACAATCTTGCGGCGTTTCGAATTTTCCGGGAGGGGCAGAAGACAAGAGAGGATGAGCGACTGACAGATCGAAACGTTCTGGTGCATCACGACCGTTTGGGGATCGGCGCCGATAATGCGCGCGACTTCGTCCCCCACCGTCACGGGCATGTTCCACCACCCTTCGGCCCACGCGCGCACCCCACGTGTCGCCCAAATGTCAGCGTACTCATGCAGGCGGTCGAATGTCTTGCGCGGCATCGCCCCGAGACTGTGCGAGATCAGATAGACCGCTCGGTCGAGAATGGGAAACTCAGAACGCCATTTGAGAAGATCATCGGTCAATGGATTCTCCCTGCGCTGACTGCGCTAATTTACCACAGACACCCTGCGATTGAGCGCTCTCCTCAGGGAGCACGCTGCGGCTTTACCGCTTGATGTGCGGAAGGGCTCCGCCCTTCCGGCTGGCACACTCTTTCTTCGGGGCTATGCGCCAAATCACTGTTCGAGGCGCAGCCTCTTTCCATTTCCAGCGAATCAACGGAAAGGCAGAGCCTTTCTGCATATCAGGCGGCAAAGCCGCAGACCTTATAGATCTAACTTACATGTTAAAGTGTCCCCGCCATGTGGAAGTTCGCGAATCCCATCAAACATCAAATTCCTGAGACCCGCTGGCCTTCGGCGGAGGAGGCTGCGGACTCTCAGCTCTTCCAACCCATCAACATCGGCTCGCTTGAATTGGCTAACCGGACCTGGGTCCCGGCAATGGTCCCCTGGCGCGCCACCGAAGATGGTTTTGTCACACAGGAGAACCTCGATTGGTATCGACGATTCGCCGCCGGCCAACCCGCCGTGATCGTCGTCGAAGCCACCGGCATTCGCGACGTTCCCAGCGGGCCGCTTTTGCGAATCAGCCACGAACGATTTCTTCCCGGCCTGCGTCAACTCGTCGACACGGTCCGCGCGGCGAGTGACGGCCACACCAAACTTTTCATTCAGATTATCGACTTCCTGGCGGTCAAGCGCCGACCCGATCCCGCAAAATACTTTCAGCGCTTTCTTGAGATTAGTGAAGATCACCGCCGGCAGATTGCCCCAGTGACTGAAGATTCAAGCTGGATCAGCGCCGATGAAAATAGCGTTCGAGCGTTTCTCAACAGCGCGCCGGATGCGATCATCGATCGAGTGCTCGACGAGCGCGAGCTTGAATCTCTCCGCTTCGGTTATCGCGAGCGCGTGACTGATACGCACCTGCCGCACGTCCGTGAATTGCCGCAGGTTCTGCCTCGCATTTTTGCTGATGCTGCGCGGCGCGCGCGCGAAGTCGGCTTCGATGGTGTCGAATTGCATTACGCGCACGCCTACACGATGGCCGGTTTCCTGAGCGCGCTTAACAATCGCGACGACGGTTATGGTGGGCCGCGCGAAAATCGCGCGCGCCTGCCGCTGGAGGTTTATCGCGCCGTGCGTGAAAGCGTGGGGGATGATTACATTGTCGGCGCGCGCTTCCTCGGCGATGAAGTGATCGCCGGCGGCAATCACATCGATGATGCAGTTTATTTCGGAGTTGAGTTCGCCAAAGCGGGGATGGATTATCTTTCGATCTCGAAGGGCGGAAAGTTCGAGGACGCTGAGCAACCAAAGATTGGGCAGGCCGTCTATCCTTACACCGGTCAGAGCGGTTACGAGTGCATGCCGACGACTCTATCCGATGCACGTGGCCCCTTCGGCCGTTCCGTGCCTCTGGTCGCGCAAATCAAACACGCCGTGAATGCAGCGGGCTTCACGACGCCGATTGTGGCGACGGGGGGCATCACGACGTTTGCACAAGCCGAATCAATTCTGCAGCACGGTCAGGCGGACATCGCCGGTCTGGCGCGCCAAGCTCTGGCCGATCCTGATTGGTTTATCAAAGTGAGGTTGGGCCGTGGCGATGAAATCCGCCGCTGCACCTATACGAATTACTGTGAAGCTTTGGATCAAGCGCATCGCCAAGTGACGTGTAAGCTTTGGGATCGAAAGGAACTGAACGAGCCAGGCATAGGTATGGCGACCGATGGCCGCCGGCGCCTCTTGCCGCCGAAATGGAAACGATAATCCGCAGATTACACAGATTACGCTGAAGTGAAATCGCGACCGGGTAAACTCAAGCGACTCGATTCGCCCTGATTAACTGTTTGGTTCTAATCTGTGAAATCTGCGTAATCTGTGTTCTTCTTCGTACGCTGACACAAACTCAGGATCGCGCCGCCGCAAACTCTCACGATCGACCTTGCCACTCCGCGTCATCAACGCGTAAGCCAACTCAATCGGCGTCAGGTGCATATAGGCGCGGACGTTTTCAAACCAAACCATGCTTTCAAAAGCCGCCGCTTGGTATTCCTCGATCACCGGCTTTCGCATTTCTTCAAACCGCCGCAAGGCCGCCCCTACTTCAGACTCTTTATCAAAAGATTCCTTCAAAGCGATCGCATCTTCCATCGCCAGCTTCGTGCCTGAACCAATTGAGAAATGCGCCGTGTGCA
>JAWVEM010000361.1:0-5055 GCA_033856735.1 Blastocatellia bacterium
GGATGTGATGGTCACGACCTACACGGTGAAGATCGAGGGTACCTTTGACGGCAAAGATTCCTCCGGCACTTACAACGCCGGTACGGTCTGGAAAGAAGAGAACGGCGCCTGGATGGCGATTTTCCACACCAACGCGAAGCAAGAGACAGCCGCAGCCAAGTAATCCGAGCCGAACGAGCGGAATTTTCTCACACCAAGTCCACAAAGGACGCAAAGCGAAGGTGGATCGACCGCTGACTGCTCGATCCACCTTTCTTCTGTAGTGGCAGGCGTGCCGCCTGCATTTCTGAAAAATCCCGCAGCCGACAGTCCGAGCCGGACGGGCATACCTGCCGCCACAGTTGAGAAGGATTGACCTTCAGATTTTCGGTCTTATTGGTCGCTCGTCTTGCCCGGACTCGCGCCAGGTCGAGCCGACTTGCATGCCCTAGCTGCGTTTCCGCCTATCCGCGCGTTCCCGACTGCGCGTGTTCCGAGTCGCTGAATTCGTGATCACTGTTCGCGTTGACGTTGATTCACTAGAACCGTATCGTCGGTACGTAGTGCGGGGGAGCCGAATGGCTGAGACGTCAGCAGTGAGACGAAACCCCTTGAACCTGATGCGGGTAATTCCGACGAAGGGAGCGAGGAGCTAGGACTGGCGTTGTTTCAGCCATGCGTTTTTCCGCGCATGGCTTTTTGTTTTGAAATTTAATTGGCCACAGATGCACACAAATTATCACAGACGAAGTAACCGCGGATTACGCGGATGGAACGGATATTCTGAAAGTACCAGGTCTTCCTCCTGCGTTCCTGTTTTCCTAATTCACCCCTGCCTTGTCTGTGTTTCATCCGTGTAAACCCGTGGTCGAAAATATGATTTCCGAAAAAGAAAAAAACGACGCCATCACGAATCAGGAAAGCATGAACTCAGGAAAAATCAGACAGGATTTACAGGATTAACCTAATGAAGAAAACAGAATCCAATGGCGCTCTTTCCGGTAATCCAGAAAATCCTGTTAATCCTGTCTCAACTCCGTTGCCTAACAGCCGCAAAATTTACGCCGTCGGAAAACAGCATGTCGATCTTCGCGTGCCGTTCCGCGAAATTTCGTTAGCGCCGACCAAGACGATGAGCGGCGAGATCGAAGTGAATGAGCCGGTCCGCGTTTATGACACGAGCGGCCCGTGGGGAGACACCGATTTCGCCGGGAATGTGGAACAGGGTTTACCAGCGCTGCGTGCGACATGGATTCGTGACCGTGACGATGTGGAGGAGATCGAAGGACGTGCCGTGAAGCCGATTGATGATGGGTACCTTTCGGAGAAGCATGCCGCTGACGCGGCCGGAAAACGTCCAACGCTCAACGTTCAACGCTCAACGTCAAATGGCAGCAGCGGAAACAATCTGCAATCTGCAATCTTCAATTTGCAATCGCATAAGCCGCTGCGCGCCAAGCCTGGCAAATGCGTCACGCAATTATTCTATGCGCGTCGCGGCATCATCACCCCAGAAATGGAGTTTATCGCGATCCGGGAAAGTCTCGGACGAGCTCGGAGGTCGGAGGTCGGAGGTGAGAGGTTGGCCGGAGACAACGGACGCGAAGCGCCCACATCAAACATCGAACATCAAACATCAAACATTGCCCGCAACGACCTCGCACAACAGCACCGCGGAGAGAGTTTTGGTGCCAACATCCCGCGCGAGATAACACCCGAGTTTGTGCGGGCAGAGGTCGCCCGCGGCCGCGCCATCATCCCGAACAACATCAATCATCCGGAAATCGAGCCGATGATCATCGGCCGCAACTTCCTGGTAAAGATCAACGCCAACATCGGCAACAGCGCCGTCGCGTCGTCGATCGACGAAGAAGTCGAGAAGATGCGTTGGGCCACGAAATGGGGCGCCGACACCGTGATGGATCTTTCCACGGGCAAAAACATTCACGCCACGCGCGAATGGATCATTCGCAATTCGCCGGTGCCGATCGGCACGGTGCCAATCTATCAGGCGCTCGAAAAAGTCGGCGGGCGCGCGGAAGAACTGACTTGGGAAATTTATCGCGACACCCTCATCGAACAGGCGGAGCAGGGGGTCGATTACTTCACCGTCCACGCCGGGGTACTATTAAGATACATCCCGATGACGGCGCGGCGCGCCACCGGCATCGTCTCGCGCGGCGGTTCGATCATGGCGAAGTGGTGCCTCGCGCATCATCAGGAAAGTTTTCTCTACACGAAGTGGGACGAGATCTGCGAGATCATGGCCGCGTACGACGTCAGCTTTTCCATCGGCGATGGCCTGAGGCCAGGCAGTATCGCGGACGCGAACGACGAAGCGCAGTTCGCCGAACTTTACACGCAAGGCGAGCTGACCCAGCGCGCCTGGAAACAGCACGTGCAAGTGATGAACGAAGGCCCCGGCCACGTCCCCATGCACATGATTAAAGAGAACATGGAGAAACAACTCGAGTGGTGCGGCGAAGCGCCGTTCTACACGTTAGGCCCGCTCACCACCGACATCGCGCCCGGCTACGATCACATCACCAGCGCGATCGGCGCGGCCATGATCGGCTGGTACGGCTGCGCCATGCTTTGCTACGTTACCCCGAAAGAACATCTCGGGTTGCCGAACAAGAAAGACGTCAAAGACGGCGTCATCGCCTACAAGATCGCCGCCCACGCGGCCGATTTAGCGAAGGGCCATCCCGGCGCGCAACATCGCGACAACGCTATCAGCAAAGCGCGCTTTGAGTTCCGTTGGGAGGACCAGTTTAACCTTTCGTTAGACCCCGAGACGGCGCGTGAGTTTCACGACGAGACCTTGCCCCAGGAAGGCGCCAAGACCGCACATTTCTGCTCCATGTGCGGGCCACACTTCTGCAGCATGCGTATCACAGAAGATGTCCGCCGCTATGCTGCGGAGCAGGGCATCGCAGAAGAGGCAGCAATTAAAGAAGGACTCGAACAGAAGGCAACGGAGTTCAACGAAGCCGGCGCCGAGGTTTATTCGAAGGTCTGAACTGTAGCGGCGGCCGTGTCGGCCGCATTGTTATCTAATGAGTGAAGAACCATCCGCGATCCCTCTCGCTGATGTCCTTCGCGCCGCGAACGAACTTGTTTCCGCCGGCCTCATCGAAGACTATGCGTTGGGCGGCGCACTCGCCGCCATTTACTACGTCGAACCTTTCACGACTTATGATGCCGATATTATCTTCGTCACGAAGGACAAAACGTTAAGCGCAGGAATTCCAGCGATCTATTCACATCTCCAGTCGAAAGGTTGGCGCGTCGAGCGCGAGCATCTGCTGATTAACGATTTCCCCGTCCAATTTCTCGCGGCGTCCGGGCTGACTGAAGAGGCGGTCTGCAATGCGCAGCCGATCGAGTACGAAGGCGTCCCGGCAAAAGTTTTTCGGGCGGAGTACATCATCGCCATCGCCGCGAGCGTTGGGCGACACAAAGATTTGGCGCGGATCGAGCAGCTGCTGAAACATGCGAAGATCGACAAGACACTGTTGGACGATATTTTGCGGCGGTATAAATTGAATCTGCCGAAACTATGAAACCCGAAATGCGTGACAAGCTCGCGCAACTGCCCTTCGAAGAAAAGATTCGCAAGGTCGGCGAATTGATTCGGCTTCGTCAGAAGATTAAGACCGATCTGTCGGAAGAAGCATCTTTGCTCGCATCGCTCGATAAAGCTGCTGCCGAACTTGACGCTGGCAAAGGCGTTGCCATCGAACGTGTCCGCGAAGATATCCGCAAATGGGCAAAGAAGTGATTTCAGATTCGTTGCTTGTCACCAGCTTGCCACGCCGTAGCCAAGGCGAAGGCGGGTCACTGCCGTTAGGCCGCGTGGCGTAGCTTTACGCGGTCACTTCTTTGGTTTCGCCTTCTTTACCGCGGACACGCGCGCAACTCCGAACAATTTCGCGAGCGAGCGGTGCGGCCGACTACGTCTTTGAATTGCCTGGCTTGCTTTCCGTTTTCCTAGCCACACGGTAGGTGTGTTGCGGTCGTCAATCCGCTAGTCCATGAAACTTCCCACCGACAGTCTCTTCAGTGCTTTGCGACAATCGGCGAAGCCGAAACCGGTGAGTGCAATCGAAAAGCTCATCCACGACGCGCCGGACCGCGAGCTTTGCCGCATCAACGCCCTCGCCTTTGCCGCCAGACACGGGCTCGATGAGGATGATGTGCTTGCGGCTTTTCTGCACGGCGCGCGACTCGGCCTTTTCGATATGTCGTGGAACATCCTTTGTCCCGCTTGCGGCGGTGTTCTCGATTCCGGCGCGACGCTTAAGACCATAAAACAATCCGAATACCGATGCGTCCTTTGCGCTATCGGGCATGAACCGACCTTGGACGAAATCGTCGAGGTCACGTTCACCATCAGCCCGCGGGTGCGGAGAATCGCCGCGCACGATCCCGGGACACTGTCGTGGATCGAATACTACCGACAGATCTTTTGGAGTTCAGGCGTCGATTTGCCTGATGACGAGACATTCGCAAAATGGGTTAAGGAAACGACTCTCGACAGCCGCGAGCTTTTACCCGGCGAAAAGGTGGTGCTCTCGCTCCAGTTATCTGAAGGAGAAGTGGACCTCTTCGATCCGGTCCTTCATATGTCGCAACATCTCGAGGTGAAGGGCGAGTTTTCTGGTGAAGGCCAATCGCTTTCCTTCGTTATGACCAGGGATCACCCACCGGAGGGGACGACCGTTCAGATGCGCCCCGGCCCTCTGACGCTGACGTTGGAGAACCGTTCAACTGTCCGCACGTTGCCGGCTGTTTGGGTCGTGAGCGACAAAGTTCACGAATTCATTAGGAGGCGTCGCCCCTTTCTGACGGCAAAGCGTCTTCTGACCAACCAAACATTCCGTGATATTTATCGCACCGATGCGCTGGACGTGGATCAGCGGCTCAAGATTACCAGTCTCACGTTTCTGTTTACCGACCTCAAGGGGTCAACGGAACTTTACGAACGGGTTGGAGATCTGGCTGCCTACGATTTGGTGCGCGCTCACTTTCGGATCTTGCATGAAATCGTGGCGGCCGAAAGGGGCGCGGTGG
>JAWVEM010000362.1:0-3382 GCA_033856735.1 Blastocatellia bacterium
GACGGAAAACTTTGCGCGTCGTTCAAACGAGCTGAGCCAGAGCCGCTCGACGAAATCACCAGAAACGTTTTCAAGTTTCCCTCTCCGGGGCCTCACGCTCGCCAACAGCTTATCTTCGAGCGCGATCGCAACTCGCGCGCGATGCAGGTTGCAGTAGCTGCGGTGATTCTGAAGCGCCGGCAAATCGAGCCGGAGAGCGGGAACCAACTGCGCGTAAAACCTCTGCGTCCCGTTCCGGAGTTGATGAAGGAAGCGCGCGCCGCGCAACCGCCGCAAGAGAACGGAGAGTTTCGCGAAGCCGATCTGGTGGAACTGACAAAACTCGATTCGACCATCAGGCTGGAAATCCGATACGCGACGACGAACAACTTTCTCGGCACGATCTTCTATTCCGAAGCCCGCGCGTTCATGCAGCGTCCGGCGGCGGAATCGGTGGTCCGCGCCAACCGCAAGTTGAAGCAGCTCGGGTACGGCCTGCTCATCCATGACGCTTACCGACCCTGGTACGTGACCAAAGTTTTCTGGGACGCGACGCCTGACAATAAGAAGGTTTTCGTCGCCGACCCTGCGAAAGGATCGCGTCACAATCGCGGTTGCGCCGTTGACCTCACGCTTTACGATTTGAAGACGAAAAAGCCCGTGGAAATGGTAAGCACCTATGACGAGACCACTGACCGAGCCTACCCTGATTATCCGGGAAGCACCTCATTGCAGCGATGGCACCGAAAACTATTGCGCGATGCCATGGAAGCGGAAGGTTTCACCGTTTACGAGGCCGAGTGGTGGCATTTCGATTATAAGGACTGGCGAAAATATCGAATCGGGAATGTGACCTTCGATCAGATCCGAGCTAATGCTCAATAGTTATTCAATCAGGCTGCTAAGCAGCCGGCAGCCTTTTATGGTGAGATTGACACGCGCACTCCGGGTTTCAGGTTCGTCACGAACAACTTCAGAATCCGCTTGTACTCGTCGGCCCAACTCTCTTCACGTTCAAAGCCGTGATCCTCGACCGGATATGGCGCGACTTCCCAGTTTTCTTTTCGCAGCTCGATAAGTTTTTCAACCAGCCGCACGGTGTCCTGGAAGTTCACGTTTACGTCCACCATGCCGTGACAAATCAGCAGCGCACCCTTCAGTCCGTTCGCGAAGTAGATGGGCGAGCTTTGCTTGTAACTTTCGGCATCGCTCTGCGGTAAGTTGAGAATGTTCGCCGTGTAAGGACTGTTGTAGTGCGCCCAATCGGTCACCGGCCGCAACGCTGCCCCGGCGGCAAAAACATCAGGCTGTGTGAACATCGCCATCAAGGTTATGAAGCCGCCATAACTGCCGCCATAGAGACCAATTCTCTTCGCATCCACGCCCTGTTCCTTCACCAGATAATTCGCGGCGTCCACGTTGTCGGTTAAATCCTTACCGCCCATATGGCGATAGATCCCGGCGCGCCAGTCGCGGCCATAGCCGGCTGAACCGCGGTAATCGATATCGAGCACAACAAAACCGCGCTCCATCAGCAAGTGATGAAACATGTATTCGCGATAGTACGAACTCCACCAGCGATGCACGTTCTGCAAATAGCCCGCGCCATGAACGAACAGCACCGCCGGCCCACCGCCTTTGTAATTCGCCGGCATATACAGCCGCCCGTAAACCGTCGCGCCGTCGCGCGCTTTGAAACTGACAATGCGCGGGTCGATCCAGTCTTTGGTGAAGAACTCCGGAATGGGAGACGTCGTCACCGGCTTGTCAGGGACCATCGTCTTCCCTGCGAAGTAAGGACGATTCGTAAGCAAGTACAACTCGGGCGGCTTGTTACTATACGAACGCACATCGGCGAGCATCGTGTCATCAGGCGAGACGTCGACCTCATTCTGGCCGGATAGTCCAGTGATCCGCTGGCGCTCACCGCCGCTTGTCGCCATCGAATAGAGATTTCGTTCGAATGGACTTCCCTCGCTCGAAGTGAAATAGAACTTCTTCTTGTCCGGTGATAACTGCACGTTTGAAACTTCGAATTGGCCAGAAGTCAGTTGCAGCGGCTCGCCCCCATTAATCGATACTGAATAAAGATGAGCAAACCCGTCGCGCTCCGATTCAAAATAGACGTGCGCGTTATCCGGCAGCCAGCCCAGCGTGGGCGCGCCCGGCCCGTCTATCCAGGCATCGTCGTGGATGGTCGCCAACACTTTGGTCTTGCCGGTAGCCGAGTCCAGTAACATCACCCAGCGATCTTTGTTATCGGCGGAACGGGCCATCAATACTGAATTTTTGCCGTCGTCGGACCAACGCGTTTGTGAAAGCTGAACATCGCGATCCTTCGGCGTAGCGGGAGTTTTGGGTTGGGACTCGACCCGGTCGCTACCGCTCCCGGTAATGACTCGTGCCTGCTCAGTTGTGTTCAGTTCCGTGCGCTGCACCGGAGGCGTGGCCGGCAGGCGTTGACCGTGATCGACGTTCCTCGATTCGCCCGTCTCAACATCGATAATCATCAGGCGCGTGCGACCCTGTGTGTCGCCGACCTTCGTGCGTCCGGTGATATCTTCGGTATAAGCCGATTCGGTAACATAGTTCGGCACGACAGTGTTCTTTGCGCCGGCGCCGGGTTCGCTGATCGTAGCGATTACATACTTGCCATCAGGCGAAAGGACCAGAGAGATCGCATTCTGCCCGGCCGGAATATTAAGCGGTTTTCGCTTTTCGCGTTCTTTGCGTTTCTTCTCCTGGTCTTCGCGTTGTTCGGCGCGCTCGCGCACGGCATCAAGCAGCGTCCGCTCTTCTTTCTTGAGATACTCCTGACTGTCAGTGCCTTTCGGCGGCGTACCTCCAGCAGGAGCACCACCGGGCCGGATGTCCGTGAGTTGATCGAGCGAGCCGCCCTCCAGCGCCATTACATAGAGATTGCTCTGCCGTGTGAAATAGACGTGTTTCTGATCGAAGGTGAAGTGGGGATTGGTTTCGGCATCGACTGTGCGAGTTATTTGCCGTCGTGTTCCATTGGCGTGCATGTAAATGAAAACGTCGCCCTCGTCGGCAAAGACGGTCATCGTTTTATCTTTCGACAACTCGCCGTTCGCGGGCGGCGCTTGTTTCGCTTCATCTTCGGACAAGCGACGCAGGCCGGTCCCATCACGATTCACGACATAGAGACTCGGCTCTTTCAGACGCGGTTCGTCGGCCTGCTTCCAACGGAAATAAACGCGCCGGCTATCCTGCGACCAGTAAACTCCGGTCGGCGGATATCCCACCAGACTCGGCCCGCGCATGATGCTGTCGACGGTAAGCTGGAAAGGTTTAGGCGGTGGCGGCGCCGGTCGAGTCTGCGCCGGGACCAGTTGCGGAAAGATAAACGACAAGACGCAGAACACGATGCCTGCGCGCCGGA
>JAWVEM010000363.1:0-6650 GCA_033856735.1 Blastocatellia bacterium
TCCGCGGTGAGCGAAACACTTCTTTCAGAAGTAACCAATGGCGGCGTCAGCTTGTCTTTTGGCTGATCGGTATGATGACACTCGACACAGGCGCCGGTCGTCTTTCCGTCGGGAGTATAATTCTTGATCGTGTGGCTCTCGTGATCGAACGCTACTTCGCCCCACTTATCATCGAGACTGTCGGCGCCGAGCTTTAACTTTTTCGGTTGCTCTTTGCTCTCTTTAGGAATCTGCTGATCGAGTAAGGTTGGAGGCAAAGTCAAAGACAACTCCGAAGTCGAAGCGGAAGTTCGGGCGGCATTTCCCACGATCAGAAGTACTCCCGCACTCAGTACGACAATCACCGCAATCAGCAGTCGCTTCATCTTCTTTGTCCTCCCCGCCTCGCAGCCCCGATCATTTGAGTCGTCATGTTATGGACGTGCTCGGAAGGTTGTCAAATTATGAGGCCAGTTTAGAGGCGGCACTTGTGCCGCCTGCGCGGACAAGTCCGCGCTCTAAACGGGACCCGCCGTAAGGTCGCGCTTCAAACGAGCAAGCCTCAATTGCCTAACCGAAAGCTCTGTCCCGAATGACATCGCCGGCAACTCTTGAAATCCAGGTCGCCGCCAAAAGATCGCTTGCCATTGTGACAGGTGGCGCAGGTTCTGTTTCCGCTGGGGAAGTGTTCGCGAGCCTGGGGCGAGCTGACTTGTCGTTTTTGTAGCAGCCCGGCCGTGTAGTTATGACAGTCGGCGCAATTGAGACGCTGACGGCTGCCGTGTTGCGCGTGACTGAAAGCGAGCCGGAACGCGGAGGCGTCGGTGGAAGTCCTGCTGTAAGGTTTCTGATCGTGACAAACGCCGCATGATGCCAGGTCGCGACCGTTGGCTTGCGAGTTTGGAGTGTGACAGGTGTAACACTCGTTATGAGCCGCGAGGCCGGCGGGAATCGACAGGCCCACGCCCCGTCTCAGCGGCGAGGCGTGACACGATGTGCAGCTATTTTTTGGGCGCGCCGCACCGGTCAAGTGCTGAGCATGATCGAACTTCAGGTTGAAGCTCTCCTTGAATTTGTCTGGGAAAGCTTTTAGCGGCGGGTTATTTCCATCGACGTTTGTGTGGCAGATCGAGCACATGGGCGCATTCGGCGTGGTGAATTGAGAGAGGTGACAGCCGGTGCAATCTTTGTGGCCCGGGAAGCTGGGCCGCGCGGCAGCGTCATTCCGATGATGACAACTCGAGCAGGCAGCCGACGCGTGACGCGAACTAGTGTGCAGGAACCTCGAGTAGTCGAGATCGTTTCCCTGCGGATGGACCATGGCCAAGGGCAAAAGTAAGAAGGCAAAAGCAAAAACGAAAAGGCAAAAACTTTTTCTGCGCGCGAACGTGGACATCTTCATTTTGCCTTTTTACTCTTGCCTTGTGTCACTGCACTGCCGCTTCGTGACTCGCTGGAGGCTTCTTCTTTCCGACGTCCGCGGTGTGGCAATAGGTGCAGTTGCTCGTCTTCTTAAACTGCTCGAACTCTTCCTCGATCGTAGTGATTTTCGGATAGGTCGTCTTCTTGTTGTCCTTGTGACAAGTAATGCAGGCGGCGATCGGAACGTCGGGAGTTAACCCCCTGAGCGTGCTCGCGCGCGTGATGTTGATGTGGCAGGTGGTGCACTCACTCACGTGTTCACCCTTGCCGCCTTCATGGCTGAACATTGCTGAAATGCGTCTCGGGGCCGTCATTGCCATGAAGGGAGTGGCGGGTTTGTGACAACCGCCGCAGTCGTCGCCAGCCGGTTTCTGGTTTTTCCAATGGCAGTTAAAGCACGAGTCATGAGCGTGCGGCATGGTCTTGAAAAACTTGTTCGACTGGGTTGCGGCGTCAGGCTGCGGCGACAGCGGCGCAATTACCAGGTTGTCATTCCTTTGATGACAAATCGAGCAGTTGTTGTAAGCAGGCTTCTTCTGATCGTCTGTTTGCTCATTAGAAAACGAAGCGCGAATGAATGCCACCATCGAACTGCGACCCGAGAGAGTCCAGGCGATCACGTTTTGATGTTTGTCGTGCGGAAACTCGATCGTGAACTGCCGCTCGTCCCTTGGTTTCGTGGGCTGTGCCGCGCCATTCGGATTGCCGAAAACGAAGCGCCCGTCTTCACGCGGCGCGGCGCGCACGTGACAGACCGTGCAAATGACCGGCCCGCCGCCCGCGAACGACTGGCGCGTGAAAAACTGCTGTCGATGACAACGAACGCAGGCATCATGATTTGGAAAGTCAGCAACATCCGGGAAGGCGCGCTTTGCCGTCCATACCGTGGGAACTTTGTGACAGGCGTCACACGTCAGACTTTTGTGCTTGTCGGATGAGTGTTGGAAGGCAGAGTACTTCGCCGCGGGTCCTTTAGGTGCTTGCTGAGTTGCAGGTTTCAGCTGACGAGTCTGGGCCACTGCTCCAATCGCCAGGGTGACCGCGAGAGCGAACATGATCGGGCTCTTTATAAAAAGCTTCAAACGCAAAGGTACGCAGAGGTATTCGCAAAGCACGCAAAGAGGAATCCCTTGCGTTCCTTCGCGAATACCTTTGCGTTTAGATTTGCCGTTCGCCATCTCGATCGTTTACTTCACGGCCGACTTACAAACCGGGAGCGGCCGCTCAACGAACTCGCACTTAACCTTTGGATCCTTCTCGTTCGACAAAGTAAAAGGTCGGCGCATCGCAATCGCCAAGTCAACAGCCTTAACTTCCTTCTCGCAGGCCCAAAGGATGCTGGTCTTTCCGGTTTCGCTGCCGACAAGATTGGAGATCGTATACGTTCCCGGTTCGATGTCGGTGAAATAAGCTGTGCCTTTTCGATCAGTCATTACCGACATGACCTTCGTCTTCGTTGCGTCCTCTGACTGTTTGACCAGGGCCTCGATGACTTCCTGTTTCTGCTTGTAGAAACCGTCGCGAATGTCCGGCCGCAGATTAACCGTCAGCCAATGCCGCGCGAGGTCCGGAGTTTTGAATTCGCGTAACCCCTGGTTGTATGCGGTCTGAAACTCCGGCACGGCCTCACTTCCGCTCAAATACTTTTCTTCAATGTCGCGGCAGTAAATTGAGTCGCAATCATTGTCGAGTAGCCACTTAATCAAAACTTCGCTGGCGCCCTTGTTGCGGTAGTAACACTCGCGCGACATGCTATCGGTCTGCTTGATCTTGTCGATCAGTGCCTTGTTATCATCGAGAGTCCCTTTGATTAGAAAGAAGCGTTTGCGCGGCAACTCTTTCGTCACGTCGCCCGATTTGAATTTCACTTTCAGGCGGATGACGCCGCGAGGCGCCGGCGGATTTTGGGAGTTGGCGACGAAGGCTGGACCGTAAAGCAGACCCGCCAGACAAGTGATTAATAAGACCGTGGTTCGCGCCGGCACTTTCATGGTGATGAGCGGCTAGCCCGCCCGCTACTGCAGGCGGTTCTGACTCCTTCTCTAAAGATTCGGGCTGCGTGGGAACTTCAAGTACGGTAGCCGCACACCGCGTACGAACACTTGATCGGAACGGATCGCCGCCGGTGGAGCGTAGCCACTGCTGCCCGCTCCGGCGATGAGATCGTCCTGGTCCACGCCGTCGCCGCTGATCCCAATTGCGCCCACCAGCACGCCGTTCTTGTATAGCGGTGCGCTGCCCGGAAATATCTGAATGCCGTTTGCTAAACCCGGAACGGAAGTGCAGGGAATTGTGAAGCCGCTCAACGTCGCTTCCAGGTTCGCCTTAATCAGATCGACCTGAAGCCCGAGATTGAAAACACTCCATTCAGTTAGTTGGTGGCTGAAAGGACCTGCGGCAGTGTTGTTGATGCCGTCAGGGAAGAAAGGCCGGTGCAGAAAGCCGCCCGCGCGATCTGTGAAAGCCACCGAACCGTCAAGCTTGAGCCCATCAGCGGCGGCCCGATCGACGTACGAGCCGAAGCCTGCGGCTCTCAATGAAGCACCGGCGCCGGCGCTGGAATAGAACGCCGCCGTGCGGGCCTTCTGAACTGACACATCAAAACCAAACACCGGCGCATCGGTTTGGCGAAACACGCCCAGCACCACGCCGTTCGTATCAACCACGGCTATCGACACGCGCGCGTTGCTGCCGAGCGGTTGCCGAATAGCAGCCCGGGTAATGTTTGCCTGTTGAGCAGCGTGAGCGACGATCGTGCTTACATCAGCAGCAGTCAGTGAGTTCGCTGTAACGGTAGGGCTGCCGATGAAGGGAAAGAATCGCGGGTCGACTTCACCGGCTATTCCGCCGGTCATCGCCGCAGTAAATTGCGATGGTTGCGCGGCGCGAATTGGAAACAGAGAATCTACCGCACCCGGTAAACTTCCAAACGCCATCGTCACCGGATTCGGAGCGTGGTCGACGTTGAGGTAAGCGAGACGAATGCCGTCGACGAGAATATTATCGCCACGGATCACCGAGGGAGCTTCGAAACCTCGCGCGGCGGCAACTGCGATCACTTCTTCGAACGGCTGATCGAAATCCGTTGGGTCGCGATCCACCGTGTAGACACCGTCGCCTTCAACACCGACTCCGCCTACCGCTTCACCATTTTTATAAATCGGAACGCTGCCGGGGTCGCCACTCAAGCCGAGCGGCAATCCGGGAATCTTAATGTCGGAGCAGGGAAGGGAAGAAAACTGCACGCCATAAAGCGGACCGCCGGAGCGAAAATCAACTCCGGGCGGAAAATGTTCCTGGATGATGAAGCCCGCCGTGCGCGTCGTGAATGCATTCCCACGCGTGCTGAACAAGGACGCAGTTCCTGCTTTCGAGATGGCGGCCAGCTTTGCCGGCACCACCGTTCCGTCAAGCCCGATCGGAACAAATCCAGTGAGAGCGCTGGGAACTTGCGAAGGTCCGGGGCCGCCACCGCGAAATTGGGTCGAGGCCGGCGCGCCGTTCATCTTGAAAACGCCCAGGACATTTCCTTCTCGATCAGTGACAGCAACCGTGACCGGACGGTTCAACTGAGCGGCGGTCGAAACTGCCTGAGCAATGATGGTCTGCACCTCTGAAGTGCTGAGCGTGCCCGCCGTGCCCGCAGATGGCAAAGGCGTCGTCGTTGTCCCTGGCGTCGGAACAGACCCGGCGTCGTCCGGTGGTCCATCGCCGATGTGACCGATGCCAACGCGCACGCGATTGCTCAGCGTCCCGTGATAACTAATCCCGACTAGGATGTCGCCCGCATCGCCCAACTGATCGTCGAGCCGCAGGATGATCGAATTGATCCACTCCTGCTCAGGCACCGGACCCACGTATTCGACTGCCAGGTGATAGGTGTGGTGAGCTCCGTCCTGAGCATCGGCAGTCACCGCTGTAGCTCCTTCGCCGGCCTGCAAATTCAATCCCATCGCAAAGAGCATGATCCGCGTGTGATTGTCAGAGCCCCACTGTACCGCCGAGGTTGTAGAAAACGGCTCGTGTTTTTGCGTCACTGAATCGACCGCCACCGCACGGGTCGAGGTCTCTTCGCTGATCAGGATTAGTTTATTGCCTTGTGAGCGAGCGTTTTGAGAAAGGCTCTCAACGACAACCAAGAGGAGCGCGCAGGAAAATGTTGGCAGCAGGAAGTGCGTGCGTTTTCCGAAGAACTTAGCTCTCATTAAACGTGCCAAGGTGCGAAGTGCGATGCGTTACTGAAGGCTTTGGCAATCTATCATTAATTGCGTGCGAGTTAAACGTTTTTCTCGGACCGGTGGTGGTTAGTTTGCGTCAGAGTTCAACCATCAGGTTGCTAATAGCAGGCACAAGCTGAAGCTTGAACTCTAAACTGGCCCACTACCTTTCGGCCGCGGCGGCATTGCGAGATTTTTATTGCGGGGTCACTACGCCTATGCTACAAAACGATCAATCTTGGCGAGGCTAATTATACTGTTGGCTTTCATTTTGGTCCTGGCACTGTCTGCTTTCGGACAACGACGGGGAACAATCGCTGGCGTCGTCAAGGCCGACACCCCTTCCATCCCTGGCATTACCGTCATCGCCACAAATCAGGTCACCAGCAAAGCCACTCGGACCAAGGTCGCGGTCGCTGGGCGTTATTCATTAAAACTCCACCCCGGCGCCTATCGCCTCAGCGTCGAGCTTCCTTTTACGGCGAAGTTTGATAGCGCGAAAAATTACGGTGAGCACGTTTTGATTCGCGAGGACTCTTTAGAGAATGTCATCGTCAGCGACGGCAAGGAAACGAAAATTGATTTCACGGTCGAGAAGCGAGTAGCGACGGCGCCGGTCAATATTCCCGAACGCAAACCGCTGGGCGCTGCCGGAAATGAGAGCGTCGCTTCGGAACCACAAACGCAAACGGATCGTCGCCCGGTGCGTGATCGCTGGCGCATCGGTTTTCCCGAATACGATCGCTACGGCGACAAGGGCGCGCGCGGCCGCGACATTCCATTCAAGAAAGGCCGCTGGTACGACCCTTACAATCAGAACTGGCTTAAGGGCGACTATCCGATCATTGGTAACAAGACGTTCATGATCGTTTCGGCGGTGAGTTCGACTTCCGTTGAGTTGAGCCGGACACCGAAGCCGTCCAATGTCAGCAGCGCGCGGCCAGGCAGCGGAGAGTTTTTTGGTAAGCCGGAAGCCCTCGCCGTGAACCAGATCTTCCAGGTTACTTTCGAAATGTTTCATGGCGACTCGAC
>JAWVEM010000364.1:0-7420 GCA_033856735.1 Blastocatellia bacterium
TGGCCGTCGATGAAACTCTGCACTTTGCTGTCGGCAAGTGCGAGCGCACGCAAATCGGCTTCGGTAATGTCCGGTGCGACCACAACGCGCGAACGCAGCTTGCCATTGACCTGCACCGGAATCTGCAACTCTTCCTTGCGCGCCAGTTCGGGATCGGCCACGGGCCATACAGCGACAGCCTGCACCAGTCCGGCTTCATGCCCCAGACCGGCCCACATTTCTTCCGCCACGTGCGGCGAGAAAGGCGCCAGCATTACCACTAATGCTTCAATCGCCTCGCGCGCCGCGAAAACAACGGCCGCGGATGCCGCTGCCGGTTCAGCGTTAAAGTCGTTGAGTGCGTTCAGCAATTCCATCAACGCTGCCACGTTCGTGTTCAGGTCGAGCTTTTCAAAGTCATCCGTCACGCGGGCGATAGTCTGATGTGTCTTGCGGCGCAGAGCGCGCGCGGCATCGCCGAACTCTTCAGCGAGAGGCGGAGAGGCGGGCGTTGCCTGCCGATTATCCACTGCCTCGGCCCAGCGCCAAACCATTCCCCAAACCCGGCGCAGAAATCGCACAGCGCCTTCGATGCCGCTCTCAGACCAGCGCAGTTCATTTTCAGGCGGCGCGGCAAACAACACGAACAGCCGCGCCGCATCGGCTCCATAGGCCTTGATCATCTCGTCCGGGTCAACGCCGTTACCCAAACTTTTGGACATCGCTTTCCAGTCATTCGTTCCTTCGACACGGTTCGTGACCATGCCCTGCGTCAACAAGCGCTTCACCGGCTCGTTCGCTTTCACCAGCCCGAGATCGCGCATCACCTTATTCCAGAAACGCGTGTAGATCAGGTGCATCACCGCATGCGAGTCGCCGCCGATGTACTGATCGATGGGCGTCCATTGCGCCGCAATCTCGGGATCGAAAGGCATCGTCTGGTTGTGGGGATCGGTGTAGCGAAAAAAGTACCACGACGAATCCACGAACGTGTCCATCGTGTCCGTTTCCCGCTTAGCGGGTTGCCCACACTTCGGACAGGTGGTGTTGACGAATTCAGGAACGCTCTTCAAAGGAGACTCGCCCGTACCCGTGAACTCTGCCTTATCGGGCAACATCACCGGCAAATCTTTCTCAGGCACCGGTACGGCGCCACAGTGCTCGCAGTAAATAATCGGGATTGGCGCGCCCCAGAAACGCTGGCGCGAGATGCCCCAGTCCCTGATCCGGTAGGTCACCGCGCCGCCGCCGAATTTCTTTGCCTCGGCGTAGTCCGCCATCTCGCGCATCGCGTCACCGGAAAGCTTGCCGCTCCACTCGGCGCTGTTCACCAGCACTCCGTATTCAACGAACGCTTGCTTCATCTCCATGGATTGATCGCTGCCGGGAACCGAATCGTCAGGCTCACCCTGCTGGCCATGAACGATCGGCGCGATCACCTGCCTGACCGGCAAGGTGTACTTGCGCGCAAACTCGAAATCGCGTTCGTCGTGCGCCGGCACACTCATCACGGCTCCGGCGCCGTAATCCATCAGCACATAGTTCGCCACCCAGATTGGCATCAACTCTCCGCTGAAGGGATTGACGGCCAGCCGGCCGGTGTTCATACCCAGCTTCTCTTCGTCGGCCGCTACGTCCTGGGCTTTGATAGCGCGCGCGCCTTTTACTTTCCCGGCGAACGCCATGACGTCATCTTTCAGCGACGAGCCTTCCAGCAGTTTCGGCAACAGCGGGTGCTCAGCCGCGAGCACAATCGCAGTGGCCCCGAAGATCGTGTCGATGCGCGTCGTAAACACGCGCACCTTTTCGTCGTGGTCCCTGACGGCAAAATCGATAAAGGCGCCTTCGCTGCGGCCGACCCAATCACGCTGGCGCTTCAAAACTTTTTCGGGCCAGCCGTCTTCGATTTCCTTGATGTCCGCCACCAACTCTTTCGCATACTTAGTGATACGCAAAAACCACTGGTCGATCTCTTTCTTCACCACCGGCGTGCCGCAACGCCAGCAGATCCCGCCCGATGATTGCTCATTTGAAAGCACCGTCTCTTCCTTCGGACACCAGTTCACGGCCGACTTGCGCTTGTACGCCAGGCCCAGCTCCAGCATTTTGAGAAAGAACCACTGGTCCCATTTGTAATAGTCAGGGCGATGCGCCGCGATCTCTCGCCGCCAGTCATAGCTCACGCCGAGACGCTGCATCTGCCCCTTCATGTGCGCGATGTTTGCTTCGGTCCATTCTCGCGGTTGAATGCCGCGCTTGATCGCGGCCTGCTCGGCCGGCTGGCCGAAACTGTCCCAGCCAATCGGATGTAGCACGTTGAAGCCGCGCAGCCGTTTGTACCAAGCCAGCGCATCGCCAATCGCGTAGTTGCGCACATGGCCCATGTGCAAAAAGCCGGAAGGATAAGGCAGCATCTCGAGCGCGTAAAACTTGGGCCGCGGATCGTCGTCGCGCGCTTCGAACGTTCCGGCCTCAACCCAACGCTGCTGCCACTTCGACTCAATGTTTTCCGGGAAATATTTCTCGTCCATGACTCTCGTTCCTGACACTAATTTACATTAGAAACCTTGCGGAGCGCGCAAAGCTTTATTAAAGCATTTCCGCGTTGCCTCGCCTAACTTTGATTTGGATGTGTGAAGTCTTCGCCGCTCCGACGCTCGTGCGCTAGCACGCCCGATGCGGAAGCGGCGCCGTAAGGAGGAGTTTGGTAAGTGATCGCCTCTGAAACATTGTGCTCACCTGACGCGGAGATTGTAGCGAAAGACTCTGCTCGCGTCCAGCCTCTGTTAAGCCGTCTTTCGTCGGTGCTCTTCCATGTAAGCCCGCAACAAAGAATTGATCCGCGTTTGATATCCAGGCCCCTGCTTCTGGTACCATTCAACAACTTCGCTATCGACGCGCAAAGTTAGCTGCTTCTTTCGTTTGACGGGTTTAAGTCCACGACGAACAATACCGCGCGCGAACATCTCAGGTGGCACTGGGGGTATATCAGAGAAATCAATGTCTTCGTCCTTCATTTCATGAAGGCGTTTCAGATCAGTTTCTGAGTTCCGTAAAGTAGGTTTCTTCCTCATCCTTTGAAGCCCTCCTAACCGAGATGACGCGGATCACTTTGTCCGTCTCGATGTGAACTATCGCCACCACTTCTCCCCAAAGCAGGCCGAAGGTAAGAAAGCGGGTCCCCATAGTCATACCGATCGTCAAGGAAAGTAATCGTTTCGCCGGCAAAGACCTCTTCGGCGTCTACGAAATCAATTCCGTGTTGCCTGATATTGGAGCGCCGCTTAGTTTCATCCCATTCAAAGCGCACAACTAGTGTAGCTACGAATCGTAGTTACGTCAACACTGCGACTAGCCACGAACCGTCTTGCTTGTTCGCCGGATATCGCGGCGCGTGCGTGGAAACGTTCAGAGATCTTTAAGCGATCCTTGGCTTTTCCGCAAACCGCTCAACCTTTCCCATTCACGAACGATCTCAGGGCCTCCAAATTCTTCAAATCCGCGCGCGGATCGTCGTACGGTGTTTCGAGGATGAACGCGGCATGCGCCAGCTTCGGATGCTGCGCGAAACGTCGCAGAGCTTCAGTGCCGATGTGGCCTTCACCGATATGCCAGTGACGATCGACGCGCGAGTTGTACGGCGCGCGTGAATCGTTGAAATGCACTGCGCGCACATTCCGCAATCCCACGGTGCGCCTGATAATTTCCAGCGTCGCTTCCAGACCGTCTGCTTCGCGAATGTCGTAACCCGCGGTGAACGAGTGCGCCGTATCGACGCAGACTCCCAGTGGAAGTTTCGGACAGCCATCCATGATCGCACGCAAATGTTCAAAGCGATGACCGATGCACTCGCCCTGGCCCGCGGTATTTTCGAGCAGTACCTTCAAGCGTCCGCACCGCAGTCCCCGGCAAGCAATTTTCAAGCTGCGCACGCACGTATTGATCCCGTCCGCCTCGCACGAGCCGCGCGCGCTGCCGGGATGCAGCACTAGGTAATCGACGCCCAGGACGATGGCGCGCTGCACCTCTTCGCGAAACGACGCGATTGATTTCGCCAGCATCAACTCATCCACCGCGGCCAGGTTGATTAGATAGTTTGTATGAATCAGCACGGGTGAGAGTTTTGTTTCCGAGCGTGTCTTGCGAAAAAGACTGATCGCTTCTTTCGTCAGCGGCTTGGCCATCCAGCCGCGCGGATTGCGCGAGAAGATCTGGACGGCGTCACAGCCGGTATCATGGGCAATGATCAGAGATTCGTGGAGGCCATCTTTAATGGGAGCGTGGAAGCCGATTCTGGGTCTTTTTGATTTGTTCATTGGTTCATCGATTCTTTGATTCACCCTTCTCCCACTGGGAGAAGGGCCGGGGATGAGGGTTTACGAGCGGAGCCTTTTATTCTTATTTGTGTTCCGGTGGATGCGAGTGACCTCGAAGACAAAACCATGAATTGGGTGGAATCTTCACTAAGCCCTCACCCCAACCCTCTCCCAGGGGAGAGGGAGAAGAATCAATTGAACTACTTCTTCTCGACCTCTTCCATCACTCGCAGCATGTTGCCGCCCAGAATCTTATCGATATCATCTTCCGAATATCCACGCCGCAAAAGCTCGGCGGTAAGATTCGGTAAGTCGGCAACCGATTTCAGATCCGCGGGCACCACCTGGACGCCGTCAAAGTCCGATCCAATTCCCACGTGATCGATGCCCACGAGCTTCACGACGCGATCGATGTGATCGACTATGCGCGCAACGGAAACCGGCGGCAGGCGCTTCAGGTATTCTTCGCTGCGGACGCGATCTCGCGCCAGTTTTTTATGCGCCACGTCGCCCTTTTCTTCATCAGAAGCGCGCTGCACGAGCGCGGCAATCTCTCCGTCGACTTTCTTTTTCTTTTCGCTATACCCTGGCTCGATGTGTTCGGGATAGAAGATTACATTGACGACGCCGCCGGTCTTAGCCAGGGCGACAATCATTTCGTCGGTGAGATTACGCGGCACGTTGGTGATCGCTCGACATCCGGAGTGCGTCGCGATGACCGGCTTGCTGGAAGTGTTAACAATGTCCCAGAACGCGCGATCGGAAAGATGTGAAACGTCGACCATGACTCCGAGACGATTCATCTCGCGAATGACCTGCTTGCCAAAGTCATTCAAGCCGCGCGTCTTGCCAATTTCATCGCCTGACGATCCGGCCCAGCTCGTGCTCACGCTCCACGCCGGTGAAAGATAACGTACGCCCATCCGGTAATAGCGTTCGACGTTCTCGATCTTTTCGTCGATCGCATAGCCGCCTTCCATGCCCATCAATGCCGCAATCTTTCCCGAAGACGCAATGCGCCGAATATCGGCCGCGGTCGTCGCCAGCTCCCAGGTTTCCGGATGCCTGGCCGCCAAATCGCGCACAGCCTGGATCTGAACGTCGGCCCGCTGCACCGCCCGCGCGCCGCCGCCGCCGAAAAGCTCCGGCTCAACCCAGATGGAAAAGAACTGGGCGTCCAGTCCACCTTCCTTTGCGCGCACGGCGTCAAGATGTCCATCCGCCAGACGCTGCGAAAGATCGACGTTCTCATCGACCAGACGCTGCGTCGTGTCGGCATGCATATCGACGATGATTGCTCGCCGATGGATTGAAGCCGAATCGTTCGCGGCAGTTTTATTCTCAGACGTATTGTTCATAGTTGTAGGTGCGCGGTTATCAGGTGGGACTGAGTTGTGGCAGTTAGTGTTCAAGCAGACCAGCGCCGCCAGGATCAAAGGCATCCAGGAGCGCAGGTTCCGGGGCCGGCGAAAACCAGGCTGATTAATGATCTTATTCAAGTGCAAGTCCAAACCAAATCGTACGGAGGGATTAGTTGAGAATCAAGCGCGGGCTGGCGCAGCCATGGGCCAGTTTCTCCCTTCTCCCACTGGGAGAAGGGCCGGGGATGAGGGATTACGAGCTGGGCCTGTTTTTTCTCATTTGTGTTCCGGGAGAGGCAAGTGACATTCAAAGACAAAACCATTAATTAGGTGGAATCGGCTTAAGCCCTCACCCCAACCCTCTCCCAATGGGAGAGGGAGACGGGTGATTTCGTGGATCGCTTTACATGAAAATGTAGCCGCTCAAAACAGGAGCCAACCGGGCCCGGAGGTCATCTTGCAAAGCGGCGCGCCTTTAGAGTATCGTGCTTTGTCAATCCGACCCAAAACATTTCTCGCGTTAGAATTGTTAGTCTCCAAAGGAGAAGTCAAACCCATGTTTTCTACCAGCGGCAAAGGGAAAGACGTGCCCACTCCGCGCATTTGCGACGTGGTCTGGCACGACGGCGAGTTCATTAAATGGAACGACGCGCGCGTGCATGTGATGTCGCACGTTCTGCACTATGGCTCGAGTGTCTTTGAAGGTATCAGGTGTTACGCGACCAAAAAGGGGCCCGCGATTTTTCGGCTCCGCGAACACATGCAACGCTTTCTTAACTCCGCCAAGATCTATCGCATGGATCATAAGTGGAAGGTAGACGATTTCTGCGAAGCCTCGGTTGAATTGGTTCGCCGCAGCGGTTTGGACCAGTGCTATATCCGGCCCATTCTTTTCCGCAGCCTCGACGAAGAGCATCCGGCATTTGGCGTGAACCCGTTTCCGAACCCCCTGGCCTGCTATATCGGGGCGTGGGATTGGGGTAAATATCTCGGCGACGAAGCGATTGAAAAAGGCGTCGACGTCGGCGTTGCGACCTGGAACCGCCTGACGCCGAACTCGATGCCCGCGATGGCCAAGAGCGGCGCGAATTACATGAACTCGCAGTTGATCAAGATGGAAGCGCTGCTGAACGGCTATTCGGAAGGCATTGCGCTCGACGATCGTGGCTATGTTTCCGAAGGCTCCGGCGAAAACATTTTCATCGTGACCAACGGGATGGTAATCACGCCGCCACTGTCTTCATCGATTCTGCCCGGTATCACTCGCGACAGTGTGATCCAGATTTGCGGCGAGCTCGGCATAACTATTAAGGAGCGCACGATTCAACGCGCGGCGCTGTACGTCTCTGATGAACTTTTCTTCAGCGGCACCGCGGCCGAGATTACGCCGATCCGCTCAGTTGATCGCATCACGATCGGCAACGGCGGACGGGGCGAGATCACCGAAAAGATTCAGAAGGTGTTTTTTGAGATCACTTCCGGCGAGCGCCAGCCACCGGGACCCTGGCTCACTTACGTTAACGAACAGAAATCCGCCGCCAATCAATCTACGACCAACACCTCGGGCAATGGCCGTCACACGGAAGCAAAGCAAGACGGTTCAAGCGCGACTCCGGTCGAGCCCGAACTAGTCGCCAGAGCACACGCGATCGCGGATTAAGGCACCGAGATTTCTTTCGCAAAGAAGGCGGAGCAAGGGCTCCGCCTTTTTGTTTTCCTCTACTCCACATCGTCAATGTCAGAAGCCCGCGCGTAAGCAAGGGC
>JAWVEM010000365.1:0-5924 GCA_033856735.1 Blastocatellia bacterium
ATGCTCCAGACTCTCCAGGGCGGCGGCACGCTGGGAATTCTGGTTGATCTGAATACTTTGGATCGCGAAGGTATCTTCGTCGATTTCTTTGGCGTGCCGGCGTCGACCACTTTCATGTTGGCCAAACTCGCTTTGCGGACTGACGCGGCGGTGCTGCCGGTGTTTGCTCCCTGGGATTCCAAGCGCCGGCGCTTTCTGCTGAAGATAGACGAGCCCCTCTTATTCGAACGGACGGGCAACGATGAAGACGATGTGCGGCGTCTGACGCAACTGTTTACCAACGTAGTCGAGCAGTACGTGCGGCGTTATCCTGATCAGTGGCTTTGGATTCACCGCCGTTGGAAAACCCGGCCGCCGGGCGAACCGGGTTTGTATGACTGATCGGTACGGAACCGGGAGCGGTAGCGACCGGGTAAGGTTAGAGTAGATGCTTTTCAGTACATCACCAGCTTGCTACCGCAAGCGGTTCCGTATCGATGAGCGTTTCAACCCCAACATCCGCCGACGCTGCTGCGGGGCAGGCCCCCAACATCGCTCGCGCATATTCTTTCGCCTCCCTCGCGAACTACTCGTTTGCCGATCGGCTGCTGATCCGCGCTGCCGATCTGGTGTTCTTCACCCTCATCAAGATGATCGGACGCACAGTGAAGTTCGAGGTCCAGGGTTGGGAGCACTGGGACGCCGCATCGACCGAGGGCAAGCTGCCGATTTACACGTTCTGGCACAATCGAGTTTTTCTCTCGACTTATTTCTGGCGCCGCCGCCGCATCGTGGTAATGACCTCGCAAAGTTTTGACGGCGAGTTCATCGCGCGCTTCATTCAAAGGTTCGGCTATGGCGCGGCGCGCGGTTCGTCCACGCGTGGCGCGACCGGCGCAGTAGTCCGGATGGTGCGTCTGATGCGCGCCGGCTGTCCCACCGCGTTTACGATTGACGGTCCCAAAGGCCCCCGTTACGTGGCCAAAATGGGTTCGGTCCTGCTGGCCAAGAAGACCGGGAATCCAATCCTGCCGTTCACGATCAGCGCCGATAAATTTTGGGAAGCCAGGAAAAGCTGGGACCGCTTCCAGGTGCCCCGGCCATTCACGCGCGCGCGTGTGGAAATTGCGGCGCCGATCTATGTGCAACCGAATGCGGATGACACGGAACTCAACGCCAAACGCGACGAGCTTCAACGCGCGCTGGACGAGCTGAATGAGCGCGGGAAAGCTTGGCGAGACCGGGCGGTGGTACGACAACCGTGACCCCGGAGGGGTGCGATGTTTATCGAACGCCGGTAATCCCCCTCGGCTCCGTTCGAACGAGCCAGGGTGAAGTAAGCCCGGGTCTATAAACATTTCACTCCGCACGGAGTGAACGTGTCCTCAATTTACGTTTTCACCCAATACGATCTACTATCTCTTTGTCAAAACCCCATAGCATTCTAATCACGATTTAAGATTCACGGTTTTCGGTTCACGGAGGTCCGATGATTAACCAGGAACGCATTAAGAATCTGCTGCTCGAATTGGTCCAGATCGACAGCCACTCGCGCAAGGAACGCGATATTGCAGAGCGCATCAAGAAGTATTGTGAAGAAATGGGCGCGCAAGTCGAAATCGATAATGCTGGCGAGGCGGTCGGCGGCAACAGCGGCAACGTCATCGCCCGTTTTCCCGGCACGATTCCGGACGCCGAGTCGATCATGATGAGCGCCCACATGGACACCGTGGTGCCCGGCGAAGGCGTCAAACCAGTAGTTGAAGGCGACATCATCCGCACCGACGGCACCACCGTTCTGGGCGGCGACGACAAGTCCGGCTGCGCCGTGATCATCGAAGTGATTCGCTGCCTGCAAGAGCAGAGCATTCCCCACACGCCCATCGAAGCCATCTTTTCCATCTGCGAAGAAGTCGGCCTGCTGGGCGCGAAGAACGTCGATGTCTCAAAGCTCAAAGCTAAGTACGGCATCGTCTTCGATTCCGACGATCCGGGTTTTCTCTTCACCAAGGGTCCTTCGTCGAACCACATGGAATACCGGATTCATGGACTCGAGTCGCATGCGGGCGTGGCGCCTGAAGAAGGAATCTCAGCGATCAAGATTGCATCTGAAGCTATCGCCGTGATGAAGCTCGGCCGCATCGATTCTGAAACGACCGCGAACATCGGCGAGATCAACGGCGGCATGGCCACCAATATCATTCCGAATCTGGTCGTGCTGAAAGGCGAAGCCCGTTCGCATAGCGAAGACAAGCTGGAAGCTCAAACTCAGCACATGACCAAGTGCCTGGAAGACGCAGCCGCCAAGTATGAAGTGACCGTTGAAGGTAAGACCACCAAAGCCTCGGTCGAATCGCACATCGAACGTGACTACTCTTCGATGGACGTGCCGGACAGTTCGCACGTGGTCCAACTGGTGCTCAAGGCCGCGCAGCGCATGGGCCTCGACGTCAAGACGATGGCGTCAGGCGGCGGTTGTGACGCGAATGTCTTCAATCGCCGTGGGATCGAATGCGCCAACCTGGGCACCGGCATGCGCGCGATTCACACTGTTAAGGAATGGCTCGACGTGAAAGATATGTACGCGGCGGCCGACATGACACTTGAGATCATGAAGTTGAATGGTGAGTTGGCGGCGAAGTAGTGAATGAAGGGCAGGCATCCTGCCTGCGGTCCGCCGGCATATTGCCGGCATCGTAAACCGCCAGCGAAAAACGCGAGCAGGATGCTCGCGAACCGCCGACAAAGATATCGGCGCTCCAACCGACACATGCCCACTCGCTGGACTCACATCACAATCAACGCAAGCGATCTCGACGCTTCGGTCGACTTTTACACTTCGTTCTGTGGTCTCTCGATCGTGCGTGATCGCAGGATCGAAGGCCGTCACAATGTCTGGCTTGGACCTGCGACTCCCGTGGGAGAAAATCCGGTCTTTGTTCTGGTGATCGTCCAGGACGAAGTCAAAGCCCGTCTGGATCATTTCGGCTTTCAATGCGACAGTCGCGAAGAAGTCGATCGCATTGCCGAGCAGGCGCGTCAACAAAACATTCTGGTTGAGCCGCCTGTGGATGTGGGCGGCGTCGTGGGTTACTTTGCGATGGTGCGCGATCCGGATGGACATATAGTGGAGTTTACGTTTGGGCAGCCGCTGAAAGGCTTGTAAGGATCGATGAGTCAAACAGAGCCTCAGGTTATTGCCATTGCGGACCGAACGGAGCGGGTAAAACCACGCTGGCGCCCTTTCTTCTGCGTGATAAATTGGGTGTTCTCGAATACGTCAATGCCGATCCAATCGCCCACGGGCTTTCGGGTTTCGATCCGGGCAGTGTGGCATTGCAAGCAGGACGGGTGATGTTGAATCGATTGCATGAACTTGCGGCGCAACCCAAGACTTTCGCTTTCGAGACTACTCTCGCGGCGAAGCATTACGCCGGATGGATTAAGAAGTTGCGCAACGAAGGCTATGCCTTCCAAATGATGTTTCTTTGGTTGCAAAGTCCAGAGCTTGCGGTGCAGCGAGTTCGAGAACGCGTAAATACTGGTGGGCATGACGTAGCCGAACAGATTATTCGCAGACGACATGCTGCCGGCCTGAGAAACTTCGCGACGCTGTACCAGCCATTGGCGAACACGTGGGCGGTGTACGATACTTCCAACTCGTCAAGCGCAACAATGATCGCTCAAGGTGGCGCTGGCCAGGCTGAGAACATTATTCACACTGACCTATGGATGCGATTTCAAGGGATGTCTAAATGAGTACTGAGATTAAATTGACCCAGCGTCTGTTCCTCGACCATGGCAAGGACATCGAGAAAGTCCTGCAACGCGCTGTCAATCATGCCCTGCTGATACACAAACGTCTCGGCAATCCCATCGCGACCTGGAAAGATGGTAAAGTTGTCATCGTCCCGCCCGAAGAAATCGTAATTCCGACCGATGTCACAGAACCAAACGAATAATCTGCCCAGCCATCGCGCCGGCCATGTCGCCTTCATCGGCCGGCCCAATGCCGGCAAGTCCACTCTGCTCAATCGGCTGGTGGGTGAAAAGATCGCGGCTGTCTCGAACAAGCCGCAAACGACTCGCTTCAAAATTCTGGGCATCGTGACGCGGCCCGAAGGCCAGATAGTCCTCGTCGATACGCCGGGCGTACATAAGCCCGGGTATGAACTGAATCGCCGGATGATGACGGCGGTCCACGATGCTCTCATGGGCGTCGATCTGGTTTGCCTGATGCGCGACGCTTCGGCTGCCACCGGCAATGGTGATCGGTTCGTGCTCGATCTCGTCAAGCAGTCCGAAAAGCCGGCGCTGCTCCTCCTTAACAAAACCGACAAGCTCAAAGACAAGTCACAACTCCTGCCGCTAATCGAGTGGTATCAAAGCGAGCACGAATGGCAATCGGTAGTACCCATCTCGGCTTTGAAGGGCGATCAGATCGAGCGGTTGCTGGCTGAGATGACGCAGTATCTCCCCGAAGGACCACCGATCTATTCGGACGATGAATTCACCGACCAGCCGATGCGGGCGCTGGCTTCGGAAATCGTGCGCGAGAAAATCCTCGAGACCACGGGCGAAGAAATTCCTTATGTGACCGCGGTGGTGACCGAACGGTTTGAAGAAGTGCGCGAAGACTTTGTGCGCATCTACTGCACGATTTTCGTCGAGCGAGGTTCGCAGAAGAAAATAATTATTGGTCACGGGGCCCAGCGCCTGAAAGAAATCGGCATTCGGGCGCGCCACGATATCGAAAACCTGCTTGGCCATCGCTGTCACCTCGAACTGTTCGTCAAGGTTGAAAAAGATTGGCGCGAACGCGCGCACCTGCTGGATGAATTGGGAATTAAGTGAACACTCCCGCTAAAAGTTGGCAAGCCGTCGATGCGATCGTGGTTCGCGCAGCGTGCGAAGCGATCGAGTACGGCCTGATGGAAGCCGGCGCCCAGGGAACTGAAACGAACGAGAGCGGCGCGAACGCGACGGTAACCGGCTATTTCAACGCAAGCCCTCAAATCGAAATCATCCGATCACAGCTAATCGACGCGCTGCGAATTTACGATCTTGGAGCGGCTTCCTTGATCGATCTATCAACTCGTGAAGTTCCCGATCGGGATTGGCTGGCGGAATGGAAGAAAGACTGGCAGCCCGTCGAGGTCGGCCGTTTCATCGTCGCGCCACCCTGGAGCGACGTTACCGTACGAGGAACAGTGGCTTCCGGATCCGCCAAAGACCGCATTGTCATCCGCATTGAGCCGGGCATGGCTTTCGGCACCGGCACGCACGAGACGACGCGGCTGTGTCTGAAAGCGATCGAGAAATATTTCCGCGGCCGCAGCTTTCTTGATGTGGGCACGGGGACGGGGATTCTGGCGATCGCGGCCGCGAAGATGTCTCCCGACGCGCGTGTCGAAGCCTTTGACAGTGATGCTGACGCTGTTGAGATTGCCCGCGAAAATGCGCGGCTGAATGGCGTGGGCGGCCTGATCGATTTCCGCATTGGCAGCGTTACCGAACAGACATCTTCGGCTGATCTGGTCTGCGCAAATCTGACCGCGCCGGTAATCGTTGAATTGCTGCCGGCGCTGCTCGGCGCAAGCTGCGGACGCCTGGTGCTCTCCGGAATTCTTGCTGAGCAGAGCGAGCAGGTGAAGTCGCGTTTGTGGGAGCTGGGCGCGGAGGGATTTGAAACCGAACAGGACGGTGAGTGGGTAGCGCTAGTGGTCTGAGAGGCTTCTCCCTCTCCTTTCGGGAGGGCACTAATATACTTGACTCATCACGGCAATGGCTCTGCCACTCTGATGCGCGGCAAGTCTGCGACTCGGCGAACCTGCCTTTTTATTCGGGTCTTCGACCCGTCACGGTCAGAGACCGTTCAGTTTAATGGACCACGTTTCGGCAAGTCCGAGACTTGCCGCGCATCAGAGTGGCAGAGCCATTGCAGC
>JAWVEM010000366.1:0-3248 GCA_033856735.1 Blastocatellia bacterium
GCCTTACCGCACATCAAGCGGCAGAGCCGCGGCGCGATTCACTGAACTTGCGATTTCTACAGGAGCGGGCCGTCGCGGCCCATCAACTCACGGCGCACGATCTTAATGGGCGGGCTGCCGGCTTTGATAAAGCGATCGTGAAAGTCCTCGAGCGAAAAACTAATGCCCATCTTGCGCTGGTAATCCGCGCGCAGCTTTAATATCTCCAATTTGCCCAACGTGTACATCAGGTAAGTTGGATCGCCGGTGCCGCGTTTAGTCTCCATCTCGCCGACGACTGGTTGCTGGCGACCTTCTTTGACAAAAAATTCCCGGGCCTGCGCCATCGTCATGCCCTGCGTGTGCATCCTGATGCCGACGATGTAGCGACAGTCGCGCAGCAGCGCATCGACCAATTGCGCGAGACGATATTTCGGATCGTTGTTGGTGAAGCCTTCGTCGAGCACCATCTCTTCGCTGTAGTGCGCCCAGCCTTCGGCGTTCGATCCGGCGGCCGTCAGCTTGCGCACTTTCGAAAGCTGAGGATTGTTCTTGAGCCAGAGAAACTGCGTGTAGTGCCCGGGCCAGACTTCGTGCACCGAGACATTGCTCAACAGCGGATAGTTGTAGCCTTGCAGATATTCTTCCTGCTTCTCTTTCGGCCACGAAGGATCCGGCAGCGTGATGTTATAGAAAGCTTCGGTAGCATGCGCTTCGTACGGACCCGGCGTGTCCATTGAAGCGAACGTGGTGGCGCGTGCAAATGGCGGTGTTTCGACCACTCGAGCCTGAGCGCCTCCCGGAACGCTGATGATCTGGTGGTCGATTAAGAACTGGCGGATGCCGTCAAGCTGTTTCTGGGCCGCCGGGATTAGCTCTTGCGCACTCGGGTGATCTTTTTCTACTTCCTGCAAAACCGCTTCCGGTGATTTGTTGGGATCGATGCGGCGCGCGGTTTCGATGAAAGCGCGCTGATCTTTCCGCAACTGCGCATAGCCTATTTTCAAGAGCGTTGGCAGCGGCACATCGACCATCTCGTCATACAAAAGCTTTAGCCGATAATTCTCAGCGCCAATCGCGAACACGCCGTTTGAGCGCGGCGACAAATCCTTTTGCAGCCATGACAGGTAGTCTTTCAAAGCCGCGATGGCGGCATTGTTGCTGCGTTTGAATTCCGACAACAAGGCCGCGTCCTTCACGTTCTTGAACGTTTCCGGCACGGTCGTCTGAAAGAAATCGATGTTGTCCGGCAACTGCTGGATGGCGATGTCGGTATAAATCTTCGGCGGATTAAGCAGGGCTTCACGCGCTTGCGCGAGGGCGCGCGGAATTTGTTTTTCACGCTCGATGACTGAGCGGAGGCGCTCTTTCGCGGGCGCGAAATCCCGTTTGATGAGCGCGAAGATACTCCCGGTGACGCCTCCGGAATAACTGTCCGGATTCTTGCGCCACATCTGCACGCGATCTTCTTCGAGCAGGTTGCTCTGGATCGACGCGATCATGATCTCCCGGTCGTCGCGGTCGTTTTGAGACAGCGTTCGGGGGCTGATGGTTTGGAAATCTTTCAGATAAGCCAGCAGTCTTTGCCGGTTACTCTGATGCGCTGCCAGCGAGAATTCTTCCAACTGTCGATCGTACTGATGAAAGCCCACGCTGGTCGCCTGGCTGGGATTTGCTTTGAAATAATCTTCAAAGTACGCGTCGACCATTTCATGGAAAGTACGCGGCTTGGCGCTAATTGAGGTAGACATAAATAAGAAGACCATGCAGCCGATCAAAACCAAAGTTCTTGAACGTCTCATAGAGTTGGTTGCTCCGGATGGAATTATGATTTCTCCCCGCCTTACGTACTTTCTTTGCGTCTTTGCGTGAAAGGTTTTGGTCCACTTACGTTTCACGCAAAGGCGCAAAGAAAAACGGAAGGCGCAAATTCGATTTAGGGGGACTTGGTGTGGCACGCGCATCTTACGCGAGGATTCACGGGTGGAACGCCCGTGCCACTTCTAGTTGACGCTGGTCTGGGCCTCGGCATTCAGCCGGTTGCCAATCTCGCGCAGGCGCTTGACCACCTGATCGATTAACCAGTTCGGGGTGGAGGCGCCGGCGGTAACGCCGACACGATTGACGCCCATCAACTCGGCGGCGTCTATCTCACCGTCGGTTTCGATCAGGAAACTGCGCTCGCACTGTTCCTTACAGACGGCCAGCAGCTTAATGCTGTTTGACGAATGCTTCCCGCCGATGATGTAGAAAACGTCCACCAGTCCGGCGAGGGCGCGCGCGGCGTCCTGGCGATCGCGCGTGGCTGAACAGATCGTGTTGACCACCTGCGGCTCAGCGTCGGCCTTTGCGCGCACCGCCTCGGCAATCTCCAAAAAGGTCTGCAACTTAAGCGTGGTCTGCGAGACGACGAGCGGCGCGTGCAGTAAAGGAAGTTTCGCGACCTCGCCGGCGTCGCTCACCACGAAGGTGTTATCCGGAGCATATCCGACTACGCCGATCATTTCCGGGTGGTCGGGACTGCCGGCTACGACAACGTGACGGCCATCCTTCGCAGCGCGCTCGGCCAGCCGCTGCACGCGGGTCACGAACGGACAGGTGGCGTCGACGACCAGGGCGGCGCGTTGCTCGAGCTGAATCTGGACGAGGGGCGTGACGCCATGCGCGCGAATCACGGCAATCTCATTGGTGCCAACTTCCGCCGGCGCTTCGATCGTGGAAACACCTTCACCTTCCAGGCGTTTCATTTCCTGCGTGTTATGAATCAGCGGGCCCAGAGTGCGCACCGGCGCGCCGACTTCCAGCGCGTCCTCAACCATCTCCACGGCGCGCTCGACGCCAAAACAAAACCCGAATTCATCAGCAAGTAAGACTTCCATAATAGGTCAGATCCTTCGTCACTCTGCGGTGAATCTTAGCACAGTCGACGCCATGAGGTCAGTGCCGGGAGCAGTAGCGACCGGGTGTCGTTTTGGCGATTTCGGGCCCGTTGAGTATTGAGACCCGGTCGCTACCGCTCCCGGTACCGACCTCATGGCGATGCGGTCGTCGAGGAGCCTACCTCACTGGTTCGCGCAACATTATTTCCGCGGCGGCGCGGGCCGTGTTGGCAGCCGTTGCGTGTGACTCTCGCAAACCGGCGACCTGCAACAGAGCTTCACCGGTGCGCGATAGCAGGCGCACCAGATCGCCTTCCTCGGCCCGCGTCTCGTGAACCAGTTCGGTCCACTCCGCTTGGGCGGCCCAATTCGCGGCGGCGGCGGCGGCGG
>JAWVEM010000367.1:0-3202 GCA_033856735.1 Blastocatellia bacterium
ACAGTTTGAAATTCTTTTGGCGTTGCAACTCTTGTTTCCGCTCCTTGTCACCGCCACCGAATACCGAAAATGAGGGCATTGAGTTGAGCTTCTCCATGCCGGTTGATCCATATTTTGTTTTTTGCGAACGCGACTCAGTACCCGCCGAAAGGTCCCAGACTTTGACCGCATCCCCGCCCACGCTCGTCAGCGAGCGGCCATCGTTACTGAAAGCGATCGCGCCGACGGGCAGTTCGTGCCCGCGGAAAACCTGCAACTGTTGTCCCGTCTGAACACTCCAGATCCTTACGGTATTATCTTCCGCCCCGCCGACAACGCCTCCCTGAGTGAAGGTCCCTAAATCTCGCTTGTCATTAATGTCCCCACTGCCGGAGGCTAACAGTTTTCCATCGGGGCTGACCGCGAGGGCGTTAACGTTGCTCGTGTGACCGTATAGCGTTCGCAGAACGTTTCCATTCGCGAGGTCCCAGATTTTTATTACGTTGTCTTTGCCGCCAGAGGCCAGCCAGCGATTGTCGGGGCTGAAGGCTACTGCGTTAGCGGATCTTGTGTGGCCTGTTTGAAGCACCAACTCCGGCTTATCGCTCGCAGTGGCGGGTGTCACGGACGCTGGTGTTTGGGCGGGCCCAGGTTGAATTCCGAGCCCTCGCTTCTCCTGCTCTTTCGATTGCTCAAGGCCACGGACGGGCGCGCAAATTACCGACAGCAAAAGTACCACCGAAGAGATTTGTCGCCGCAGACGCAATGAAAAAAATGAAACGTCTAAAGCTACCTGCTTGTCAGCAGAGTCTCTGCTGATTGATGGATTGCAGCGGGCCATTAGATTCTCCTAAAGATAAACGAGGTGATAGCCTTGCGATGAATGTGCTGCCAACCTTAGCTCAGGAAAAATGCAGGAGAGATTAGCAGTCGAAGCAGACGGCAGCGGCTTTTTGCGAATCAAGCCTGATGGGGGATCGAAAGTTACGGCAACCGAACGCCTAAGTCAACGCGGAGGCGCTTAATCTACAGCCGTGGTTAAAAAGAAATGGCGGAGGGGACAGGACTCGAACCTGCATATCCTTTCGGACGGCGGTTTTCAAGACCGCTGCACTACCATTATGCGACCCCTCCGCATCGTGGCTGTTGAAGACTATAGCGCAGGCGGTTTGCGGCCTCAACCTCGACTGCGCTCAGGCTGAGTTTCGTAGTTCCTCGCGTCTCATTAGCACCGTGGCTTTAGCCCGGTGAAATTGAGTTCCGACATCTCACCGAAACCGTTTCAAACGGTTTCTGGTCGTAGCCCAATGTCGATCACCGGGCTAAAGCCGCGGTGCTAATGAGAAGATGTCTGGTCACGACTTGTCCCTTGCAAAGAGTCGCCGTCAATTCAGTCGTCAACGGTATGCTGTCGCCAGAATTGACAACTTTAGATGGCGTGTAGTAGCGTCCGACACGTACCTATGCAAAAGAGAATTCCGCAAACTCACCCTCTCAATCACTCGACAATTTACCCAGGAGAAAGTTTGACCAGTTGAAGCAAATCGAGCTTCCACCACGCGGGCTGGAAACGCTTTTCGGCGTTCACGACCAGAACATCAAGTACCTCGAGTCGTTGCTCGATGTCCAAATCAATGGGCGCGGGCACAGCTTGAATGTTGACGGCGATCCCAAAGACGTCGAGACGGTCGAACGAATCCTGGAAGACTTCTCTTCCCTCTTTGCCGAAGGCCGGCAATTTACCGACAAGGAACTCCGCGAAGCGTTCGCGCAAATCGCCGAAGACCGCGCCTATAGCCTGCGCGATTACTTCACGCGATCGCGCTTCAGCCCGGCCGGCAAAAAACAGGTCGCGCCGAAGTCGGCGATGCAGCGTCGCTACATCGAAACGATTCAACAGAAAGACATCGTGTTTGGCATCGGCCCGGCGGGTACTGGCAAGACCTACCTCGGCGTGGCCATGGCCGTTCAGGCGCTGATGCTGAAGCAAGTGAATCGCATCGTGCTGGCGCGCCCGGCGGTCGAAGCCGGCGAGAAGCTCGGTTTTCTTCCCGGAGATTTGCAGGAGAAAGTCGACCCTTACCTGCGGCCGCTTTACGATGCTCTGTTCGACCTGGTTGATTACGAGCGGGTAACCCGCCTGCTGGAAAAGCGCGTGATCGAAATAGCGCCGCTGGCATTCATGCGCGGTCGCACGCTGGCAGACGCTTTCGTGATCCTGGACGAGGCGCAGAACACGACCAGCGAACAGATGAAGATGTTTCTGACACGGATCGGATTCGGCTCGAAGGCAGTGATCACCGGCGACGTAACGCAGATCGATCTGCCCCACGGCAAACGGAGCGGACTGGTTGAGGCTGAGCGCGTCCTGGCCGGTATCGATGGCATCGACTTTGTTTACTTCAGCGATAAAGACGTGGTGCGGCATAAGCTGGTGCAGATGATCATCAAGGCCTACGAGTCGCATACCAAGAAGAGCGAGATTTAAGGATTGGCGATTTTTGATTGCCGATTGCCGATTTAATGCCTGTGGTTGCGATGGGCGATCTTCTTCGCCTCGTTAGAGGCGAAATATTTATAGCCCGGCGTCGTCAACATTTCTTCTAAGCTCCGTAGGAGCGGCACCCGTTGTTTCGCCCCTACGGAGCTTGGCTATTAAAATGTCGCGGGCTATAAATATTGAGATCCTAACGGAGCTTTAAGAGTGCGGGCGCTTCCTGAACCCTCGAATGAATAATGATCGAAGTTGTTAACCGCCAACGCAAACGGCCCGTTGATTGTGAGCGTTGGCAGATATTCGCGACAAAGGCTTCGCGAGCTTTGCCGGTCCCGGCGGAGGGGGTGACCGTCGCATTTGTTTCCGACCGCGCCATGCGCGCGCTCAATCGAATGTGGCGCGGCAAATCCGCAACGACCGACGTACTTTCGTTTCCTGCTGAGCAGAGCAAGTTTGAGAAAGCGGAAGGCTTGAGCCTGGGCGACGTGGTGATTTCAATTGAGCAGGCTGAGCGCCAGGCCAATGAACACGGCCTCAATACGGAAGACGAAATCGCGCAGTTAGTCCTGCATGGCTTGCTACACCTGTCGGGGTATGATCACGAAACCGATCAAGGCGAAATGAATCGGTTGGAGCTAAGGCTGCGAAAGCGACTGGGGATAGACTCGTAAACTGGGAACCGTTACCCGTGAACAGAAAAGATTTTCCGTCTGTTCACAGTTTACT
>JAWVEM010000368.1:0-4026 GCA_033856735.1 Blastocatellia bacterium
AGATTCCTACAACCGCCCGATCCGCGATCTGCGGGTGTCGCTGACCGACCGCTGTAATTTTCGCTGCTTTTATTGTCTGCCGCACGGCGAGCCGCCCATTGCTCCGAAAGAGCAGATGCTCTCTTACGAAGAGATCGAATACGTCTGCGAGATCTTCGTAGAGCTGGGGATTGAAAAGATTCGACTGACCGGCGGCGAGCCGATGATGCGCCAGGACATCGAAATAATTATTGCCAAACTGGCGGCGTTAAAGTCGAAGGGATTGCATGATCTGGCGCTGACCACGAACGGTTATTTTTTGCCGGATCGCGCGCAGGGTTTGAAAGACGCCGGGCTCGATCGCATCACTATCAGCCTGGATAGTTTGAAGCGAGACGTCTTCAAGCAGATGACTGGGGTCGATGTTTTGGATCGAGTCCTCCGGGGTCTCGCGGCCGCGAAGGCCGCGGGCCTGCAACCGATCAAGATCAACGCCGTCATCGTGCGCGGGCACAACGAAGATGAGGTGGCGGACTTTGCCGCCTTCGCGCGTGAGCATGACGTAAAGATGCGGTTCATTGAATTCATGCCGCTCGACTCGGGCCACGAATGGTCGCGCGACGATGTCGTGTCGGGTCGCGAGATTCGTGAGCGCATCAGCGAACGATTTCCTTTGGCGCCGCTCGATGTCCTTCGCGGCTCCGAAACTGCTTCGCGCTTTAGTTTTGCCGACGGCGCGCCGGGAGAGATCGGAATTATCGCTCCGGTGACCGAAGCCTTCTGTGGCGCGTGCTCCCGGATCAGGCTCACCGCGGACGGCCAAATTCGTACGTGCCTATTTTCCACAGTTGAATATTCATTACGGGACGTCGTTCGCGACGGCGCGTCGAGAGCGGAAGTCATCGACTTCATTAGCGGCGTAGTGCTGAAAAAAGAACCCCGCCATTACATCAACGACCCGGCGTTCGTCGCGCCTTCTCGCTCAATGAGTTTCATTGGCGGCTGAGCGGAGTTCCCATCACTTGCTAAGAGGGCTTAACAACTTCCTTGGTCCCATCCTGGTGGTGTTGTTCTTTGCGGTAATGGTTTTGACGCCGCTGATCATTCTGATGCTCGGCATCGTGAATTTCAGGAGCGACAGCCTGCGTCAGACCAGAAACGCACTGCAAGCCCTGGCCGCCATCGTTGTCTGGACTGTCTTCACATTTATTGTCGGCATGATTTTTTCATGACGGTATTCCAGTTCCCAGCCTACAAGTCGCAGTCTGACGAGATGATCAGCACCGCCATCTTTTTCGGCGGCGGTTTGATTTATTTTTTGGTTGGCGGCGCGCTGATTTATTGGACGAGGCGCCAGAAAAGGCGAATGCCCGGAATGGGCGTGTCGTGCTGAAATGGAAGTCGAAACCACAATCTGCTGCTAAACCTTACCCGGACTAGAAAGTCTACGTTACTGATCGACAAACTGAGGTTTGTCGGACATAATTTGCGCCTCTCAGTTCTGAACCCAAACGTAAGTCTTCTGGAGGATCGTTCGATGAACCCCAAACGCCTTTCAGTGGTGCTCGCCGTTCTTCTCTGCTTGATAGCGACGGCCACAGTCACATTGGCCCAGCCTGCGTCGGAAGACAAAGCGGCAAAAAGCGACGCTCCGGAACCGCGAGCTAAAGATGGCAAGAAGCTCTTAACCGCGCTCGATCTGATGAAGGTCGCCGGCGTCAGCGCCCCGCGAATATCTCCAGACGGAACACGGGTGGCTTACACGGTTACCGAAACGAAGATGGAGAAAGACAAAGAATGGAAAAATGTTACTCAGGTCTGGGTGGTCCCGACGGCCGGCGGAAAAGCTCAGCAGTACACCCGCGGCGACAAGAGCTCGTCGGCGCCTGAATGGTCGCCCGACGGAACGATGCTGGCCTTTCTCAGCGATCGCGAGAAGGATGGAGAGCGGCAAGTGTGGATGATTCGCGCGGATGGCGGCGAAGCGTGGGCCGTCACCATGCACAAGGGCGGAGTCAGCGGTTTTCGCTTCTCGCCGGACGGAAAGCGTCTGTTGCTGAGTGCGACCGATCAACCGGCTAAAGACGAAGAGGATCGCAAGAAGGTCAAAGACGACACCATTGTCTTCGACCGCGACATTAAGATGACTCACCTTTGGCTTTGGAACATCGATAAGAAAGATGAGAAGCGGCTGACCGAAGGAAATTTCACGGTCAGCGATCCACAGTGGTCGCCGGACGGCACCCGCATCACCTACACGACGCGGCCCACGCCCAAAGCAGACGACGGAAGTTTCAGCGATGTCTGGATCATGACGATCGCCGGCGGCGAGAAGAAGAAACTCGAGGTGAACGCCGGCTCGAGTGATACCGCGCGCTGGTCGCCGGATGGAAAATGGATCGCTTACACGGGCAGTCCCGATAACGGCGGCGGGGTTTCGACGACTTACCTTTATCTAATTTCCGCGACCGGCGGCGCGCCTAAACAACTAACGCCGAAATTTGATTTGAGTGTAGGGACGCCGGTTTGGTCGCGCGACGGCCGGAGCATTTACTTCAGCACGAACGTGCTCGAAGCGATCGAAGTTTATTCGTGCGACGTGAGCAGCGGCGAAGTGAAACAGCTTTCGCGCCGTGGCGGCTTGACCGGAATAAGCGAAGTCAGTCGCGACGGAAAAACGATCGTGGGCACGATGTCCACGGCCAAACAACCGACAGAGCTTTATGCGGTAAACGCGGATTTCAATTCCTTCAAGCCGTTGACTGAACACAATGCGTGGCTGCAGGGTTACGCCCTTGCCGATACCGAAGTCGTGAAGTGGAAGAGCAAAGACGGTATGGAAGTCGAAGGGCTGCTGACCAAACCTGTCGGATATAAAGCGGGTAACAAAGCTCCGTTTCTGTTGAATCCTCACGGAGGTCCGACCGGCTCTTCGCTGAACAACTTCAATGGCACGTTACAGGTACTCGCGGCGAATGGCTTCGCCGTGCTGCAGCCGAACTTTCGCGGCTCGACCGGCAAAGGATTGGCGTTTGCCCAGGCGAACAAAAACACCTGGGGCAAGGGCGATTACGAAGACTGCATGACGGGCGTTGATGCAATGATCGCGAGCGGCATCGCGGACACGAATCGGCTGGGCGCGTTCGGCTGGTCCTATGGCGGTTACATGACGTTCTGGATTCTGACGCAGACGGATCGGTTTAAGGCTGTCTCGCCGGGCGCTGGGCTTTCGAATATCTACTCGATGTATTCGCAGAACGACATTCAGAGGTACTTGCGCTGGTTCTATTCCGATAAGGCGCCGTGGGACGCACAGGAACTTTACTGGGACCGTTCGCCGATGAAGTACATCAAGAACGTCAAGACGCCGACGATGATCATGCACGGTCAGATGGACACGCGCGTGCCCATCGCGCAAGCGCAGGAATTCTATATGGCGCTGAAAGAGATGAACGTGCCGGTAGAGTTTGTGGTTTACCCCCGCGAGAACCACGGCTTTACCGAGCCGCGTCACCAGATGGATCGAGTGCGGCGCTATGTTAAGTTTTTCGCGAAGTATCTGAAGACGCCGGTAGTAACTGAGCCGGCGGGGGAATGAGGGGTGGACGCTGAAAGCGTCCCATATAATAGCCGTGGGCAACGCCCACGGATCACATTCCATATTTCAGACATCAACCCTGAAAGGGTTTCATCTCTTCGACCCTTTCAGGGTCGCGATCCTATTGACGGTAATCCGGGGGCGATGCCCGGCTATTACATGTCACGCCTTCGGCGTGAAGAATGCGAACGCGGGAATGTCGATCTTCGTTCTGCAGCATGCTACTGCATCGCTTTGATGTCATCCAGCAGCACCCGCTCGTGTCCTTCGGGGTTTACCTTCTCATAAACCTTTCGCAGAGTGCCTTCGGGATCGATCACGAATGAAGTGCGGTTCCAGTACATCGTACCTTTGTAATCGCTCTGGCCGACGCCGGCGGCGTTCAGCAACTCTTGATTAGGATCGGCCAGCAGGTCAATCGTGAAGGAAAACTTATTGCAGAAGTTCTT
>JAWVEM010000369.1:0-2627 GCA_033856735.1 Blastocatellia bacterium
AGCAGCCGATCGATAATTTGATCCTCTCGAACAGTTTGCGCGCGGCGGTGACGGGATTCGCGCGCACCCTCGCCAATGAAGTCGCGACCTTTGGAATCACGGTTAACAACATCATGCCTGGCTATACCCGCACCGAGCGCGTTGAAGAGTTGGCGAAGATGATGGCTGACAAGGAAGGAATCACTCCGGCGGAATTCGTGGCGCGCTGGGAGCAGGAAATTCCGATGCGGCGTCTGGGCGAACCGCGCGAGTTCGCCGCGCTGGCCGCTTTCATGGTATCGGAACGCGCCAGTTACATCACCGGGACCTCAATTCCCGTCGATGGTGGATGGATCCGATCTCTGTTGTAGCGGAACGCGGTCGCTACCTCCGGCGTGAGCCGGTGGTTAGGACGCTGAAGGCGTCCGATGTAATAGCCGGGGGCAACGCCCCCGGGAACCGTCGCAAGAATTGCTCGTGACCCTGAAGGGGTCACATTCATGAATCAGAGAGGTGCGACCCTTCCAGGGTCGGAATTGATAGTTGGCGTAACCCGGGGGCGTTGCCCCCGGCTATTAAATGTCACGCCTTCGGCGTGAAGAGATCCTGGATCAAGCGACTATCCACTGCCTCACTTATCGCCCAGCCGCTTCGCCGCTGAAACAATCGGCAGCTTCCAACCATCTATCGGAGTTTTCTCGACGTTAAGATGACTGGCGAGATAGGCCAGCCTTTGGGTCTCGACTCCTTTTCCGATCGTGAAGCGGTCCCTGAGATAAGACGGCGGAATCGACTGGTAGTTCAGCGTGACGCGCACGGACACAGCGGTGCGGATGCGTTCGTCGAGCGGAATGCGATAGATGATTCGATCAGCGCCGGTCGCCCCTGATTTGTTGATGTATTCTGGATCGCGTTCGGCGTCTCCGTGCGGCCGGGTGAATTCACCGAAGGGCCCGTCGGCGCGCCAGCCTTTCGGCAACAGGCGATTATTTTTCAGGACTTGATCCAGACCCACGAAACTCGTCGTGATCTTTCCCTGACTGTCCGCGATCACTTCTTCATAAATCTGTACCTGGCCCTCGTCGCTGATAACTTCGTAGTGCGGCTGAAAAACCTGCTTATGTTTTGCTTCGTCGTAAAAAAACTCAGTCGGGAGGACCTCCTCGGTCAAACCTCTGACGATCGCGCCGACGCTGTTAGTAAGGCCTGAGGCCCAGATGACTTTGCCTGCCGCATCCAGAACTTCAAAAGTCAGGAAGGCGCGGCGAAATCCGACACCGGAAGGAAAACCGTGTCCGGCAAGGTTCTGCACCGAAACAGCGGCCTCGAGCGATGCCGCGGTTTTGGTTAGTGAGGTCACCTCGATCGCCGCCGTTTCTCTCCGCGCCAGATCGTAACCCGAGCTTTGCGCCGTTAGCAGACCCGGGACCGCTTCACCGTACATGTAATCTGCTGTTCGTATTCCCAGGATGTCCTGGAACTGCTCAAAAAACATCAGGCCGAACTGGTTGATTCCGGTCAGAGTGTGCCGGGAGTATTGGTCGCGCACGCGCACCGTGATGTCTTTGTCGGGGAGACGATAATCCGCGTAGGGATAGTTAACGTCTTCAATGTTGGCCATGCGAAAAACGAGCGGCTCACCGAGAAACGTTTTCTGCATATGGCAATCCTGACAGGTACGCGCGGCCGGCTGGTTGATCGGGGCTCGCTCGTTCTGATAGACGCTGTTCTGCCATTCAGGATAAGTCATCTGCTCGTGAAACTCTTTTGGCTTGCCGTTCTGGTCCAGGACTGGGCGGCCTTTGTTGTCAAAGACAGGGAGGATCACCGTGTGGCAACTGCCGCACAAAGCGGCTGACTTAATGTGCGCCCCGAAAGCGGCAGTAATGCCTGTCGCATTTTTCATTGGCACCGTGATCAACTGATCGTAAGGACCGTTAACGACATTCGGCGGATCCACTTTGAACTTGCCCGTGAACGTGGCCGGCGTTCCCAGTCCCTCTTTTGATATCCGGTGACAGACGGCGCACGAGACGCCGTCGCGAGCCAACGCGCCGTACTCAGCGTCGGTGTCGCCGGGCAGTGCATAGACCATGCTGTGTTCGAACGGCTGCTGCTTATCCGACTCGATCTGCCGTTGGCCCATCACGCCGTGGCATCGATAGCAAGTGTTATCGAGAAAGCCGGCCTGCGACGGGCGCATCGTCTTTTCAGATTCAAGCTGCGCGTGGAAGATTGGATCACGCCCGGCCAATCCCATCATTGACGCGCGCCATTCCGTATAGGGCGAAAGGTTGATGGGCGGCTGCGGCCCGGCGGCAAATGAAAACGCCATGTTTTCCTTTGAGGCGGAATGGCAACCGAGACATTGGCTCGACGTGAGAAATCCTGCAGGCCCAGCGTGGCCCGCCGTAACGTGATCGAGTGACTCACCAGGAAAGTGCTTCACCTTCGGCAGAGTCACTAGCGGAAGACCCTTGAAGAGATTCAGAAAGTTCGGGTCGGGAGTTTTTCGCGCGGTCCCGAATGGGCCTCCTCTGATTTCCTTCGTGCTGGCGACCTGCTGATGCTCGTCTTTGGTGGCGGGCGGCAGCGGCTGCATCGTGGGCGCTGAGATGAAAAAAGAAATCGGATCGCCTTCCACGTTC
>JAWVEM010000370.1:0-11803 GCA_033856735.1 Blastocatellia bacterium
GATTACACAGTTCCGCTGCGGCCGGAAGTTGACCGCTTAACCCGCTTGCTACCGCAAGCGGTTCTGTATCTCGCCCGCTGCGCGGCGGTTCTGACCTGAAACATTTCTCTTGCTTAATCGTCTTAGAGGGTAAGTGGATGGGATGCTGAGTTCGAACAAACACGAAAATCCGGCGTGGAGGAACAAGACATGAATGTACAGAGGTACGCAAGAATTGCGGGAGTCCTATTCCTGGTTTCGATGATCGCGGGCGGATTTGGTGAAGCTTACGTTCCATCAAAGCTAATTGTGTCCGCTGATCCGACGGCCACGGCAGCCAACCTCAGGAATTTCGACTTTCTTTACCGCCTCGGCTTCGCGAGCTTCCTGATCGAGTCTCTGTGCGATACCGCGCTCGCGCTGATCCTGTACGTGTTGCTCAAACCAGTTAATCGACAACTGTCATTGCTGGCCGCGTTCTTCGGACTCATGGCCACCGCTACTTTCGCCTTCGCCGAACTCTTTTACTTTGCGCCACAGCTAATCCTTGGGCGCGCGTACCTCAACAACTTCACGCCGGATCAAGTCAACTCGCTCGTACTGTTGTCGCTGAAATTCTATGGATACGGGGGCATGTTATTCACCGCATACTACGGCATGGCTTGGATCGTCCGTTCGTACCTGATCTTTAGATCAGGTTATCTGCCGAAGTTCCTCGGCGTACTGATGGCAATCGGAGGCATTGGATTTGTCGTCAGAAACTTTCTGCTGATCCTCGCGCCCGCTTACGCATCAGACGTGCTGCTGATGTTGATGTTTCCCGGTGGGCTGATAATGGCCGTTTGGTTGCTGGTGAAAGGCATTAACGTTCAGAAATGGAACGCCAAGGTAAACACCTCCCGCGCGCCTTTTTGATGTTGGTTGAATGGAAGCCTCCCCTCGCTACCGCTCGGAGTTTTGTACCGCTGTCGGTCGCGCTCCGAGCGACTGTCATAAGCCTTATCTTGCGGTTGTGTGTGCTAGCGCACTGACGCCGAGGCAGGATTCGACTCTACTCTCAGCGAATGATGATGCTAAGTAACTAAAGACAGGAGAGAATCGATGGGCAGACTATCAAAGATTCTATTTGCAATTCTGATTGGGTCTTCGTTTGTTGTCGGGTCAGCTTCAGCCGCGATCAGACACCGCCGCCACGACCGCGGCATGAAGCATGAAGGCAAACGCTTTGGCAAGGGTGTAGGCCGCGCCGGAAAAGGAGTGGGTAAGGGAACGGGGCGTGCTGGCAGGAAAACGGGCAGAAAGATCAAGCATATTGTTACTTAACGCAGACACTGCGTTTAAAAGAAAAGCGGCAAGCCCTGAAAGCTTGCCGCCAATCATTATTGACCGAGCCCGCTCGCAGGCTCAATTGTATCTGGTGGCTTTGATCCTGGGGCTTAGGCCCCAAGCTCTATGCTGACGTCCGCTTCGCGGACTATTGTTTATAAGAATTAAGGCAGCAGCCATGCCTGCGGCACTTTCGCCTTGCGCGCTTCGTCCTCCATCGTGCGCCAACGAGATTCCAGCTCGGCTCGCCTCATCAGCAAATCATCCAGCTTATCGTCCTGATAGGAGGATGAGTTCCCATAAGCGGGTGGCGGATACGGAGTGGGGTACGGTGAAATCACCACGCCAAAATCCGGACGGCGTCGAGTGGGAAGCTGCGGCCCCGTATTAATCCCGCCTCGATTTGGCACAGCTATCGTCCCCAGATCTCGCGAGCGGCGTCTTTCATAAGGAGACGGGTATTGCCCACCGTTCGGGTACCCGTAAACATTCGGATAGCCATAAACGTTCGGATAGGAACCATTATTCGGGTACCCATAAACGTTCGGGTAACCGTAGACGTTCGGGTAGGAACCAGTGTTCGGATACCCATAAACATTTGGGTAGCCATAATTGTAAATCGGACTCTGATTCTGGACCGGACGTGAACGCAAATATTCTATCTGCGCGTCAAGCGCATTGAAATCACTGCGCAGCGCGCTCGCGCGGTCGCGCCAGTACGCCTCATTACGAGCATTCTCCGCATAGCGCTGACGAGCCCGATCCAACGCCTCGTCTTCTTCTGCTGCTCGGAGCTGGCGGGTTTCTTCGACCGTAGGGAGTCCCAGCTCGATCCGGCGCTTTTCATAATCCTTTTCGCTTTCGATTCGTCTTTGCCGGATCGGTTCAAGATCGAGGTTCGTCAAAGTGCGGCTGGCGCGCTGGACTGGAGGCGCGGGCGAAGCGATCGCGGGCTCTGGTGAGTGTTTGAAGAAGCTTCCCGGCGTTTCCAGGTTGATCCGTTCCGTTCTTACTATATCGATTAGAGCCAACTGCACAGTCTTGTTGATTCCGGGAGCTAGTTCGTAGGTGACCGTCCTGGTTCCTACCTCAAACACTGCCGGCACTTCGATGCGGTGCCCGTCCCGAAAAACGATCGTATAAGCACCGGTCACGTTAGCCAGTGCAACTAACATCACGGTGACGAACAATAATCTGGTGAGCATTTCCAGACTTCGCGGAAAAGTCTTCGTTGCCATAATCACCTCCCAGGGTTCGGGTTACTAAATTGTATGGCAATGGGCGCTGATCAGAACACCCACTGACGAATGTCAACACGTCCGCACTTCAAAAGTAGTGGCTCAGCGGAACACCGACTACTTGGGTGGAGTCTTTGCCGAGGATTTCACGTAACTATCTCGCGCTTTCACGGCGAGATCTGGTTGATGCACGCGGACTCTAATCTGACGGCGCTCACCACCTTCATCAGTTGCTGCTTTAGGATAGTAGCCAATGCTGTATTGCCAACGCAGTTCCTGAGCAATTCTCGCGAACGCTTCCGACAGTTGCGTCGTGTCGTTAGCTTGATAGAGCCGGCCACCGCTCTTGTCTGCCAGAGCGTGCAGATACTGATCGGCTCGGTCGTAATCAGCCTTGGTTGTTCCGGGAACCGGCACGCCTCCGTTTGGGGAACCATAGATCGTTTGCGTGGTCGTCCTCGATCCGAACGGCCAATTACTGCTTTTCGTAACCACTGTGACGTTGCCGCTGCCGGCGTTTTGATACGCGCGCATGTAATCGGACGTGTCGTACCGAACTGGATAAATTAGTGCGTCGAGTTCTTCCGCTTCGTAGAGAGTGCTCTGATAAGTGGCACTGAAGCTCCCCGTATCGACACCGTCGGTAAAGAGCACCATCGCCTTGCGTCCCGGGATCCGGTCCAGACGCTCCTTGACTGCCAGGTGGACAGCGTCGTAAAGCCGGGTGGAGTTGCCCTCTTTAACGTTCCCGAGAACAACCTGCGTAATCGTGCTGATGTCGTTGGTCGCTTCGGTCAGAAGCAGCACTTCATCGCTGAAGCTGATGATGAGCACCCGGTCTTGCGGCCGGAGTTGTTTGGCAAAGGTGATGGCAGCTTCCTGGATCTCTGAAATATGAAACTGCGTTGAAGGCGATACATCCAGCAGGAGTGCCACGGTAAAGGGTTTTTCAGCATTTTCGAAGTAAGCGATTGACTGCTCAGTCCCATTTTCTAGAACGCTAAAGTCTTCTCGTCGCAGGTTGGGAACGAAACGTCCTTGCCGATCCAGGACACTTACCGGGACCGTCACAAGTGTCGTATCAACGCGCACCACATCTCCTTCAGACACTTCTTCCGGCCCATTAGAAGCGACATTCTTCGCCGCGGACGAACCGTCTGACGAATCGGCAGATGTAGTTCCGGACAAAGTTGGTGGGCGCAGCGGACGTGGCTCATCTGCTCCCGCTAAGATTGGAGGTTCACTCTGCGTTTGGGTTGCGCCAACGCGGCGAGGTCGAGAATTTGACGCCAACAAGGGCGCTGGTTGTTGAGAGTCTCCCTCTGATAGCACGGACGTATTTGCCGGCTGCGCGAACTTATCCGCTGTCTGTACCGATGTTCGCGATAGCTGAGCACGAGCGTCGCCTGTGCCTTTCGAGGTTCTCGCCGGTGCTCCCTTAGATGTCTTTGCAGATGTATTCGGCGGCGCCGTGGAGGTTGCGGTTGCTGTCTGCGCTGACTCGCTTTCATTCGTTGACGGGTTGCGAGCGATGGGCAGCGAACTCTCATAATCGGTCTGCTTCTTGAGCACATACGCGCCGTGAGGGCAGGTCGACGACGTCATGAATCCCACGATGACATAGCCCTGAGGTATCGCAAGCCCCTGGCATATTTTCATCGTCTCATTGCCGGGTTTGCTAATCTCGTTCTTAGCGACCTTCCGACGCACAGTTTGGTTTTGAGCAACGGTTCCCGATAGGGCGAGAATCGTGACAATTAAGAAGGCGACGAATGATTTCATAGTCGCTGTCCTCGATTCGTAATATGGTTGAAGGGTTAACGGGCGGCATTATATTGCAACGGCCTTAAATAGCAAGGGCAGCGCGAAAGGCCGCGGACGAGAAGCCATCGAATCCGCGGATTAGGCAGTTCAATAAGAAGCTCACGTACGGATCAGAAGGCGCTTTGTCGATTCGGTGTGTTTGAGGATCAACTGCTCGCGTTAACGCTTTGAATCTGCGTCTTGTAATCTATGGATGGTTCCATTGGCGAGAACATTATTGACCACTGGCAGATTCACACTGGCTGGTAGCCCCGCAATTCTGCGATTCTCCAACGAGCCGCAGTGTCCGGAGCTGCGAAGCAGCGGCCAGAGCTAAGCCCAAGGCGAGGCCTTGCGAGCCTTGGGTTACGTTGAAACAATTGCCGGAGCCGCGGAGCGGCGGCCGCATCTATTTCCAGAGGTATTTCTCCTCAAACTCTAATCCGTGACTTTTGAGTAAGGCTTTGAACTCATCCTCGAACGAGATCCTCGAATGATGGGCCTCCTGATTACGAATGTACTCTCGCACACGTTCAACCTGCGATTGACTGACCGTGAAGGCACCATACTTCACCTGCCATTTGAATCTGCCACGTGTACGGCGATTGGCCCAGCCGGACGAAACTGATTTGAACTTGCCAAGGAACTCCGAAATCGAGATCACCGGTTTGATCCGGGCCAACACGTGAACATGGTCAGCCATTCCATTTATCTCTAACGGCGTGCCATGGAGACCATTTACCAAACCGCCCAGATATCGATGCAGATCCGAGCGCAACTCTTTGGTAATCAGCGGTAGCCGATCCTTTGTGCCATAAACGATGTGATAGAGGAGATTCGTGTAAGACATGGTGAGATCGTAACCCACGAATCAAGCGAAAATGGAAAGGTTAAGTTATTGGTGAGGACAGAGCGATTAGATTAGTCAGACAGATTTTTGCCTCCAAAATACTTGCGTCGCCGCTCCGCGGCTCCAAAAAAATTCTTACAACGTTAACCCAAGGCTCGCAAAGCCTCGCCTTGGGCTTAGTTCTGACCGCTGCTTCGCAGCTCGTTGAAAGAAGTGAGCTGGCCGAATCAAGGGACGCCGCAACAGAATCGCAGAACCGCCGCATCATACCGAGCTCGAGAATCGCAGGCCTGACCACGGTGTTAGGTCTACGTTAATAGATTCGTCTATTTACGGTTCACGATTACCCAGCCCGTTCGCTTGCCGCGTTGCGACTTCCCGTGAACCATTCCTGCGTAATCTGCGTAAACTGTGGATATGTCCATACAAACTTCACCACGCCTCATCGGCCGCATTCTCGCGCTACTTTCTCTCGTCTTGATAGTTAGCGCGATATTCGCGCAAGGCTTCGTCAGTAATCGACTGATTGATTTCAGTAGCGCCTCGACGACTGCAAACAACATCCTGGCGCACAAAAGCCTGTTCCAATTGGGCTTCACGGTTTATCTCATCGAGATGACGTGCAATGTCGCGACCACCGCTCTTTGGTATGTCTTGCTGCGGCCGGTGAATCGCAGCGTTGCTTTGGTCGCGGCCTTCATCGACCTCGCTGGTGCGGTGTTCAAGACCTTTGCCCGCGTCTTCTTTATTGCTCCGCTGTGGGTGCTGCTCCATACCGGATCTCCGGTGTTGAGCGGCTTCACGTCTGAACAAGTGCAATCGATCGCAATGATCCTCCTGAGAGTTAATAACACCGGCGCCGGCGTCGCCATGGCATTTTTTGGTTTCTCAGTGACGCTGTACGGCTATCTGATTTTCCGATCAACCTTCCTGCCGCGCTGGCTGGGCGTGCTGCAGATGATCTGCGGATTATGCTGGCTGACATTTCTCTATCCTCCGCTCGGTGGCCGCGTGTTCACGTACGCTGCCCCCCTTGGTCTGTTGAGTGTGGTAGTCATGATCCTGTTGCTCCTCATCCGTGGTGTCGATGAAGATAAATGGCGGTCGCGAGCTGCCGCTGGGTGTGACATCTGACAGTTGGCGTCTGACCACCGGGAGACGTTTTATTCGTCAGATCGGGACGCAGTCGCCGGCGCCGATCGTCAACGTGCGGCCAAGGGAACTCCTCAGCGGCGAAATCCCGGACGGGCAGACGGTCCGAGGGACCAAAGCACCGACAGGTCGGCACACTCCAAGGGTGGCGCGAAATTATGGAGTGCAACGAGCTGCGAAGCAGCGGACAGAGTTAAGCCCAAGGCGAGGCTTTGCGAGCCTGGGTTGCGTTGAAACAAATGTCCGGAGCCGCGGAGCGGCGACCGCATCTATCTTCAGAGGCGTTGGTGAGGCCAGAGCGATTAAATTACTCAGGCAGATTTTTGCCTCCAAAATACTTAGGTCGCCGCTCCGCGGCTCCAAACAAATTTATTACAACGTTAACCCAAGGCTCGCAAAGCCTCGCCCTGGGCTTAGTTCTGACCGCTGCTTCGCAGCTCGTTGAAGGTCGACAGTGCGGCGTTGAGCGCGTCAGTGCGGCCTCGAAGATCGTTTAACTTTCATCGTCAAACTAGTTCAAGCTAGAATTCATCATAGCCCGTACAACATTGGACAGCTTTTTAGGCCATCTATGACTATCACGCGATACGCTTCATCTTCTTTCCGGCTAGCCGCAGGAATTGTGCTGGCCTTTGCCGTCGGGTTAGTCCCCCTGGCCGCCCAGCAACGCCAAACTCTCGGGCGGATCGAATTTGTCGGACTTAAGCGGCTTACTCATGATCAGGTGGTGACCATGAGCGGCCTGAAAGTGGGCCAGGTAATTGACGCGGGTATTCTGGATGCAGCGGCCGCCGAGTTATTGAAGTCAGGATTATTCCGGCGGCTGAGTTATCGTGTGCACAATGTCGCCAATCAGGCGGTCGTGACGTTCCAGGTGGAAGAGTCCGCTGTAAGCTTGCCCGTCGTATTCGAAAATTTTGTCTGGTTCAGCAACGACGAAATTCTCGCGGCAATTCGCAAAGACCTCACTTTCTTTAATGGCACGTCGCCCGCCTCGGGTGAAACGCCGGATAAGATCGCCGCCGCATTGCAGCGTTTGCTGAATGAGAAACACATCGCTGGTCAAGTCGATTACCTTCCCAACATTTCAAAAAACAAGCAAGAGTTGCTTTTCATTGTGAAAGGCGCGCGCGTTCCCGTTTGCTCTTTGCACTTTCCCGGGGCGGCCGCTGTTTCGGAAGCTGATTTGATTAAGGCGTCACAGACACTCTTCAAAACCGACTATTCAGAGAAGGACACGGCTACGTTGCCGCTCAATCTTTTGCCACTCTATCGTCGCCTCGGTTATTTGCGCGCCGAGTTTCAGCCACCATCGGTGATGTTGGCAACGGGAGGACAATGCCCGGGTGGCGTCAATATCACGATTCCGGTCCAGGAAGGCGTCAGCTATCGTTGGGCCAAGTCGATTTGGGATGGAAGCGACAAGCTCACGGTGGAGGAATTGGCGACGGCCCTCGGCATGAATCCAGGCGATCTCGCCGATGGCGCCAGGATTGATAACGGACTGAAGAGCGTCGACAAAGCTTACCGTCGCCAGGGATTTCTGACGGCGACAATTCAATCGTCAGCCGAATATGACGATGCGGCTGCGCTCGTTACCTATCGATTCACAATTAATGAGGGGACGCGCTATTTGATGGGCGACCTGATCATATCCGGTCTGCCGCCGGCTGACGTGACCGAACTGAAATCGAAGTGGACCTTAGGCAGCAACGCGGTTTTCGACGAGTCTTATATCGATCAATTTCGGCAGGGGCCGCTTAGCGATTTCGTCCGCGCTATGAGGCAAAAACCGCGTGCCGGCATGCGCACGAACGTGGAAATCGAACAAAGACCAAACGCGCAAAAAAACACCGTCGACGTTGTGATTGCTTTTAAGTAAGGCTCCTCGATCCACACCCGCCAGCATTTCAGAGATTGGGGTCAGGCCGTCGGCGCCATAAATAACGAAGGCCTTGGCGTACTTCTAAGGCACCTTTCCGAGGCACCTTTCCTTCATAAGCTCAAATCGTCAAAGACCCCACAAAAGTGCCCACAGTAAGAGTTTACCTGAGGGTTGGTGACTGACCGTAAACTATTGAAAGTTTGGAGGCGGCGATCGGAATCGAACCGATGAATAAAGGTTTTGCAGTCTTGGAAAGCTTGTTCTCCGAAGTTCTGCTGTGTGCTCTTACATGCGCGTTTATTGGACGTTTCAACATTCCGACTGTGCGCGTGTTCACCTGGATTTGGATCAGTGTCGCGTAGTAGTGATACATCAGTGATACAAGACATGAGTCGCACGAGTAGTAATTACTAGCCTGTCACTATTCAAGAACCTTCAAATACACGCGGCTTCATCCCCGGCGAGCGCACCGTGTTGACAGATGAAGCAGACGGACACTACGGATAGATCCACAAACCTGCGATTCGCTCTTACATGGAAGATCATAAAACCCAAAGAAAATGGTACCTTGCTGGTTTTTTCCTGTTTCATGCGTACCGGACTGGCTCAAAGGGTGGCTTGGTAATGTTCCCACTGCTGCTTCAGCTTCGTCATGAAAGCGATGAAGTGCTCATCCTTTCGCAGACTATCGAGATTGCTATCCTGCGCAAATAAGGGATAGCAGGGCAAGCCATCATCAGCCGCAACCTGCAACCATTTGACGGCTGGCTCAGCCTGGTTCATGAGTGCGTATGCCGAGGCGATGTTGTAAGCAGTGTGATGAAAGTGGCCGAACCCTTTCCCGATCTCAATCGCGCGCTGTATAGTATCCTCCGCTTCTTTGGTCTTCCCGGCTTTGGCCAGCATCATTGCCTTAACGCTGGTGACAGCGCCTCCTTCATCTTTGGGATAGTCTTTCAAGAACTTGTCAATGAGGTCATTCGCTTCTTCTATTCGATCAAGTCGAAACAAAGCGGTGGCGGTTTGATATATCAGGAGCGAAGGATTTGACTTTAACGGCGTGCCGCTAAAAACCCTGTAGGCATCTTCATACTTACCTCGATACAGATCAATTACGCCTAGACGGGAACGCGCCAGCGTATTGCCCGGATTGATAGCCAGGGCCTTTTCGAGTTCCGACTGGCCTTTGTCGAGCAAGCCGGTGTGAAAATAGACGACGCCAAGTTGAAGGTGCGCCTCGTCGAGATTCGGATCCAATTCCACCGCGCGCCGGTATGCCTGAATGGCCTGCTCATGCGGGAAATGGTTTTCGTGTGTCCATAAAATAAGACCGCGGGAAAAATGCGCCTCCGCCAGATTTGGATCTAATGCGAGTGCTTTTTCGACGGCGACCGCGGCGTCCTCGTTCAATTGTTTCTTTTCCGCCTCGGGAGCGAAATAAAACGCCTTGATATTGTAAGCGCGTGCTAGTTCAGAGTAAGCAGGAGCGAAATCCGAGTCGGCAGCTATTGCCTGCTTCAGTAGTCTAATTGCATTTTCAATATCATCTCGGTTTTCGCTCTTAACATTTATCTTGCCACGCAGATAGGAATCGTAGGCGGGTGAGTTTTCATACTTGATGTTGGGCTTCGTCGCCAGCGTCGGGCCGCGAAAGAAACGCACATACATGGCTAACGCCAGAGCGAGCGTTAGAAGAACGATTGCGGCCAGCGCTAAACGAGAGCTGAAAACGCTACGCCAATTCAGTTGGCGTCGCGTATCAGTAACTCTTGGGCGCGATACAGCTCCATTCTTGATTAACGTAGCGAACTGTCCGCTCTCGCATTCGCGCTTTACCTGCTCTAACTCGACAATCAACTCCTCCATTGTCTGGTAACGTTTTGCTAGTTCCTTCTCCAGGCACTTCCTGACCAGACGTTCAAATCGATTCGTCGCTATGCCTCGCAGCGGGGGCGGGTCCTGAGTCAAGATCGCGGAAATGATTTCCGCCGAACTCTTCGCGTCGAAGGGCCGCCGGCCGCTGATGAGCTCGTAGATCACTACACCGTAACTAAAGATATCGCTTCGTCCATCCAATTCCTCCGCTCGTACCTGTTCGGGCGACATATAGGGCACCGTTCCCACTATAGCTCCCGCTTGCGTAAGCAACGTCGCTGTCTCCGCTTCATAGTCCGAGATGGCCTTCCCGCGCATGACCTTTGCCAGACCAAAATCCAGCACCTTCACTTGTCCGCGCGCCGTGAGCATGATGTTCTGAGGTTTAATATCACGATGGATGATGCCGTGGGAGTGCGCTTCTGTCAGCGCTTCGGCGATCTGCGCGGCGATAGAAAGCGATTCTTTCAGGTTAGGCTTTCGCTTCAGTTTCAGATCAAGTGTCTCGCCTTCAATGTACTGCATGACGATGAAGCTGCGGCCGTCTGCTTCGCCGACTTCGTAAACTGAGCAGATGTGCGGATGGTCGAGTGTCGCAGCCGCTCGCGCCTCTCTGACGAGGCGCTTCTTCGCACGTTCATCCGAGATTGCGTCAGGTGGCAGAAATTTGATGGCCACCCCGCGCCCAAGCTGAGTATCCTCGGCGAGATACACCTCACCCATCCCGCCCGCGCCGAGCTTCGAGCGGATTTCGTAGCGACCTATCGTTTGTCCGGCTTTCAATTCCAGATCGCTGGCCAGCATTTCAGCAGCGGCCTGATAAGCGGGTGAGTCGATGAAGCTTCCGTCTTTTTCGTGCGAGGCGAGCAGTGACTCGACTTTTCTACGAAGCGATTCATCTTCGCCGCAGGCTCGCGAGAGAAAAATAGATCGCTGCTCCGGCTCGCATTGAAGAGCCGAGTCAAACAACTCCTTAACTTGATGCCAACGTTCCGGTGTCATGTTAGCGGGTGCAATTTGGTAAGACTTATCCCACGGTCGGCTGTGCAAAACAACCCCGCACCGCCCGCTCTAACGCTTTTCGCTTCAGCGTCGCTGCCGCGGCTTAACGCCTTGCCGCAGGGTTCTTGTGATCCTTCAGAGCGGTTGTGCCGACTCTCCTCTTGTCGTTTACATTGCTGAGTTTGGCCACTTCCTCCTCAAAATCCAACTAGATAAGAAGAAGTACTCGCCCGGCTCACGCTAGTAATCGCGACGTCACACAGACTATCGCAACCGTCAGAGTGTGCCAACTAACATTGACCAGGACGACTGCGTGGGGGCGACTCGCAAGGTAGTGATACAAGAGTGATACTCGTGAAAGTCGGCAGCTAACTGTGTCGCTCGCAGACTATTGAATATATTGAGTAGTTGGAGGCGGCGATCGGAATCGAACCGATGAATAAAGGTTTTGCAGACCTCTGCCTTACCACTTGGCTACGCCGCCGTGTCTGAAGGATAAAGGATAAAGGCGGAAGGATGAAGGAAAGTCTTCAGTCCAAACCTCTCAGTCGCCGCAATCGCAACCGAAACTTAGAACCGAAAACAACAACAAGCCTTCATTCTTCCGCCCTCATTCCTGAGATTGGAGCGGGAGACGAGATTTGAACTCGCGACCCTCGCCTTGGCAAGGCGATGCTCTACCACTGAGCTACT
>JAWVEM010000371.1:0-4508 GCA_033856735.1 Blastocatellia bacterium
GAATTCGTCACCTCAGTTGAGGTGCTGCCGCCGAAGGGTTGTGATACTCAAAAAACTCTCGATTCAATCAGGCTCTTGAAAGACGCCGGCGTCGACGGGGTGAACATTCCCGATGGCGCCCGCGCGCAGTCGCGCATGAGCGCCCTGGCTACTGCTGTCCTGGTCGAACAACAAATCGGCATTGAATCGGTGTTGCACTACTGCTGTCGCGATCGGAACCTGCTCGGCATGGTGTCCGATTTGTTGGGCGCGGCGGCGCTGGGTCTGCGCAACCTTTTGTTGATTACCGGCGATCCGCCAAAGATGGGACCGTATCCCGACGCCACAGCCGTTTTCGACATCGACGCCATCGGCCTGACGAACATGGTGAACAAGTTGAATCACGGCCTCGATATTGGCAACAACCCGATTGGGCAGCCCACCGCCTTCTGCATTGGCGTAGGCGTAAACCCCGGCGCGATCAATCTGGACGAAGAGATCAAACGCTTTGAATACAAGGTTGAAGCAGGCGCTCAATACGCGATCACTCAGCCGGTGTTCGATACCGATCAGTTGAAGGATTTTCTCAAAGGCATCGAGCACTGTCGCATTCCCATCGTGGCCGGCATCTGGCCTCTCGTCTCGTTCCGCAATGCGGAATTTCTGCACAACGAGGTTCCCGGCGTGCGCGTGACGCCCTCAATCATGGATCGCATGCGCGACGCGTCGGCCGTCAGCAAAGAGGCCGGTCGCGACGAAGGCTTAAAGATCGCCCGGGAATCGCTGATGGAAGTGCGCGACATGATTCAGGGGGTGCAAGTGTCAGCCCCGTTCGGCAACGTCAAGTACGCTTTGGAAGTGTTTGAAGCCCTGCCCGAGTTCTCAGCCCGCAAAGAAGCAGCCGCGCAAGGGACCGGCTGAGTATCAGAAGCCCGACCGTAAGGGAGGGCAAGCAACCTACTGGCTCAATTCCAAAGTCAGATTCCCGTCAATGCTGGGACCGCGGACGTCCCGTCCGCCCGCGCCGTGGGCGCGAGTCGTATTCCATCTCTCGACAAACGTACCAGTTGATTCGTTCCCGCTTCGCGCTCAGTGCGGACGAGCCGTCCGCGCTCCCGGCACCAGGGAGTTTCTGATTTCAAACTGAAGCAGATAGTACGCAGCCCTTGCTCACGCGCAGGCTTCTGACATGCTACACTCCAAACCTCAGTGGAACATCAGTCGTTTGCCAGACGCACACACCCACGTCAGCGTGTTCACAAGATCAGAACGCGCGCGCGATACGGCCATCGGCGGCTAAAACAAATTTCGCGTACCGCCACCCTGGGCGGACTCTTTCTTTCATTCCTGAAAATCGGACTTACGGGATTCGGCGGCGGTTTTGCCGTGCTTTCACAAATCCGGCACGTGGTCGTGCTTGAAAGGCGTTGGCTCGGCGAGCAGGATTTCGTGGAAGCACTCGCCCTTGGTCAGAGCCTGCCTGGCACCAGCGCGGGCAACGCCGTCACCTATATCGGATATCGCCTGCGCGGGTGGCGCGGGGCCGGCGCGTCGCTTTCGGCTTTCGTCCTGCCGTCGATGTTCATGATGATCGCGCTGGCGATCTTCTACGATCGTTTCCGCGCGCTCCCTAATACCGAGCAGTTGTTTCACGGCTTCAACTCAGCCGTGGTCGCGTTGATAGCGGTGACGGCTTGGCGCATGGGCAAACAAACTGTCAGCCAGCCGTGGCAACGAATCCTGATGATTCTCGCCTGCGCGGCCGTCGTCGTCTTCAAAGCCACGGTTGTCGAAGTTATCTTGCTCTCAGGCCTGGTTGGTATCGGCATTGAAACGTTTCGCGAAAAGCAGCTCTCGCGTCTGGAGCGGATTCGCGGATTTGCTCATCGCCGCCAACAGCGCATTCGCAGCCGGATGGCTAGGAGACGCGCAAAGCCCCACAAGTTTGTTGGCGGTTACTTGACAGAAGCGATTGCGGAAGAACGTTTGCGACGGATGAGCGAGGCGGGCATAGCACAGCCGGATTTGGATGACTACCAGGACGACGCGCTGGATGATGTCGAATCGGAAGAGGAGGGCTTAGATGATTTCGAATCGACGAACAAGTCTTCTGCGCGCGCTTTCTTTTTGGTAGCCATCCCGGGCCTGGCCAAACTTGGCCTCGCGCTTTCACTCGCTTTCATTTTTCTGCGGATCGGGTCGGTTACTTTTGGCGGCGGCTTTGTAATGATTCCCGAGATCGAGGCCGAGGTGGTCAATTCGCATCACTGGCTCACGCATCAGGAGTTTGCCGACGCGACCGCGCTGGGCCAGATCACTCCGGGCCCGGTTTTGATCATGGCGACGTTCGTTGGTTATCGCGTGGCGGGTACCATCGGCGCCCTGTTCGCTACGATTTGCGTTTTCCTGCCGTCGTTTCTAATGACGATCGCCGCCGGTTCATCGTTCAGACGCTTTCGAACCAACCGACAGATGCAGGCCTTTCTCCGCGGAGTCGCACCTGCCGTTGCCGGCCTGCTGGTCGCCGCCGCCTGGAGCGTTGGCCGCTCAGGCATACACTCGATCATCGGCCTGGGAATGGCCGTGATCATTCTCCTGATCCTGCTGCGTTACCGGGCAAACGCGTTTTGGGTTTTGATCGGCGCGGGAGCGTTTCGATATTTGTTGGCGTTGTTGCTGTGGTGAACGTTTGTCCAAAGTCCCGTCAGGGACGGCATATTTATAGCCCCCGTCGGAAAACAAGTTCTCGAGCCCATTTTATGGGCGGCACAATGTTTCGCTCCTTCGGAGCGACGAATCAATTTAGCATGGCGCGTTCTATAAATATTTCGTCCCTACGGGACTCCTTTGTGTCGACGGGTTGCGATCTTCAGTTAACCCAGGTGCTTCCGCAGCGCGCCTTCCAATTCCGGTTGCTGAAACTCATAACCCGCATCATTTAGTTTCTTCGGAATCACGCGCTGGCTGGTGAGCAGCATCTCGTCCGCCATCTCACCGAACGCAAGTCGCACCGCAAACGCCGGCATCGCCAGAGCCGTCGGACGAGAAAGCACGTGGCCGAGAGTCTTCGTGAATTCTTCATTCGTCACCGGGTGCGGTGACACGATGTTCAAGGGCCCGCGAATCGATTCGTCTTTGAGCGCCAACTTGATCGCGTTGACTACGTCATCAATCGCCACCCAGCTGATATATTGCTTTCCCGAACCGACTTTTCCACCCATACCCATTTTGAACGGAGTCAAAAGCTTTGCGAGCATCCCGCCTTCACGCGCGAGGATCGGCCCGAAACGCAGATTGACCGTGCGCACACCGGCGGCGTTTGCCGGTTCCGTCGCCTGCTCCCATTCGCGGCAGACGCCGGCCAGGAAGCCGCCGCCCGAATCGCTCTGTTCGTCCAGACTCTCGTCGCCGCGATCGCCATAGAAGCCGGTAGCCGAGGCGCACAGGAAAACCTTCGGTGGTTGCGCGAGCTTGGCTATCGCTTCGCTCAACAGATGAGTGCCGTTTACGCGGCTGTCGTGGATCTTGCGCTTCAGGTCGTCAGTCCAACGGCCCGCGGCTATGTTTTCACCAGCAAGATTGATCACCGCGTCGAAGCCTTCCAGACTCTTGGCGTCGATGTGATCATTATTGGGATGCCATACAATCTCTCCCGCGCCGGCTGACGAGCGAACCAGACGTGTGACTTCAGCGCCTTCGGCTTCCAAGGCCGGAATTAAGGCCGAACCCACCAGCCCGCTGGCCCCTGCGATCAAAACTTTCATGCTTTCCCCGTCTCCTTAAGTAACCACCGTGAACTGCTTCGTTACGCCGCCCTCAAAAAGTGAATCGATGAATCGTAGCGCAGCGATAGTAAAGATGCTACCGGCGACGATCTGTCACCGTATTCTGTGCCAAGTACGGAGGTTGCATTTGCTGGGAGCGCGGACGTCCCGTCCGCACTGAGCGCGAAGCGCGAAAGAATCGGTGGGACACGGCCCCTATCCGTCCAGCGCGATGCGGACGGGACGTCCGCGCTCCCAGCACCAGCGCGGATCACATCTCCAAGTGAGCCCGACACCGAATCCATGGGATGTTTGCGTGCTAGTGCCTTTGCTGGCTAACCGACACCGTGTAGCAAATTCCGCTTCATTGTTTTCCTGGGAGAGATATGTAGAATCCCGGCGTTTGTTTCGGACCGAACCTCCCGTGCGCAAGATAAGAATATTTGTCTTCATTTTGGTGTGGGCAACTGCGCTCTGTCTTACCAGTCTGCGCCGAGGCCAGACGCAATCCCCAGGTTTGCGCCGGGTCACGACCACAACCGAAGAAGCCATCAATCTTAATCCGTCGATCAGTGGCGACGGCAGAATTCTCGCGTTCGAATCCACCGAGGACATTGCGAGCGCCGGCGGCGCTGATCATTTCCGCGCGATCCGCGCCAACGTCGCCGGCGACCCTGTCTCTTTCTTCCAAATGGGAAGGACCCGTGCGGTTGCTCCGGCAATTTCGCAGGATGGATCGCGAATCGCTTTTGCCTCGAAAGACGA
>JAWVEM010000372.1:0-10058 GCA_033856735.1 Blastocatellia bacterium
GCACTTTTCAATTCTCAATACTTTGAATGACGCCGTATCGATTTGATGTCCACCCAACCGAAACCAACTCAACAGTCAGAGGGCGAGGTCGTCTATCGACGCGTGATACCGCCCCCTCCCGGCGGCCACAAGGATAAGCGACTGGATCCTACATTGCTTCCGTTGGTGGCCGGCTTCGCGCTCCTATTGTTGCTCATTTGGGTCCTGGGCAGCTTGAGCATGCGTCGCCTGGAAGAGACCAGCCGGGCGGCTCTGGAACTTGAAAATGCTCATGCCGCCCGGGCCGGATTGTTGCTGAAACTGCGTGTTTCTCTTACAAAGCTCGACAACGAAGCGCGGAAGCGCATGGAATCAGATGCCCGCCGCGAACTGTCTCCACCCTTCGATTTGCGTTTGGATTCAGCCCGGGTTGAAGTGACGAATCTCTTGGCACAGGTGGATCACGCACCGGTCGATGAATTGCCGAAGTGGCGGAAGTTCCGCGATGACCTCGCCGTCTATCTCGAAATAACGAGTGACAAGAATCGATATTCGCAGGAAGGTTTTGCGAAATTTCGCGACCTGGAAGCCGACTTGAACGCGCTCATCCAGGATTCAGCGAGCGAAGAGCCACAGATATTTGTTCGGGCTGAGGAGATGCAGAAGGCAGCGACGCGATCGATCAGGACCTGGAATCTCCTGGCCTTGCTGGCCGGGTTGGGAGTGGCCGTGGCCACCATTTGGCAGGTGCAGCGCAGCTTTCATCAAAACAAACAAAGCACTGAAGCCGCGCGTCGCGAGCGTGAGTTCAGCAATCAAATGCTGGAAGGTATGGTCAGCGCCATCGCGGCAATCGATCGACAGGATCGGATCCGCAGTGCGAATGCCGCGTTCCTGCGCATCTTTCCCCACGCCACCATCGGCTCTTCGATTCACGACCGCGTCGATTCAGCGGATCGCACCCGGTTGTTGGAGTCAGCTACAGCTTCGTATGTAGATGAGGCGACGTATCGTGGGCGGTGGAATTTGAGCGAAGAGGGCGCCGAACGCGCGTTTGATGTTTATTCGTCGCCGATCGAAATCGACCGTGAACACGGGCAGATCCTCACGTTGGTGGATGTGACGGAAGCGGCGAAGGCGGAGGCTGCCCTGCGACGGGGCGAAGCGCTGGCGGCCGTCGGCGAAGCCGCCGCGCAATTGGCCCACGAGATCAAGAACCCGCTCGGGAGCATTCGCCTGGGAATTGAAATGCTGCGCGAATACATGGTCACCGCTGATGCTTTGAAGACTATGGGACTGGTGGAACGCGGTATCCATCACCTGAACAAACTGGTGGTCGACGTGACCCAGTTTTCGCGGCGGCGGCAGTTGGATACTGTGGAGGCCAACTTACAAGAGTTGATTGAATCGAGTCTCGAACTGGTGGCGGATCGGGTGCAAGAGAAAGAAACGCCGATTGAAAAGGATTTTGGTCCCGCCCCGATTCTCGGAAACTGGGACGAGGAACAATTACGCGAAGTCTTTGTGAACCTGATTGCCAACGCGATCGACGCAGGCGAGCCCAAGTCTCCGGTGAAGATCAAGACCGAGATGGTCGAGTCCGATGACAGATCCAAATCGATCGAAGCGCCCGCGCGCACCAGCAACGGAAGAGTGCGCATTCTCATCACCGACCAGGGAAAGGGTATGGATGCCCAGACGCAAGCCCGCTTGTTCGAGCCCTTCTTCACCACCAAGAAACGCGGCACCGGTTTGGGCCTGTCGATCGTCAGACAAATCGTCGACCTGCACGGCGGTAGTATCGAAGTCGAGAGCGAGCCCGGGAAGGGCACGACCTTTCGCGTGGAGCTGCCATTGGGCAGGAATGAAAAAGCCTCTGAATAAGTCGCTGAAGGATGTCAGCGCATCAGGTGGACAAGTTCAAGGACTTAAATTGGGTTCAGATGCGCTCCAGCTTTTCCTTAGGCTCCACCGTAATATTCTTGAACCTCGTCAGCCGCACCAGGCCGGGCGCGGCGCCTTTCGGTTTCGAAACAAACTTGCGTTGAGTGTAGTGGACGTCGACCTTTGGATCTTTGCGCGCCTGGGAAAACTGGGCGGCCAATTGGGCCGCTTCGATCAAAGTGCGATGAGGAACGTCTTTGCGAGTGGCGTTACGCACGACGACGTGCGAGCCGGAATAATCGCCGGTGTGCAACCACAGGTCGTTCGGCTTCGCTACCTTGAAGGTTAGATGATCATTGTCGCGCGCGGTCCGGCCCACCAGAATTTCAAAACCATCTGAAGAGAGATAACTGCGAGTGCCGGGAACTCTTTTCTCGATCTTGTGCTTCGAGCCCCGCGCTGCCGGCGCGGTGACCGACCTCTTCGCCGTAAAGCTTTCGAGGGCGGCCTCATCTCGGTCGGCGATTATCTTTTCCAATGCTTCAAGCTTTGAGTTGAGCATGTCCAACTCGGGCCCAATCGCTGCGATCCGCGAAGAGATTTGCCGCACCGCGCGCTTGGACCGCGAGAAGAGGGCAAAGCGCCGTTCGGCTTCTTCCGGGAGGGTTGAGTGCTCGTCCATTTCAATTTCGACGGTGGCCTCGTCACCGGCAAAATAATCGATCAGCACTACCGTCTTTCCTTCTCGCCGCGCTGTGCTTAGATTTGCCAGCAAAAGATCGCCCAGGCGTTTGTGAACTTCGGCGTTGGCGTGACTGGCTAAATCCAGTTCGATTTGTTTGAGCAGCTTCTGGTGGTGTGTGATCTTCTTCCGCAGTTCGGCGCGCGCGACGCGGGCGCGGTTGTCGAAACCTTGATGCCAGAGCAGGGAAGTGAAGTAAGCATCCGCGGCTTCGGAAACCGTTGGGTGCAGGCCAGCGCGTATCGTCTTGATCAGCTCGCCGTGAACGGCCGACGATTGTCGTACGCCTGCTGCCGGCGGCTTTTGATATGGTTCGCCGATTTTTTGCCCGAGCCCTTTTCCTTCGCGCGCTTGATTGACGATGACTCCCCGGCCATCGATCAAAAAGAGGTTAGCCGCGCGCCCTGTCAGTTGAGCGATCATTGTGCGTTCCTGGCTTTGTCCCAGTTCGTCTATGCCCGAAAAATAAAAGGAAACGATTCTGTCGTCAGGCTCCTTCTCGATCGATCGCAGAGTGGTGTTCGAAAGTTCCTTTCGCAAACTCTGACCGAATTGAGTCAGCGGCATGCTTTGCTTTTCCAGGTCACGAACCCGGCGCTTCACGAGATAGATTCTAGGGTGGGCCGGCTCGACGCTGAGGAAGAGATCGCCGTGATCGCGCAGACGAAAATCGATCACGAGTGAGAGTGGGGAGAGCTGGAATATCTTGCCCGGAGCGCGCCCAATCATGAGCGTCTGAAGCTCTGCGACTATCTCTGTGATTGCTTGATCGTCCATCGTCCATCGTCTCGATCAGAGAAACTAGCACATAAAGGCCGGCAGGGTGATGGGTCATCGAACAGGAGAGGATCGATGTTTCACCAGAGCGGAGTAGAAGGCAGGCCACGCGACGAGTCCCGTAGGGACGGAGTATTTTTAGACCGCGACCTGCAAAATCTTTCAAAGCCCGTAGGAGCGAAATGGTACTCGTGCAGGTATCTTCGATGGAACAAGATGTCGCTCCTGACGGAGCTTGATCATCGATTAACTGTTGGAGCTATAAATATCAGGGTCCCACGGAGCCGACCGCCATTTCCAACTTGGTTGAGGTTAATGCTTGCGGTCTCTGCCGGGAAACAAAAGGCGAAAGCCGAAGCCTTCGCCTTTCTTAAGAGCAAAAATCCTGCTCGCTGTCTAGTCGCGAATTACGATGGTCTTGGAAAAACGGTCATAGACTGTGCGGCCATCCGGGTCAATCAGTGCGTAGATCACTCCCAAACCAAGTATCGCCAGCGCGACGATGTAACCGAGCGCGCGCTTTATCGACTGTCCTCCGGTCGGAATCATTCCGGTACGCAAATCGATGGTTCGCAGTGAAAGCATGCGCATGGCCAGGGTCCTGCCGGTCAGGGCGATGCAGATCGTGAAGTAAGCGAACATGGTTACTACGGTGATGCCGCTCATCAAGCCAACCACACGCGGGTCCGACCAATCGCCATTGGAGAACTCAATTGCGGCGGCCGCCGGGGCGGCCATTAATGCCACCAGCAATAGATCCAAACTGCCCGCAATAGTCCGGCGTCCGAAGCCGGCGCTCTGGTTGTCCTTGTTAGCGGCGATCGCGGGTAGGGCCAGACAGGTTTCAAGGTAAGACAGCGCCACGTCGTCGACGCTATCGGAGATCACGCGTACCGGCTTTCGATCGGTCACCTCCGGCATGGGACGATCGATTGCTTCAGGCTTTGAAGAAGCGACGACGGTAAGCTTCGGTTTTGTTTCGATGGCTTCCGGATCGCAAACTTCCGGCTCGGAAGCATTGTCACCGGCGGGCGCGAAGGCTGGCGCCGTGGCCGCGGCGGCGAATCCGCTTCTAACATGATCGGGATGGCGCGCGCGCTCGAGCCGTTCCAACGCCTTTGAAACGATCGGATTCCTTACCTGTTGTTCAAGATCGGGAACCAGCTCGAGCTGCGCTGACGGCAGCGCACACGAAACTGCTCCTGACTCCTGGGCCGCGGCAGCTTCTTCGGCAGCTTCGCGCGCGCGGCGATCCTGAACTTCACGCACGCGCTGACTCAACTGCTTTCGCCACTCGGGCAAAGGCCGCGACGTCCCAGGGAATTCGATCAGGGTAGACGTCTGCTGGGTCAATGGTTCGTCACAAAGAGCTTCGACGAGTCCACTGTCGGTAATGACTTGTTCAATGGATGAATTCGATAGAGGTTCTTGCATCGTGGATCGTGAATAGATACGGGGCAGTATCTGAGTTGCTATCGTGGGCGGCGTCGGAAACTTGCAACGGCAAGAACACCGGCCCAGTAAGTCGAACCACGTGAAGGGCAACGATCCAAACGGCCAATGCCCTCCTTCTTAGACGAGGCGGATGGTATCAGACTTTACTTTAAGTCGTCAACGAGAAAATATAGCAGGGCTTGAGGTTGGGGTGACACAGACTTTAGTCTGTGTTGAATAAAGGAAGAGGGATCACAGACTGAAGTCTGTGCCACTAGAGCGGCTGGCGACCGCCAAATCCGGTTTCGAGGTCGTGCCACCATTCGAGTTCATCGCCTTCGTCCGCCTTCCAGCAGAGCAGCACCACGCGGCCGTCTCTCATCGATGGAAAATCAATTAGTCCCTGTGAATAATCTTTCAGTTGGACGCCCAGAGTTTCCAGGTGACCCGCCCCGAGCGACAAATCAATCAGCAGGCTCGCATACCTGGGTCCCTGCGTCATGCCGCCGCCGCCATTCTCGGCGCCTTCAGCGGCATGCTTCGCGGTCGTTTGAAATGAAGTGAGACGGCGATGCGACCGCTGAATCGACTTAACGATTGGGCGAACACTGGGGAGCAGGGAATTGGCTTCTTCGACGGTGAAAAGCTTCATAACGATCTCAGATGACCAGCACATCTTGTTTCGACATGCTGGTCATCGTGATGCTGACGAAGCTCTATTCTACTTATTTGAAGAGGATGACGCTACTTGTTCGCTGAGGCCTGGTCCGTGTTGCTTCTCGGAATGTAGTAGCCACGCCGTGAGCTTACTTCCAACTTGCGCTGTTTGCCTTTGTCGTCAACTGCTTTCACCCGCACCGCTAGTTCGTGCATGCGGCCCTTGTCTTTTTCCTGTTCGCTGAGTGCAAAACCGAGGCTGTAACGCGCGGTAAGATTGCCGATGATCTTCGCGAGACCCGCGCCATAGTCGCTGGTACGATTGACGCGCACGGCCTCGCCGCCGCTTTCTTGCGCCAACCGCTTCGCGCTGCCCGCCAGACTTAAGCCCGTCCATCCGGCCAGGGGTTGACCAAGCGGCAGCAGAAATTTGTAGAGCGTGCGCATGTCCACTGTCAGCGAATTAAAGATCGCGTTCTGGCGAATGAGTATTTGGGCAGTGGCGTCACGGTCTTCGTAAAAGATTGGCGCAATGCCGTCGGAAACCCATACAATCGCCGGCTGCGAATTGGGACGCTCTTTGTCCGAGATCCGAGTTGCCTCACGCACTGCGGCGGCCATGTCATACACATCATCCAATTCGATCGTGACGTGGCCGCTGCTGTTTACGCGCTTCAAATTCACCGTGCCGTCTTTCATCACAGTTCGCGTTACCACTGAGCCGTTCTTTCCCTTGATCGTCTCAGTCTCGACAATGTCTTCGGGCTTCGGTTTGTTCGAAGCAGTGTCGCGGGATGCGTCTTCGGGCTTATCTTTCGACGAATCAGTACTAACGCTGATGCTGCCTTTACCCTGCTTTTGCGGTGTGGCTGCGGTCTTCTGTTTCTCGGCGTCAGTGGGAAGATTGGGAGCGTTTTCGGGGCGGTCTACCAAGTCAGGCACGCGAGTCAGCGCGGCGGCAAGCTTCAAAGGATCGTTGGTGAACGTAGTCAGCCAGACGCGCTTTTCATCTTCGCCGATGTTCATGGCCATGATACCCACTTCGTCACCCGGCGGCAGTTTGGCTAACGCGTCCGTCATTGCTTTGAGAATTTCGGGACGTTTGAGGAATCTGCCGGCGCCGTCTCCGCGACAGTCGAGAATGATCGCCATCGCTAAAGGCTTGCGTGCCTGACCGTCGGGCGTGAAGTAAGAGATCGGGCGCGGCTGTCCATCGTCGAACAGCTCAAAGTTCTCGGGCTTGAGATCTGAGATGGGGATGCCGGTCTTTTTGTCTTTGACCAGCGCATCCATGAAGACGACGCGCGTATGGACGCGGATCGTGTCGGCGATTTCCTGGGCCGTCGCCGAAGACGCCATGAGGAGAGTTGCTAAAAAAACCGCGCCAAAACCACAGGGCGCGAAGAGACGCCGAGCTCGTTTGACGAGACTGACTTTGCGGCTTTGCGCCTGGGCGTGAGATTCGTTTGATGCCTTCATGGTTAACACTCCTGTTACTGAACCCGCCTCATGATTAGGGAACGGGCCACTAGTTGTCGTTGATGGTTGCGTCTTCCGTTAGTGCCTTGCCCATTTCGCCCGGATCTTTCATAAGCTGCGCCAGGATTTCGGGCGCGACCGTGGCCTGGACCACGGAGGCTTCGTGACGCTCAATGGTGACGATCAGCACATGAAATTTGTCAGCCGCATCGCGAACATAAATGTAAGTCTGCTCTTCGTTCCTGGGCGCGAGGGTCTGCACCAGCGGTGACCATGTCCCCGCCAGGGTCGCCTGCATCGATGCCTTAAAGCTGGCGATCTGGCCGCGCGAATCAAAATTCTGATCTTCGAAGAAGGCGACGCGCACGCTACCGGCATCGGCCAGTCGTTTGTAATCGCCGCCTTTCATTCGCGCCGCAGTGCCCGCGGCTTTCATCCCGGCACGCGCGAGCAAAGGAATGCCCTGGTGCTTGACGTGGTAGAACTGCTCGATGATCTTCACGGCGTCATTGAAGCCATCGCCATGGGCCAGGACGTTTGCAGGTCCGGCGCGAAGCAGCAGCGCGATGACTAGTCCGGCAATTGTGATCTTCACCTTGATCTTCATGGCGCGTCGCCTATTTCTTTTTAGTCTTATCCTGCTCGATGCCGAGATCGGGAACGCCAAACTGACCTTCCAGCTTGCTCAGCTTCTCGAGGTCGATCTGTCCCACGATGTTCACGACGGTGAACTCCTTAGGCTCGATGCTAAGCACGGCCAGGCCGGTAATCTGATCGCCAACCATATTGAGATAGACTTCGACGTTCTCGCTGCCCTTCTTATTCTTAACCGTTACGATCTTGCTCCAGGTGCTGCCGCGAAGTTGGGACATAACTGAATCAACTTCGACCTGCGAAAACTCGCCTTCCTTTTCGAAGGTGAAGCTTTTAACGTAAATCCCTTTAATGCCTTTCAGCGCTTCCTTGATGTCCGCATCGTCCTTGCCTGAGAAGAATTTCGCGGTGGTTGCCATCAGGCGCTCGTCCAACTTGACGTCGACCGTTTCACTCGCCTTGTTCGCCAGCACATCAAGCTGATCGATCTGTAGCCTGGGGCCCTGAGCCCAGGCCGTTATAGCGCCGCCGCCAAGCAATATCACGAGCACCGGCGCAAGTTTCCAAGTGTTTTGGAAGAGGTTTTTCATAGTTCACTTATCCTATCTTGTGTTGATTGCGAATTGGGTTGAGTTGAGGCACGCCCTGCGTCTTGCGCTGCGCGACATTCAATTTGTAGCTGACCAGGCGCAGCGCTACCAGCACCTGCTCTTTTTCAGCCAGTTCCTCGGAGGTTAACTCAGGTGGTCGAATTACAGTTCGCGTGGCGCGGCTCTGGTTTCGAGCCAGAAGATCACGGCGCGCTTCGCGATGCTTTTGAAGGTCAATTTGCTTTGGGCGATTAACGGCAGTAGCCTCCTCAACCTGAGTATTCGGCTTCAATGACGGCTGTGTTGCGGTGGCCGGCTGTTCGATATGTAAACTGTTATTTGCCACAGACGCTGCGGGCTGGCGCCGATTGAAACCAAACCACAGGCCCAGGAGAACCGCGCACAGAGCTATCGAAGCGGCAATTGCTATCGCGGGGAAGAACCTTCGCCGGCGTCCTAACTGAAGGTTGCGCGGAATATCCAACGGCCGCGGTTGATATCGCAACGTGCCGAGAGTTTCTTCGAGTTCCTGGATCTCAGGGTCAGCCTCACCTGAACGATCCCAAAGATAATTGTCATCCATGTCGTGATCTCCTCGGAGCGCGGACCTCCTGTCCGCACCGGCGGTAGCCCGCCTCTAAACGGTACGTTCTGTCGCAGTCGCCCCGATTTTCTCGCGCAAGAGTTTCGTTCCGCGATGCAGGTTTACTCTCACTGAGGCTGGGGTTAATCCCGTGCGCGCAGCGATCTCCGGTCCAGTCATCCCTTCGACAAATCTCAAGACCAGAGTTTCGCGATACGCGTCCGGCAAGCGGCAAATCAAATCCAGAATTTCTTTCGCGGTCCTGTTCGGCGGCCGCTCAATCGCCATCTGCTCGGTAACTTCGACGGTTTCGCGCGCGCTGCGATAGAAGTCCATCGCGCGGTTCCGGGCAATCATCGCGATCCAGGGACCAAAGGCGGCCGCATCGCGCAGCGTGTGCAGCTTTCTGAGCGCGTGCAGAAAAATGTCCTGCACCAGATCGTCGACTTCACCACGGGGCACGCGCGCCAGCAGAATGCCATGGACCAGCGGCGCGTACATCTCGTATAGCCGGGCGTATCGATCCCGCTCGCCGCTCAACACCGCCTTTACCAACGCCACTTCGATCGGCTGCTCCGCTGCGATGGGTGCCGTGAATGGTCTGGTCATGAGAAGCATGTCTGCGGTTGCTTCAGCGTCTAACATCCCTGCGCCTCTGTGATCTCTGAGTTGGTGTAGTCGGACTTTGCGTTTGTCTGACATGGCTAAGACGGGTATTGCGGAGAGAGTGTTAACTGAGCCGTTTAGAGTCGGGCTACTGCCAGACTAGCGGGTGGTAGCCCGCTTCTAAACCGGAGGCCGCGCGAGGCTGCGCGCTTGCCCGCCTGTTACGTCGGCGCGCGAGAATAGTTTCGCCCGCCAGATGATCAGGGTTGAGATCAGGAGCGCGACCGTGCAGGCTGCGCCTCCTTCGATTCCGTAAGCGCCACCCGTCAACCAATCGGGCCCGACATTCAGTACCTGCAATAAGGGTGCGGGCGCGATTCTTTCAATGCCGCTCACCGGGAAACCGATGGATGCCTGGGTCCAATTCCATGACCAATGGAGCGCGATGGGCAACCACAGGCTGCGCGTCCGCAGGTAGGCGACGGCCAGCCACACGCCGGCCAGCGCCGTGTTCACAAAAGTGAAAACCGGAACAGCGTGCGGATTGTTGAGATGAACCGCGGCGAACGGCACCGAAGTGAGCAGCACACCCAGCCAGGCGAGATTCGCGCGCGTCAACGTCTGCAATGGATAGCCGCGGAAAAGCATTTCTTCTGCCGCAGCGGCAAAGACAAAAAGCAGCAGTGTGACTGCTAGAGTCTGGCCAATCGCGCGCGGGCCTGCGGGATCGAAG
>JAWVEM010000373.1:0-2885 GCA_033856735.1 Blastocatellia bacterium
AATAATTCCTTCGCGCGATCGATCGCGGTTTGCTCGACGACGTCGGCAAATTCACAGCCGCCATAGTAACGCTTGCCTGGGTAGCCTTCGGCGTACTTGTTGGTAAAGACTGAGCCCGCGGCTTCCAGCACCGCTTCACTGACAAAGTTTTCGCTGGCGATCAACTCCAGGCCATTCGCCTGGCGTGCGACTTCCTGGTCGATCGCATTGGCAATCAGCGGATCGACTTCAGCCAGCGCCGCGTTCATGAGATCACTCATTTAATTCTCCTCTATCACGAGAGTTCAAAGATGCTCTGGAACAACAAGGTTTGTTTCAATCCGAACTTCATCGTCGCCAGGGCGTCGTCGGCTTGGCGCGAGCCTCGATTTCGACAGCGCTCTCTCTCTTCGAATCCCATTTCAAAACGTTTGAGGTTGGACCAAAGTCTTTGAGCTTTGGCCTTTCGTCTGGTACCGATTGAGCAAGTGACACGACGAAAGTCAAAAGCATTACAGCCGCACAAGCAATCAGCCTGCGAAGCTTGCGTCTCATCGTCGCCCATTTGCGTGTTGGCTATTTCGGCGCGTGATGCGTGAGTTCGTCCTGTTCGATCTCGCGAATCTTTTCGACGCGACGCGCGTGACGGCCGCCGTCAAATTTGGCGGCGAACCACGCGCGCACGATTTTGGGAAGCTCTTCCGGCGGCGTCACGCGGGCGCCGAGCGACAGCACGTTCGCGTCATTGTGCTCGCGGGCCAACGTGGCAATCTCTTCATTCCAGGCGACCGCCGCGCGCACTCCCGGAACTTTGTTGGCCGCGATCGCCATGCCGGTGCCCGAGCCGCAGACCAGCAGACCCTGATCGACGTTTCCCTGCGCGACCTCTTCGCCCACCTTGCGCGCATAGTCGGGATAATCAACCGACTCTTCCGAAACCGTGCCCAGGTCCTCGTACTGAATCCCGAGCTCATCGAGCAGAGGCTTCAAATGCTCCTTCTCTTCGTAACCGGCGTGATCGCTGGCGATTGCTATTTTCATTTTTCGGCTCTCTTGTTTGAATTTTTGTGAGGCGATGGTACATCACGTGTTGACGTAGTCGCAACGGAGTTCATACCGAAGCCTCATTGTCTTAGTCGAAAACTGCCGACTCCCTTGCGGCTATGCCGCATGATGTGCGGAAAGCGTATGGCTTTCCGAGGAACTCCAAATTTTGGCCGGAGGCTCTGCCTCCGAACTGAGGCGTCAGCACAAAATCGATGCGCGACGGAAAGGCAGAGCCTTTCCGCACATCAAGCGGCGAAGCCGCACTACCTGTTTGCGTTAGATCCTTCGCTGGGTGAAAATGTTTTCCTATGCGCTGGTCACAATTTTTCATTCCAACACTTCGCGAAGACCCGGCTGATGCCGAGGTCGTTTCGCACAAATTGCTTTTGCGCGCGGGTGTCGTGCGCCAACTGTCGGCTGGAATCTATTCATACCTGCCCCTCGGCCAACGGATTGTGCTGAAGGTCATGCAGATCCTGCGCGAAGAGATGAACCGCATCGGCGGGCAGGAATTTTATCTGCCGGCCCTGCATCCGGCTGAAATTTGGCAGGAGTCAGGACGCTGGGATGCGATTGGCGACGACATGTTCCGTTTGAAAGATCGTAAAGGCGCGGACCTGTGCCTGGGCATGACCCATGAAGAAATCTTCACCTCGATTGCCCGTAATGAGATCAGATCTTATAAGCAACTGCCGCAGGTTTGGTATCAGATTCAAATCAAGTTTCGCGACGAGCCCAGGCCAAAATCAGGCCTGATGCGTCTGCGCACTTTCATCATGAAAGACGCTTACACGTTCGACGTCGATCGTGAAGGACTCGATCGTTCGTTCGCGGACCAGCGCGAAGCGTACCAGCGGATATTCACGCGCTGCGGGATCCAGTTTTCCATTGTGGAAGCCTCATCAGGATCGATGGGCGGCTCTGAGTCCAGCGAATTCGTAGCGAAGACCGACGCGGGCGAAGACCTGATCGCCAGTTGCTCGAACTGTGGATACGCCGCCAATGTCGAGAAAGCGACCTCGCGGCTTCCTTCAATTGAAGATGAAGCCGGGCCTGACGCGCCGGAAGAATTTCCCACTCCAGGTGTACGTACGATTGAAGACCTCGCGAGAACTCCCTACCTGGTTCCGGCGAATCGACAAATAAAGTCGCTGGTTTTTATCGCCACGATCGGTGGTAAACCTCGTCGGATCCTGGCTTTGGTTCGAGGTGATCATCAACTACACGAGATTAAGTTCACCGATGCGCTCGGTGCCACCGCGTCGCGCCCGGCGCAGCCGGAAGAGATTCGCGAGTTGCTCGGCGCAAGCGCGGGTAGTCTAGGGGCGGTTGGCGCAAAGGAAACCAAGGCACAACTCTTCATCGTCGCTGACCTGGGCCTGAAGGGCCGCCGCAATATGACCACCGGCGCGAACAAGGACGATCATCACCTCCGTGGCGTGAGCATCGACCGCGATATCAAGGTCGATCAATGGGCTGACCTCAGGACCGTAACTTCCGGCGAATCCTGCCCGCGTTGTGAAACGGGAGTGCTGGAAGTCTACAAGGCGATGGAGATTGGCCACATCTTTAAGCTCGGCACGAAATACTCGGAATCGATGGGCGCAACGGTGCTGACTAAGGATGGCAAGCCAGTCCCGATCGTGATGGGCAGCTATGGCATTGGCGTCGAACGAATTATTACGGCAGCGGTCGAACAAAGTTATGACGAGAACGGAATCATCTGGCCGAAGAGCCTGGCGCCGTTCGATGCGGTTGTGACGATCACCAACGTCAAAGATGAGAAGCTGCGCGAGGCCGGCGATAAGCTATACCAGGAGATGCAGCACGCCGGGTTGGACGTACTGCTCGACGATCGA
>JAWVEM010000374.1:0-4716 GCA_033856735.1 Blastocatellia bacterium
CGAACTTGTCGGCAACATAAAGGTAAGCGTAGAGCGGGTGAATCGGCTGCTCTTCGTTTACAAGTTTCTCGGCGGGCAATTGTCGCGCGCTCTCCGGGTCAACCATCTGTCCATCCGTGGTCATGCGCCAGCGCGCTGGATCGACCGCTAGCGTCGAAGGCGCAGCCACCGCCGTCGCGTACCTTGTCTTGACGTAAAGCTTCTGTCCGAACTTTGAAACCGGCGCGGTTGTGATGCGCTCAGAGAATCCTTTCTGATCAATCTGGGCCACGTCGTAGACGCGCAGCCCCCCTTCCCCCGCCGCTACGTACGCATACTCACCGCGCAGTTGTACCTGCAAGACGCGCGGATTGCCCTTGTGCTTGTAAGCCTCGCGCAACTCGCCTCCGCCGTTCACAAATTTCCGATACTTATCCGGATAAGCAATCTTATGCAGCGTGCTGCCGAGGACTGCTTGTGGCTCGGTACGTTCAGTAGCGACTACCGCTTCCAGCGAATCGTCCGCCGCGACGTACACATATCGCCCCATGAAGTTGACGAAGTTAGTGCCCAGCAAAAGCGTCTGCGCCAGCCACGCGTTGTTGTCATTCTTCTTTGAGACGTGACAGTCGGAACAGCCTTTAGTCTCAGTCGCGCGCACGGTGTGCGGCACATGCGTATTGAAAGTCTGACCCGAAAAGCCCTCCGCCGAAATGGTCTGCTGCTGCGAATAGATCCACTCGCGATTTTGATTCTGCGAACTGACCAAGACCGCGCTCGAAGATCGGACCGGGGCGATTCGATTGCCCGTAACGGTGCCGTCGCGGCCGAGCATAAACACGTCGTCACGTATGACTTGATAGTTATAGGTGGTGAAGTTGCGGCTGTCGCCACCTTCATTGTGCCGGTTGGGCATTTTGCGATTCGCCTGCATCGAGAGATGGCAGCCAAAGCAACTGGTAACCCATGACGAGTGGCACGCAAAGCACGTCATGTTGGAATCGCGATGGGCGAGCTGCTTATCATCGGCTGGCACGTCGCCCCAGGTCGCGTTATCTGTGCGTATGGTCTTCGCATAACGCGACTTCACACTGTAATCCTCCGCGTGCGGCGCATTCGGATTAATCGTGTCCGAAGTCTGTTTGACGCGCCACCAACGACCGGGTACGACGATCGAATTCTGAACGATGTCACCGGCTTTCAGTGCGATCTCGCTTCCGTTCTCGTCTTTTCGTTTAGTGTCGGCTCGGATCCGCTGAAACAGCAATTGCCGATCACCTTCCGGATTGCGAAAGCGAATCGTAGCGAGGTTGCGCCCCTTGCCTTGATCGAACTTGCTGTCTTTCACGCCGAACCCTGCAGCGAATCCGGAAGTGACGAGCGTCGCTCGCTCGCGAATCGTGCCGTGACAATCGACGCAGCCGATCTCGATCGCCGCGCGCGGTTCGTTGTATAGAATTCCGTTGCCGTGCACGTCCTGTCGAAAGTGGCAATCGACACACTGCATGCCCTTCTCTAAATGAATGTCGTTGAGATGGACTGCCTTCTTGAATCGATCGGGATCGTCAGGTGAGACAATCGAGTTCTTAGCGTCAAGCAGGTTCCCTTCCCGATCTCGCTTGAAGACCTGACGAAAGATCCAGCCGTGCCCGTGAGAGTCGGCAAACTGCGTGCGCTTGAGCTGGTTGTTGAATTCTGCCGTGCCCGTCTTTTGCAGAAAATCCGGTTCCGACCATAAACCGCGCAGGCTCGACGCCTCGGGATTGCTGTTGAGTTTTTTCTGCTCTTCAGTCTGCGAAGGATCGTGCTGTTGGGCCGGATACATTTTGTCGCCGTCGGTTTCGTTGTCCCACCAGATGAGTCCCAGATAAGACGCCACCATGTTTTCGCCGGGGTGCATATGACAGACCATGCACTGCGAAGTTGGAATGCGGCTGGTCAACTGATGTTTGATGGGATGGCCTGATTCGTTTTTCGGAACGCTCGTGTCTGACGACTGTGACATACCGAGATTGCCCGAGCTGCTATAGAACGCCGAATGTCGTGGATCGCGATCGTTGGCATAGATGACGTGACACGCAGTGCATCCGGAGGAACGATAGTCACCGGGATGGTCATTCGTGCCCAGGAAGTTAAGCGTCGGATCGTGTAAGCGCGTCTTCTGCAAACCCAGATAGACCGGATCGGTCCGCTGCGCCGTGCCCAAACCACGCGGGCTTAGTCCCTTGTCAGGCTTGCCGGGATCTTCGTCTTTGTCAGGCAGTCCGACTTCCAGACGACGCTTCCCGCCTCGCTCAAAAACGCGGAGGACATTGCCCGGCTGTGAAATTTCCCAACGCGGAATTGGATCGAGAAACGATAAGATCCCTCTTGATCGTCGCTGCTCTTCGGTTGGCTGCGGAATTTGAATCAGCCTTTGCGGCGCACCGTCCGCGCCATAACTTTCACCGAAGTTTGTGTCTTTGATTGGGAAGCCGCCATTGTTGTAGAGCGCCGCGCCCCACAACATCGCCCCGTGCCTCATCATGCTGTTGGACACCGCGCTGCTCTCAGTGCTGTGACACTCAGAGCTGCCACAGGTCTTAGGTGCCACGCGCAAGTCGCCGGGATTGATGAAGCGTACGAACTCGAGGCTCTCTCTGGCCAGCAGCGGTCCGGAACGTTCAGGTCTCTTGAACTTTCCATCTTGCTGCCACTCGCGCAGGAAACGCGGCTGCACGTGCGCCGAGTCTTTGTCGGTCGCGACCGGATTGCCGCCGTGGCAAGCTGTACAAGTCAGCCCCAAGGCGTCTTTGCCATGATCGAGCTTGTCCAAAGTCGCCGTCGGGCCGAAGCGGTGCATCGGTTCGATCTGGTCGTGACACTTCAGACAGCCTTCGAGGCTTTCGGTGGGAATTGAGCTCTTAGGTTGCTCGGCCCGCGTGCGAGACACAACGATGGCCACAGAGGCACAGAGACAGAGAGACACGATAAACAGCCAAACCGTCTTTCGATCTGCTCTGTTCATCTCTGCGCTTCTGTGACTCTGTGGCTTCATCTAAAAAACAAATTTCACCTGCCCGAACAATGAAAACAGTGGCTTGCTCGGATTAATGACCGTATTGTCCGCGGTGCAAAACTCCCTCACATTCGCCGGACAATCGCTCGTCGCGTTCGTGTAGATGTCGCGAAAACCGCGGCCCGGTTTCAGCGTTGCCGCTCCGAAGGTGAGCGTCACATTATTGATTAGGAGAGGCCGGTACGCGACGCCGACGCTGTAGTCCCAACCGATCTCGTGACGTATATGCGGCTGAAACAGAATGTATTCCAGCGATTCAGTGCGATGAAAGCGCAGATAGTTGACGTTGAAGATCGCTTTCAGCCTTTGGGTAATCTCGACATCCACCCCCGCGTTATAGATAAAGATTCCCGGATTGACGAAGTTGGCCTGGCCTTCGATCTTGCTGCTGCGCAATGAAGGCAAAATGCTGTTCGGCTGCACGAGGCCGACCCCGGTCTGCGTCAGACGGATGCCGTTGCGATTCCAAAACGAGAATTGCCCGCCCACGAAATTCGGATCGTCGAAGATGGCGTCAAATCCGTTGGCCTGTCCATCAGTCGGATTCTTATCGCCCTGCGCCCAGAAGAACGAACCGCGAAAACGAAAGTAGTCTCTATCGACGGACGCCTCGACCGCCGCCATTTGCGAACTGATATGCACGCCGCGCCCGGCTATCGGATTACGATCGTCGCGGCCGAAGGCGTAGTAATACGAGTTCGTGAGGTTCAGCCGTCCCAGGTGTCCGTCACCGCTGATCCCCACATAACCAACTTTGATCGAATGCGGCCGCACGTCGCCGATCAAAGCGGGCCGGACCAAAAACCCATTGCGATCGAATTTGCGGCTGGCCCGATCGTCGTTGTAAAGCGCGCTGGCCTGAATTGTGTAACCCTTCTTAATAAAGTCCTGGCGAAAAATATTCGCGATGTAGACGTTCTGTTGGCGGCGATCAAACCGGTTAAGGCCGCTGTTCGTATCTTTCTCGAGCTGCGCGAAGTAAGCGAGATTGTACTGGTAACGATTGTTATCAAACGCCCCGAAAACCCGCGCGCCCAGATTGTTATCTGAAAAGATAAAGCCGCGAAAGTCCGAAACGAAAGGCTGAATGCCGACGCGCGCCGAAACGAAATCAAAGTTCGCGTTGACGTCTCGGAGCTTCACTTCGGCAAAGGCTTCTTCCAGAGAGAACTGCGTATCCGTTCGATTTGTGCCGCGCCGCACGTCGATGTTGACGACACCGTTTTCGCGCGCGTTGAGATAATTGGGGAGACTAAACGTCGGCGAGATCTTGATCGCCCAGTCGCGTGGCTTGAAGGTCGAGTCGCCATGGAACATCTCGAACGTAACCTGAAACACTTGATTCACTGCGAGCTGTTCGGGCTGGCCAAAAAACTCGGCGCTGCCGGCGCGAGCACTACTGACATCTGACGGCTTCGGTGTGCGGCTCAAGTCAACGGTGGTCGAACTCACCGCCGAAATGATCATGAAGGTCTTGTTACCGATGATCGGATAATCGCCTTTAATCCAACTTTGATTGTATGGGTCGTACCAGCGGCCCTTCTTGAAAGGAATGTCGCGGCCGCGCGCGCCCTTGTCGCCATAGCGATCGTATTCAGGAAATCCGATGCGCCAGCGATCGCGCACTTCGCGCCGGTCGGACTGTGTCTGCGGCGCAGAAGCGACGCTGGTTTTTCCGG
>JAWVEM010000375.1:0-11326 GCA_033856735.1 Blastocatellia bacterium
TCCGCCATCGCGCATGAAATCAGGAATCCGCTAAACTATATCAATCTGACTTTGGATCACTTGCGCGCGACATTCTCTCCGAGCGAGCCGGAGAAGCAGGAAAAATTCGACGAGCTGACTAAACAACTAAAGGTGGAAGTCGCGCGGATCAATAGCCGCATTACGGAGTTTCTCAACTACTCGCGTCCGGTGAAGCTCGACCCCAAACCACTCGACTTGTTCGCCGCCGCCACTGATGCCATGCGCCTCTTCGAGGCCCAGGCCGGCGAAAGCAATATCGAGGCGCGCGTTGAGATGCAGGGTGACGTGCCACCTGTCATGGCCGACTCCGAGTCTTTGCGTTCGGCGCTGACAAACCTGATTATTAACAGCCTCCAGTCGATGGACGGCAGCGGTGGTAAGCTAACTGTCGTTCTATCGAGCGAAGACCAGGGCCGCCGGGCTCGCATCGAGGTAATTGATAGCGGGCGAGGGATTGCGCCCGAAGACATTTCGAAAGTTTTTGAGCCGTATTACTCAACCAAGGAGACAGGGACCGGTCTCGGGTTGGCGATCGTCAAGAAAGTAATCGGCGATCATGACGGAACGATTTCGGTAAAATCAAAAGTGGGAGAAGGTACGACGTTCACGATCACCTTGCCGGCAACACAACAGTCCTATGTTTAGAGGCGGGCTACTGCCCGCCATCACCGAGAAAGAAAGCGCTGACAAACCGACCGCACTACAAAAATTAATCATGGCACGTAAATCCATACTCGTTGTAGACGACGAAAAACCGCAACGCGATATTCTGCAGGAGATCCTGACCGGCGCCGGCTACGATGTGACTTCGGCTGCCTCTGGCGAAGCGGCGCTCAAGTTCGCCAAAGAACGCGACTTCGATCTGGCTCTGACAGATCTCAAGATGACCGGCATGGACGGCATCGAGCTTTTACAGCAACTGCTGGCGCTCGACTCGTCGATCATCGTCATTCTTCTTACGGCACACGGCACTATCGAATCGGCCAAAGACGCTTTACGGCGCGGCGCTTTTGACTACCTGCAAAAACCTTTCGAACGCGACGCGCTGTTGGGGACCATCAAACGCGCGCTGGGAAACCTCGACAAGATCGACGTCGAAATCATCTCCGCTTCGCCAAAGATGGAAGCCGTCAAGAAGATGATCCTGAAGGTCGCGCGGTCGAACTCAACGGTGCTGGTGCGCGGTGAATCCGGCACCGGCAAGGAACTGATAGCCCGCGCAATTCATAATCAGTCTCCGCGCTCGTCGGAGATGTTTCAGGCCGTTAACTGCGCCGCAATCAACGAAAACCTGCTTGAGTCAGAACTCTTCGGCCATGAGAAAGGTTCGTTCACCGGCGCCCACGTGGACAAGAAAGGGCTGTTCGAAGTTGCCGATCGCGGCACGCTTTTTCTCGACGAAATTGCCGAGCTTGACGTCAGCATGCAGGCAAAACTCCTCCGCGCTTTACAGGAACGAAGGGTCCGCCGCGTCGGCGGCACGTTCGAAATCCCGGTAGACGTGCGGGTCATTGCGGCCACGAATCGCGATTTGCGAGCGATGGTGGGCGACGGCCGTTTTCGCGATGACCTTTATTATCGTCTCAACGTGCTGTCGGTTGACGTACCGCCCCTGCGCGAACGGCGCGACGACATTCCAGTTTTGATCGACTACTTCCTGAAAAAACATACGCGCAATACTTCGCGGTTGGTGAAGGGGCTGACGACTGAAACCCGGCGCATCCTGATGGACTATGGCTGGCCGGGAAACGTGCGGCAACTCGAGTCGGCCATTGAACGCGCAATCCTGCTCTGCGAAGGCGACATGATCATTCCTGACGATCTGCCGACTGAAGTGCGGCAGGAATCACAGACGGCGACCACTGGCGGGTTCAAACTGCCGCCGGAAGGAATTTCGTTTGAGGAAGTCGAAAAAAACCTGATTCTTCAGGCCATGGACCAGACTGACTACAACATTACCAAGGCTGCGAAACTGCTCGGCCTTACCTTTCGCACTTTGCAGTATCGTTTGGAAAAGTTCGGAATCAAGAGGAACGATGGGAAGGGAGCGGAAGAAGAATGACACGCTCCTTGAGTTTCGCGTCATGTCTGTGCGTCGCGCTTGTTATGGCAGCCTGCAGTAAGAGCGCACCTCCGGGATACGGCGGCGGACTGGGGCCGGGTCGGAGTCAGACGCCGGCAGTCGTCTCTTCTTCGGACCAGGTGGTGAAGGTGGCTGCGGCGCCTCTAAGCATCACGCCAAACAGTTCTGCCGAGGCGGTGGTTACTCTTTCGATATCGCCCGGCTTTCATATCAATGCTAATCCGGCGACATTCTCTTATTTGATCGCCACGGAAGTGACGCCAGGCAAGATGGCCGGAATCACGGCCGGATCGCCGACCTATCCGGCGCCGGTAAAAAAGAAGTTTCAGTTCGCCGAACAGCCCCTCGCCGTCTATGAAGGCCAAATACCGATTAAGCTCACTTTGCACGCCGACAAGAATGCCGCCAGTGGTCCTTTATCTTTTCCGATCACGGTCAGGGTGCAGGCCTGCGACGAGGAAAAATGTTATCCACCGGCGACCGTCAACTCGACAATCTCGTTGATCGTGAAATGACACGACCATGATCGAACGCATGTGGATCTTTGCGGCGGCAGTCCTGGTAAGCATCGCGGCCGCTTTCCTGTGGCGGAACAATATGTCGGCGGCTTTCGTTACAGCAACTCTGGGCGCTGTCGCTTGGTTCTTGAGCTATCGAGCTCAGATACGCGCGAACCTCGCGGTGACTGAGGAAGAGTCCGAGGAATCGGAAACCAATGAAGACTCGAATGAAAAGTAAGCTAATAATTCTCTTACTGTCGCTCTTAATCTGCGCCGCGACGGCTGGAGCAGCCGGCGCCCCGTCCGATGAGTCCGAAGTTCGCAACTCGGTCCAACGGATCTTCGATCAATTGAAAGCTGGTCAATACGAAGCGCTCTACGACTCGCTGCCCTCGTCCACGCGTTCGCGCTTGCCGCGGGAGCGTTTCGTCAAGGGGCTGCAGGGAACACGCAGCATGTACCAACTCGATCGAATCGAAATCGGCAACGTGCGCGTATCTGGAAATCTCGCCGTCGTCGATATTGTAATGTACGCGCACATCCAGCAGCCTTTCAACGCCGATGGTAAGTTAGTTGTGCAGCAATACCTGGTGCACGAAGACGGCAACTGGCGCGTGGCCACTGGTGATCGGGCGACCATTGATCGTTTCTTGAAGAGCAATCCAGGCTTTGCGCGTAAGTTTCCGATTAAGCGAACTCGTGCCTACATCAATCAGAACGGTCAATGGGTAGAAATTCCTTTGGGACGGCAAAGGACTAAGTGAGTTCCGACCAGGTGTCACAGACTTCAGTGTGTGATCATGCGTTCACGGAAACTCATCACAAACTCAAGTCTGTGCCACGTCGTTAACTCAAAAGCAAATCCTCAAACGACAACTGTGCATCATCGGTTTGCACGTGACGCGGCCCGGATATGCGTGGAACGTCCAAGGCTTCGCGCACTGCGTCAAGGTGAAACCGAACAATGCGTGGAGTGAGACGCACGGAAGGTATTCGGCGCTTCGTGGCAAGGCGGCGCACCGTAGATTCGCTCACCTGCAAGACTGCGGCGAGCTGTCGAGCGGTTAGAAACTCTTCCCTATCAGACACAGGTCTTAACTCTCCAAATCAAGTCTAAAGACCGTTCTACGCAAGTGATTCCCAGCAATGCGTTATCGTAACGCAAAGACTATCTCTATCCAACTGATATTCGGTTTTTTCTGAGGGTTGGCGTCGTTGGTCAGCGATTGAGGACCGGGAGACAAGACTTGGAAATTTAGGATTTGAATCTGAGATTTGAACTTTCAAACTAATCGAGCTTATTTCGGCACCGGCTTAAGTATCAGCGCCACCCGATAGACTACCGCACTGTCAACTTCGACGTCTTTTGAAACGGGCTCTGCTTTGTCGGCTTTTACCGTGACGCGGTACCGGGCTGTCTCAGGGGACACGCGAAATACAAACTCGCCGGTTTCACCGGTGATCCGGGAATCGATCTTCTGCAAAGAATTTTCAGCTACGATTCTCGCCAGTTCGACGCGCACCCCGGGAACGCTGCGTCCGGATTCAGTGAAGACACTACCGCGCAGAAAAGCGATCGACCCTTCATCTATCCCGAGAACCAGATCGTGAAGGAGGCGCCTCTGACCGCTTTTTAGGTCCAGGTTCGCAATCGAGTTGACGGCGAGCCCAGGCTTGCGAAACGTAACGGTGTAAAGTCCGGGAGTAATGTGGGCGATCGTAAACTCGCCTTTCTTGTCGGTCGCGACCCGCGTAACCTCCCGGTCGCCCTGAAGCAGAACCACGGACACGCCGCTGGGCGACCCCTTCTCGACCCGCACTTTGCCTTTGATTGACGCCGTTCCCTTGTCCTGAGCCAGACCGGCGACTGAAATCAGCAGCAGCAAGGCCGTCGCGAAAGTTGTCTTCATTAATGTCTCACTTCCTTAGATGTCCAAGTTACCACGTAGGGCCCGCGTGCAACTACCACGCCGGCCGACGCCTTGTTAGTCACGAAGTGGCCGTAGACACCGAGATTATTTCCGCGCTCAATGGGCATGGATGAATATTCTCAGTCCGGACGAAGGCTAGGAAGCTTCCTACATCAAGTAGCGTTGCCCGCTGTATTCCTTGAGTTTAGCTCTCACTAGCAACTCACTTCAGTGAGGTGGCGAAATCTATCAGCCATTTCAACGGCATTCGACCGAACCCGTTTGAACGGCACTAATATACTTGACTCATTACGGCAATGGCTCGGCCACTCTGATGCGCGGCAAGTCTGCGACTTGCCGGCGGCGAACCTTCTTTTTCATTCGGGTCTTCGACCCGTCACGGTCAGAGACCGTTCAGATTAATGGACCACGTTTCGGCAAGCCCGAGACTTGCCGCGCCTCAGAGTGGCAGAGCCATTGCAGCGGCCGCATCGAAGTTCGACAGAAGCCCGCGCGGAGTCAAGTATGTCGCTGCCGTTGAAACGGTTACCAGCTAGTGAGCGTTCGCGTAATCACTTCACTGAAGTGAGGTGCGAATGACATCTCGTCCAATTTCCAACTTAGCCAGTACCCATCCACGCGTGGCGCGCTCAATTGTCGCGAGCGTATAATCTCCACTCACCATGTTGATTGCTTGTGGCTCGTCCCAAATACGACAGCAACTCTCTTTGTTCGTCCTGGCGCTGGCGCTAACAACTTCAGTGTCCGTTGCCGCGGTCGCCCAGGAGCCATCCACCAAAGAGCGCCCCCGCCGGGTAGTTCCGGCCGAAACTGATCCGCAGGACATTATCAAAATCGACACTGACCTGGTGCCGGTCGATGTCACCGTCCTTGATTCTCAGGGCCGGCTGGTGCGCAATCTGAAAAAAGAAGACTTCAAACTTTTTGAGGACGGCGCCGAACGGCCGATTGCTTCGTTCAATGTTGAGAAGATCGAAGGCGCGCCGCGTCCGGTAGCGATCGTTTTCGCGCTCGATCTCTCCGGCAGTATGACGCCGGCGGAGGTGGCCCGTGTCAGCGATGCCATGCGCGAATTTTCCCGGCGCCTGGCGGAACATCCGGCAGTCTTCGCGGTCATGACCTTCGGCATGCGCGTCAAGACAATTCAAACCTTCACCAACGATCGCGAGAAACTCGATCGGGCGTTCGACCGGTTGGGGCGCGAACCAAATGGGATGTCTACGCACACCTATGACGCGGTTGACGACGCGGTGCGAATGCTGGTTCGTCACGCGCCGCTTACCCGCGAGCATCAAATGATGAAACGAGCCGTCGTGGTAATCACCGACGGCTTTCCCGTGGGCGACACCGTGGCGCCCGAGACAGTGATCGAGCGCGCCAATGCTGCAGACGCGAGCGTCTACGTGGTCACTATGCCTTCGTTTACAAACCTGCTCGCTTCCGCGCAGGTTACTCCGCTGCCGACGCCGCTGGACGTTAGCGGGTTGGTAGAAAAAACTGGCGGGCGAAGTGTCTATGCGAACCAGCAGGATTTAGGCCCTTTGTTTCGGGCCATTGCCGAGGAGGTAGCAGCCGCTTATGTATTGGGGTTTTACCCGCCGCGAGAGAATAGAAATGACGGGCAGTTTCACACGATCAGAATCGAAGGCCCGCATGGGATGATCTTGCGGCAGAGCAGGCCGGGATACCAAGCCAAAAAGCAGTAGGCAGAAAGCAGAAGGCAGCAAACTGTGGCCATTGGACCTTTAAGTTTTCTGCTCACTGCTTTCTGCCTTCTGCTTTTCAGAATTCATCATCGTCGTCATCGTCGAGCGATTCTTCCTCGACCAGATCCAGCTCGACCGGATCCAGACCGACGACTTCGAGTTGAACTCCACACTCTTCACAATCCACCGTCTCGCCTTTGTCCACGTCGAGATCAACATGGACGTCAGCATCACATTCAGGACACGTTCCGGTCGGCACTTCGTCTACCTCCAGTGAAGATTTCGAATTCTCGCGTAACGGTTCGCCGTTGACGCTATCAGATCTTTGTTACTACGCCGTCAATCCAACTGCCATCAATCTAACCGCCTGCCAATCTAACCTTAGCCTCGCTGATTTTGCAATAGCACTCTGATTGCCCAAACAAAAAAGCAAAACCTTTCAATCGACAATCGAGCTACTCATTCACTTTCAGGATAGAGGACGTCCGGGCCGCATCTCACTTTCAAAATGAACTGGCGCAAACTGTCGCCCGCTTACGAAATCACCTTTCGTCCTATGCGGCGGCGGCTCACGATCAGAAAGACTGCCAGGAAACCGCTGACAATAATCAACGCTCCGGCTGCACCCGCATTCGAGTTTGAAGTTCGCGCGATCAATCCGGATTCGCTCTCTGAAATCGCAGCCTTTGGATTGCGCGGTTCCGTGGCCGGCTCGTCAGTCACGGTAAAGAAGTCGCCGCGCCCTTCATCGGTACGCAACGTGCGCTGCACTTCAGCAAATGTAAATGGGCGCGCGCCGCGCCGGCCGAAAACTGCGATCTGATTGCCGCTCTCATCCACCGCCCGATCACGATCGAGCGCTTTGGAAACAGCCAGCGCCTTACCCCTGGTTTTGAAGCTGGCGATCAGTTGGGGCTCAGGCCGTGGACTGAAGCCGGCATAGGTGGCCATTGTCTCAGGCGAAGTGAGCTGGACAATACGCAAACCATTTTTGCCGTCGGCTATGTATGCAAACAAACTTGCGTTGGTCATCGCGATCTTAACCTGACTGGCGTCATCAATCTTCCCTTCGGCCTGGTACATCTGATCGAGATAAGGTTTTTCCGCCACCTTCACGTCGATTATCGCCACCCCGTCTTTGCCGTCAGCCACATATGCATAAGTGCGGGCGACGTATACATCGCGCGCATCCGCCAGCGGCACTAACGCTCCCTCGACTATTCGCGCGCGATCCGGTTCAGTTAGATCAAGCACCTTCAGCCCGTCATCGTCGACGACAAAACCATATCTGAATTGAATAGCAATCGCTCGCGGATGTCTGAGCGTGAGGCGACTGACGATCTTCGGATTCAAAGGATCGTTAATGCTGACGATTACGAGTTCCCGATCCGTCGTGATGTAAGCGTTCGTGCCGGCGATGACGATATTGTTCGCGCCGTTCAGAGCGCCATCAGGATTGAATGCGCCGTTTGCGTACTTGTTCGGATCGAGCTGGCGTTGCAAATAATTGTTCAGCGGATCGCCATCCAGAAGCGTGGCTGCGTTCACCAGAATCAATCCTTCGAACTTGTCGGCAACATACAGATAACCATAGAGCGGATGAATCGGCTGTTCCTCGTTGACCAGTTTGTCTGCTGGCATCTGGCGCGCGCGCTCCGGGTCAACCATCTTCCCTTCAGTAGTCATTCGCCAACGCGCTGGATCGACCGCCAGCGTCGAAGGCGCAGCCACCGCCGTCGCGTATCTGGTCTTGACGAAAAACTTCTGGCCAAATTTTGAAACCGGAGATGTAGTGATGCGCTCAGAGAATCCTTTCTGATCGATCTGCGCCACGTCATAGACGCGCAGGCCGCCTTCACCTGCCGCGACATAGGCATACTCGCCGCGCAGTTGTACCTGCAAAACTTGCGGGTTGCCTTTGTGCTCATAAGCCTCGCGCAGCTCTCGACCATCGTTCACAAATTTCCGATAGTTGCCCGGATACGCAATCTTATGCAGCGTGCTGCCGATGACTGCCTGTGGCTCTGTGCGTTCGGTAGCAACCACGGCTTCGAGCGAATCGTCCGCCGCGACGTAAACGTAACGGCCCATGAAGTTGACGAAGTTCGTGCCCAGCAAAAGCGTCTGCGCCATCCAAGCGTTGTTGTCATTCTTCTTTGAAACGTGACAGTCGGAACAGCCTTTCGTCTCAGTCGCGCGCACGGTGTGCGGCACGTGCGTATTGAAAGTCTGACCAGAAAAGCCTTCCGCCGAAACGGTCTGTTGCTGCGAGTATATCCACTCGCGATTTTGATTCTGCGAACTAACCAAAACCGCGCTCGAAGAACGCACGGGCGCGATGCGATTGCCCGTCACAGTGCCGTCACGGCCCAGCATAAACACGTCGTCGCGCAAGACTTGATAGTTATAGGTGGTGAAATTGCGGCTGTTGCCGCCTTCATTGTGACGGTTGGGCATTTTGCGATTCGCCTGCATTGAGAGATGGCAGCCAAAACAACTCGTCACCCAGGATGAGTGGCACGCAAAGCAGGTCATGTTGGAATCGCGATGGGCGAGTTGCTTGTCGTCGGACGGCACGTCGCCCCAGGTCGCGTTATCGGTGCGCATGGTCTTCGCATAGCGCGACTTCACACTGTAATCCTCCGCATGCGGCGCATTCGGATTGATGGTGTCAGCCGTCTGTTTGACGCGCCACCAGCGGCCCGGCACGACAATCGAATTTTGGACAATGTCGCCGGCTTTCAGAGCGACCTCGTCGCCGTTCTCATCCTTCCGCTTGCTGTCAGTCTTAATGGGCTGAAACAAAAACTGTCGCCCACCTTCCGGAGTACGAAAGCGAATTGTCGCGAGATTACGTTTAGGGCCCTCTGCGAACTTGCCGTCTTTGACGCTCGTGCCCGCGGCAAATCCAGAAGTAACCAGGGTTGCCCGTGCGCGAATCGTTCCATGACAGTCGATGCAGCCGATCTCGATAGCGGCTCGCGGTTCGTTGTAAAGAATTCCGTTGCCGTGTGCGTCTTGCCGAAAGTGGCAATCGACACACTGCATGCCCTTCTCTAAATGAATGTCGTTGAGATGGACTGCCTTCTTGAATCGATCCGGATCGTCGGGCGAGACAATCGAGTTCTTCGCGTCGAGCAGGTTCCCTTCGCGATCTCTCTTGAAGACCTGGCGAAAGATCCAGCCGTGACCGTGGAAGTCCGCAAATTGCGTCCGCTTGAGCTGACTGTTGAATTCCGCTGTGCCGGTCTTTTGCAGAAAGTCCGGCTCTGACCAGAGGCCGCGCAGGCTCGATGCTTCCGGATTGCTGTTGAGTTTCTTCTGGTCCTCAGTCTGTGAAGGATCGTGTTGTTGGGCAGGATACATTTTGTCGCCGTCGGTTTCATTGTCCCACCAGATCAGACCGAGGTAAGACGCGACCATGTTTTCGCCCGGGTGCATGTGACAGACCATGCACTGCGAAGTCGGAATGCGGCTGGTCAACTGATGTTTGATGGGATGGCCCGATTCGTTTTTCGGAATGCTCGTGTCCGATGACTGTGACAAACCCTGATTGCCCGAACTGCTGTAGAACGCCGAGTGTCGCGGATCGCGATCGTTGGCATAGATGACGTGACAGGCCGTGCATCCTGAGGAGCGATAATCGCCGGGATGGTCATTGGTGCCCAGGAAGTTAAGCGTCGGATCGTGCAAGCGCGTCTTCTGCAAACCCAGATAAACCGGATCGGTGCGCTGCGCTGTGCCCAAACCACGCGCGCTTAGTCCCTTGTCAGGCTTGCCGGGATCTTCTTCCTTGTCGGGCAGGCCAACTTCCAAACGACGCTTTCCGCCGCGTTCAAAAACGCGCAGGACATTGCCCGGCTGTGAAATTTCCCAACGCGGAATTGGATCGAGAAACGATAGGATCCCTTTCAATCGTCTCTGCTCGTCAGTTGGCTGCGGAATTTGAATTAGCCTCTGCGGCGCGCCGTCGGCGCTATAACTTTCGCCGAAGCTTGTATCTTTGATGGGAAAGCCGCCGTTGTTGTAAAGCGCCGCGCCCCACAACATCGCTCCGTGTCGCATCATGCTGTTCGACGCCGCACCTGTCTGCGTGCTGTGACACTCAGAGCTGCCGCAGGTCTTACCCGCGATGCGCAAATCACCTGGATTGATGAAGCGCACGAACTCGAGACTCTCTCTGGAGAGCAGAGGTCCTGAGCGCTCAGGTATCTTGAACTTTCCGTTTTGTTGCCATTCTCGAGGAAAACGGGGCCGCACATGCGCAGCATCTTTGTCGGTCGCGACCGGGTTGCCGCCGTGGCAAGCTGTGCAAGTGAGCCCTAGAGCGTCTTTGCCATGATCGAGCTTGTCCAAAGTCGCGGTGGTGCCGAACTTGTGCATCGGTTCGATCTTGTCGTGACACTTGAGACAGCCTTCGAGGGTGTCGGCGGGAGTTGAGCTTTGCGGAGAGACCAAAAATTCAGCACTCTTTGAAGTCGGTTGAGGGATAGAGGCCTCGTTGTTCCGTGCCTGGTTACCGAGATTCAAAAATAAGGCGGTAATCGAAAACAAAAGAACAAGAAGAGCCGCCACGCTGCGGCTATTACTTCTGCCCGACCTTAGGGGACCGGATTTCGTCATCGTTCACTACTTGTGCTAGTTCGAAAGATGATTCACCACCGAGACACAGAGGACACTGAGGTTGCACAGAGGCTATGTGTCATATCCGATGATTCTTCTGTGGATTCCATCTTTCAAGACAACAACATTAAAGTTGATCAATAATCCAACCCGCCATCCACCGAGCCGAAGGTAGGTCAGAATCTGGGCGTCGTGAATCGGCGCCAACACTTCAACAGCTTTGATTTCCACAACTACAATTCCTGCCACGAGAATGTCCACTCGATATCCGCATTCTAACCGAATGCCTTTGTACTCGAGCGGGAGGGGTCGCTCGCGCTCAAACGGAACGCCCCGCAAGACCAATTCGCGACACAAACATTCCTTATAAGCTGACTCGAGCAGCCCCGGCCCAAGTTTTCTGTGAACTTCTATGGCCGCGCCGATTATTTCGTGCGTCAACTGATTTATGGGAGTTGTCAT
>JAWVEM010000376.1:0-4610 GCA_033856735.1 Blastocatellia bacterium
AGGCTTGGCGTTGTTTCGTGAACGGCTGCGCGGCGCCGGCGGATTGGGCAAACACGCCGGTTACAGTTTTGGCCTCACGCGTCTGGACGTGCGGCACGGCGTCGACGGCAATGATGAATACGGCAACACGGTGGGCGTCGGGCGGTTTCAATTCAATGTCACGCCTACAGTAATGATCAGCGCCAACTTTTATGGCACGATCGCGAATGGCCGTATTAACGACAGTCCTTTTGCTCTGCCGGCGGCATTTACTGGCGGCACATTTCCCGGGGCGGTCGATGGCACCACCTTTCACAGCGACTTCAACAACCCCGATGAAGGCCGTCGCAATCGCGTGCTGGTCGGTTCCGTAAGATTGTCTCAACAGGTAAATGACAAGCTGTCGTATTCCATCGCCTATCAGCATGTCGGCAACCAACGGCGCAACTATAACGGCCCGCGCATCGATCCAAAGTTCGCCCAGTTCTACCCTTTCGGCGACTTCGCCTTCGCCGGCTTCAACAATGGAAAGACCGACACGCTCGATGCGAGGGCCAACCTGAGTCTGGGCGGCCACAATCTGGCCACGGCCGGCTTCGAGTACGAAGGAGAGTCGATCTTCCAATCGTCGATTCCGTCGTTTAGCCTGGTTAACAACACGACCGATCGCCAGCGCACCTTCGCAGTGTTCGGGCAAGACCAGATTTTTTTGTTGGATGATCGCTTGCAGATTTCCGTGGGCGCTCGCGGGCAATACTTCAGCATTCGCGCCGCGGACCGGCCCGGCACGCTTGGCGCGATTAAGCCCGAACGGTCGCTGACAGGTGACGGTTCGGTGGCTTACTTCTTTCGTTCGTCGGCCACCAAAGTCCGTGCTCATGTGGGCAATGGCTTTCGCGCGCCTTCGTTATTTGAAAGATTCGGACAGGGGACTTTTTCGAGTCTGGGTTTCAAGCGCTTTGGCGATCCGACGTTGCGCGCCGAGCAGTCGATCAGTTTTGACCTGGGTTTTGACCAGCGCGTCGCGAAAGATCGCGCGCGATTCGGTGCGACTTACTTTTACACGCACCTCAAACGGGTGGTGGCCTTCAATAACTTTTTCGGCGTCGATCCCCTTGGGTTGGGCCGGTTTAGTGGGTACGAGAACCGACCGGGAGGTTTTTCGCGCGGCCTTGAAACTTATCTGGAAGCCGCACCGTGGCGTAGCGGCAACCTGCGCGCGTCCTATACCTACACGAACAGCGATCGTTTTGTGATCGGCCGCGGCTTGCAGCCGGAGTACGTCATTCCGAAACATCTTTTCGGAATCAGCCTGACTCACCGCTACCGTTCGTTTCTGGCCAGCTTTGATCTGAACCGCACGGGAGCCTACCTCGCTCCCGTCTTCGAAAACGATTTTCCGTTTCGTACTGCGGAGCTGACCTTTCCCGGCTATACGAAGGCCGATCTATTCGGCAGCTACGAACACAGGTTGTCTGAACAGGTTGTGATGACTCTCTTTGGCGGCGCGGACAATCTTTTCAACGCAAAGTATTTCGAAAACGGCTTTCGCGCGCCGGGGATAGTGGGCAGGGGCGGGATCAATTTCCGATTCAGGTGATGCTGGGGAGGATCTTCTCATTAGCACCGCGGCTTTAGCCCGGTGGTTTGTGGTTGGATACGGAATGGAAACCGTTTAAACGTCAGCGACATACTTGACTCCGCGCGGGCTTCTGTCGAACTTCGATGCGGTCGCTGCAATGGCTCTGCCACTCTGATGCGGGGCAAGTCTTGGACTTGCCGAAACGTGGACCATTAATCTGAACGGTCTCTGACCGTGACGGGTCGAAGACCCGAACGAAAAAGAAGGTTCGCCGCCGGCAAGTCGCAGACTTGCCGCGCATCAGAGTGGCAGAGCCATTGCCGTAATGAGTCAAGTATTAATTACCGTTGAAACGGTTTCCCGTTTTGGCGTGGTTATCAAATCACCGCGCTAAAGCGTTGGGGCTAATCAGACCAGACCCGGCAAACGACCGGCTCACGCAATGCAGTCAGTACCACCTGCGTGAGCGGGGGGGCCAATAGAATCTTCCTGGACCCACCCGCTCGCGCAGGTAGTACTGATTTCTAACAACGTCAGCGGTCGCTTCCGCCCAGCGCGCCACCGGCCAGGAAAACTACTCCCAGCAGAATGTGAATGATGTGATCCATCTTGCCGAGCATCAGCAGGGGTGAGCTGGCGTTCGGAATATTGAACATATGTTCAGGGCCCGTGCCCAAAAACCAGCCACAAACACCCAGCAGCAGATAGACGATGCCGAACAGCAGACAGAACCCACGGGCGCCGCTGTAGGATGCCGAGAAGCCGAAGTACAACGCGATCACACCAGAGATGATGTGAACCATGTTGTGCGCCATGTTGAGGTGCGCGCCGAGCAGGTTGTGTGAAAAGATCCCCGCAATACCCACAATCAAGAAAACCAGGCCGAGAAGCTTACAGACGGTCTTTGCCATCTTTTTGATCCTCCTGTGAAACGGTAAAGGGCCGCAATCCTTTCGAAATTGAAAGGATGCCGCAATTCAATATGCGAGGTGAGATTGGGAACGCGCGGAGTGTATATCAAACAGCTTCGGCGAGCGCAAGCTTTTTTGAAGTGACACAGACTTCACTCTGTGTATTCAGGTCTCCAGTTAACTCCACTTAAAGAAATCAGACTAGAAATCACAGACCGAAGTCTGTGCCACCTTTTCTTTGTCAACTGTTGCGTTGCTGCATTGAGACATTTCCTCCCAGTGCTATAATCCAGGTTTCCTCAGACAGGTATAAGGCAAGAAGGTTGAGGTCGCTTTATGCAAACGAATCATGTCCAAAGGAGTCTATTATCCCGGCCGGGCCTGGCTACACGATTCGTTCTTATCTTCGCCGTCGTCTTTGCGCTGGCCAATGCGTCAATGGCTTACACGATCGTGTTTCGCGATGGACATCGGGTCGAGGTCCCGCCCGTGTTCACCCTGACCACGACGATGCTCACTTACGAAGCCGCCCCCGGGATTAACCGGACTGTGCAGTTAATCCTGGTTGATGTGGCGGCGACGGAACGGGCCAATAATGATCTGCCGGGCAGCTTTTCAAAACACGCCGACCGCAACACGCTGGCTCCTACACCTCCCTCAGCTTCGCATGCTCAACGCACTCTGACGAACGGGGATCTCGAGCCTATCCGTCAGCGGCGGATCGAGAGCGAGCAAAATTATGAGAAGCACCGGATAGAGTTGGGACTGCCCTCGATTGCCGAGACCCGCAGGCGGCAAGCGCAGGAAGAAGAAGCCACTCTGGATCTGGCGCGCCGGCGCGCTGCCGACGCAGCCAACGATGAAACCTATTGGCGCAGCCGGGCCGCATCTTTGCGCAATGAGATCGTGACTGTCGATGCCGAGATCAACTATTTGCGAGCGAGCCTCGGCCCGTCTCGTCAGGTGCCATGGATCACGCAAGGTTTTATCTCCGGCGGTTTCGCTGTCCCACCGTTTGCGGGAGGGTTTCATGGATCGCAGACGGGCGCGGGACGTCTCGGAGCCCAGGCGAGGGCCGGGTCACAGGGTCTGACTAACCTTGGGGTGCTGCCGCTTAGACCCCAGCGGATCCCTGGCGGCTTCGACTCTCCGCAGCGCGGATTTGGATCAGCATTTCCGATCGCGCCGTATGGCTATGCCGATAATTCGTATGACCTCGGCATTAGACTAAATGACCTGCTGACAAGACGAGCAGGGCTCGAAGCGCTTTGGCGCGAACTCGAGAATGAAGCGCGCATCGCCAAGGCGCCGCAGGTTTGGCTGGCGCCTTGGTAGTCAGTTGATTCTTGTGCTTTGAACTTTGTGCACGGTACCTGGTTTCTGACCGATAAGCCCTCAGTCATTCCAGGCGCGACGTGAGGTAAACATCAAAGCACCAAGGTCAAAGCGCCACGTACAACTTTTCAATCAACTGACGACTGACCACTAACAACTAACTATGACTAATTGGGAAACCATCATCGGACTTGAGATTCACGCGCAACTGAATACCGAGTCGAAAATTTTTTGCGGATGCTCGACGCGCTTTGGTGACGAGCCGAACTCGAATACTTGTCCCGTATGTCTGGGCTTGCCGGGCGCGCTGCCGGTGCTCAATTGGCGGGCAGTCGAACTAGGTGCGCGCGCTGCACTCGCCCTGGGGCTTAACATCAATCACCGCTCGATCTTCTCGCGCAAGAATTATTTCTATCCAGATCTGCCGAAGGGTTATCAAATCTCGCAATACGATCAGCCATTCTCGGCCAAAGGCGTTCTGGAGATCATGACCGCGGATCGCGACGCGGCCGGGCACGCGCATGACTGGCGCCCGATGACCGTCAACGTCACGCGTCTGCATTTGGAAGAGGACGCCGGCAAGAACGTGCACGAGGGTCTGCCTGATGTGGATCGCTACTCGTACGTAGATCTGAATCGCGCCGGCACGCCCCTGGCAGAGATTGTCACCGAACCTGACTTCCGCACTTCCTGGCAAGCTTATGACTACGTCAACCACGTGCGGCGGGCTTTGCAATGGGTGGGCGCCTCGGAAGCAGACATGGAAAAAGGAAACCTGCGGTGTGAAGCGAACGTGTCCGTGC
>JAWVEM010000377.1:0-3023 GCA_033856735.1 Blastocatellia bacterium
GGACAATGGGCCAGGGTGATCGTAAGTATTCCGATCAGGTCGCGGTCGAGGCGATGCGCGAAGTGATGGACACGGTCCCGATGCGCGGCCGGATTGTGATTGGCGAAGGCGAACGCGACGAAGCCCCGATGCTCTTCATCGGCGAGGAAGTTGGCGGCGGCTTCGGTGTCAGCGAAGAGATGGCCGCGTCCTGTCCGGAGGTGGACATCGCGGTCGATCCGCTCGAAGGCACGAACCTCTGCGCCCTGGGCGCGAACAACGCGATCGCAGTTTTGGCCGCCGCCGAACAGGGCGGCTTGCTGCACGCGCCGGACATCTATATGGACAAGATCGTCGTGGGGCCATCGTCGCGCGGCGTCGTCGACATCGACGCTCCGGTGAAAGACAACCTGCGCAACATCGCGCGCCGTCTGGGTCGCGACATCGAAGACTTGACCGTGATCATTCTGGATCGCCCGCGACACAAGAAAATAATTGCCGACGTGCGCGCGGCGGGTGCGCGCATCCGGCTGATTTCCGATGGCGATCTTTCGGCGGGAATCTCGGCCGCGGTGGCGGGTACTAACATTCACGCCTGCATCGGCATCGGCGGCGCGCCCGAAGGCGTGCTGACCGCGGCGGCAATCAAGTGTCTGAACGGTGAGATTCAAGCGCGCCTGGTTTTCGATCCTGAAAGGCTGGGAGTAGACAAAGGCAAGGTGCCGCCGGCCGAGCAGGTCATCGAGCGCCTCAAGTCGATGGGCATAAGCGATCCGCAGAAGACTTACGATACGGACGACCTGGCGCCCGGCAAGAAAATAATTTTCGCGGCCACCGGAGTCACCGACGGATCGCTAATGCGCGGCGTGCGCTTCTTCGGTTCCGGCAAGCGCACACATTCGCTGGTAATGACGACGGAGTCAAAGCACATCCGTTTCGTCGACACTGTGCATATCGAAGGCGGCCCGGACACAGTGATCAGGTTCTGATGAGAGCAAGCTGCCCGCTTGCGCACGCAAACTAACAGTTTTCTATGAGACAAGATGAGCGCGGCTGTCGTCGAAAGTAAATCATTAGCAGAAGAGTCGACGCCGGCCAGTCGCAGAGCGATTGCGGTCTGGGCTGGTACCAGCCTAATCGCGCTCGCCATCCTTGGTCTGATAGTCGGGGCTCCTATCGCACAGGCTCACGGCCATCCTGCGTTTGCCTCTGCAATTTACAAAACCTTCAGCTTTGTCTGTCATCAAATCCCCGAGCGTTCCTTTCATCTCGCGGGACATCCATTCGGCGTGTGTTCGCGTTGCACGGGGTTGTATGCGGGATTTGCCGTGGCTGCTTTGGTCTATCCGCTCGCGCGTTCGCTGCGCCGCACGGACACGCCCTCGCGGCTCTGGTTGGTGCTCGCGACGCTGCCGCTGGTGATTGATTTCTCGCTCGGCTATTTCTCAATCTGGAAGAACACTCACCTTTCCAGATTTTTGACGGGGGCCCTGCTGAGTTCAGTCGCAGTCCTTTACATCATGCCGGGACTAGTCGATTTGAGTTCGGTAATCGGTCGTCGATTTAGTCGAGAGTCAGCGGGAGAAATTTAATGAGCCAAAGGGTTTGCGGAACGGACTTGAGCGGCCTCGGACGAGCAAGTCCAAACGAATACGCCTTCACACCGCTTCGCGGTTGAGCAATTCAAACGAACGAAGACAATACCCCCGCCCGGCTCACAAGCAGTTAGCCACCCCACCGTGATATTCTAGGCAAAACTTCTTCTTAATCTATTCCCCTTTTTGGTCAGTGATGATGGCTACACTGTTTTCGGGATTGATCCGCAGATTCAACGGCGCCTCAGACGCGGGCGCTGAGGTGCCGATCCGCGAGGAGCTTTACAGCATCGAGCGGCTGGAACAGTACGCCGCCACGCTCGCCGCTGAGCACCAGATCGCGGAGAAGCCGCATCGGGTCAGTCTGCTGTTGCCGCGGCTGGAAGAGAATGGCCGCATGCTGGTGGCGGCTTACAAAGCGCTCGCCGAATCGATCCGCGAAGAGCATGTCATCTCTCCGGCGGCGGAATGGCTCGTCGACAACTTTCATCTCGTCGAAGAACAAGTACGCGAAATTCGCGAGGACCTGCCAAAGGGTTATTACCACGAGCTGCCAAAGCTGGCGACGGGTGACTTCAGAAAGTATCCGCGCATTTACGCGCTCTCCGTCGCGCTGATCGCCCACACCGACAGCCACCTCGACACCGAAACACTGCGCCGGTTCATCAACGCGTACCAGAAGGTTTCGCCGCTTTCGATCGGCGAGCTATGGGCTGTGCCGATCAGTCTGCGTCTCGCCCTGGTTGAAAATCTGCGCCGCCTCGCCACGCGGATTGTTGGCTCGCGCACAGAGCGCGATGAAGCCGACCGGCTCGCCGACAGATTGCTCGAACAAGCACAGCGCCAACCCAATGAGCTGTTGCCGCTGCTTACTTCCCGCATAGCCCGCCGCATAGCGCTCGGCCGCGCATTTGTCGTTCAGCTTACGCAGCGCTTGCGCGAACAGGATCCGGCGGTGATGCCGGTGATGGAGTGGGTAGAAAAACAACTCACCAGGAAAGGGCTTTCGATCGAAAAGCTCGTCCAGGAAGAGCACCAGCGCCAGGCTGCCGCGCAGGTCACCGTCGGCAACATCATCACCAGCATGCGTCTGCTCTCGACGCTGGACTGGAAAGATTTTTTCGAAACGGTAAGTCTGATCGATCCCGAGCTGGCGAAGGATCCGGCGGGTGTGTATTCGCGAATGGATTTTGTTACGCGCGATCGCTACCGGCACGTCGTCGAACGCATTAGCAAAGGCGCAAAAAAGAGCGAGCCCGAAATCGCTCGCGCGGCATTGCGGATGGCCGAAGAAGCGCGCGCCGCCGGCGAAGACGCGGCCCACGCCCACGTTGGTTACTTCCTGATCGCGGAAGGCGTGGCGCGACTGGAAGCCGAGGCTGCGTATCGCCCACGGCTCGGCGAACGAGTGCGACGGGCGATCAAACGACATCCGAGCTTCGCTTATCT
>JAWVEM010000378.1:0-3891 GCA_033856735.1 Blastocatellia bacterium
CCGCTGAACAAACCGATGAAGGCCCGCGGCGTTTGCTCAAATCCTTCCACAACGGTTTCCGCGTATTTCAACTTTCCTTCCGCGAGCCATTGGGCCAACTGCGTGACGCCTTCGGAAAACCTCGAGGCGTATTCCGTGATGATGAACCCCTTCATCAGAGCACTGTTAACCAGCAGGTAAGGTTGCGGCCGGAGGCCGAGGTCCGGTTGATCAAGATTGTAGATTGAGATTTGCCCGCAGATAACTGTGCGCGCGCCGTGTTTGAGCAAAGGCAAAACTGCATCCGACACTTCGCCGCCCACGTTATCGAAATAAATATCGACGCCGTTCGGGCAAGCCTCTTTTAAAGCCTGCCGCAGATCGTCTTCCCTATAATTGATCGCCGCATCGACTTTCAAATCCTCCTTCAGGTAGCGATTCTTTTCATCGTGGCCGGCTATCCCGACCACGCGACAGCCCTTAATCTTCGCAATTTGACAGACGGTCATGCCCACCGCGCCGGCGGCGCCCGATACCAAAACTGTCTCGCCCTCCTTTGGTCGGCCAATGTCGAGCAATCCAAAATAAGCAGTCAAACCAGGCATCCCCAGCACGCCGAGCGCCGTCGTTATCGGCGGGCCGGCGGGCACCTTCAGCAAACTCTCTGCCTCAGCCTCGTTGTAGAGACGCCAACCAAGCATGCCTGTCACGATGTCTCCCGGTTGGAACTTAGGAGAGCGGGATTTGATCACTTCACCGATCGCGCCGCTCTCGATCACCTGGCCAAGTTCAAAGGGCGCGACGTACGAGCGGCCTTCACGCATACGGCTACGCAAATATGGATCGACGGAAATGTAGAGCGTGCGCACCAGGACTTCCCCGGATTCCGGCACCTCTGTTTCGACGATATTAAAGTTCTCAAGTGTGGGTACGCCGACGGGCCGGCTGGCGAGTCTGATCTCTTTGTTTTGCATAAGAGGATGATAAGGCGCGAAGGGCGCGAGATGAAAGTCGTCGCCGGTCGCGGTGGGTCAACGGGAAAGAATTCAGCGCAAGGGCGCAAAGATTTTACTCTGCGTACCTTTGCGGAATCCTCTGCGTTCCTCTGGGTTAAAGTGAATCTCGGAGACAGAATCATCGATCCGATGAGCCAAGGTTCCTAGCGACCTTCTCGTTATTCGTCAAACATATTCATTCACATTGATTCGTTGATCTTTATGATCAGGACACTCTTCCTTGCCTCACTTTCGTACGTCACATTGACCCTCGGAACCGACACAAAAAGAGCAACGATCGCAACCGAATTTCCATCTTATTCTCGGTCATCGATTGCAAGTTCAATATGTTCTTTGTACATCGGTTCCACCATGCGCAGCCCGAAGTTGGAAGTCTTAGTTTGGTGACCCTGGGTCATCGCTCACATGGAGAACTATCAAATGAAGTTTCCCCGTTTACTACACTTGCGCTCTGCCAAGTTTGCCCCTTTTGCAATCATTTCGCTCTTCTTTCTGACAAACTTCACGGGGCTCTTCTTCAGTCCGGTATTTGCACCCGTCGTCGTTGACGCCGACACTCTCGAGACAGAAACCATTCCTGCCGACATTCCGCTTTCCGGTGATTGTGATCTCGATTGGATCATCTTTCGCGCAGGTGAGCGCGAGGGCGTCGACCCGCGTTTCATTCACGCGGTCATTCAACAGGAGTCGCAGTACGATGCCGACGCGACGTCTCCGGTGGGCGCTCGCGGCCTGATGCAACTAATGCCGGCCACGGCGAAAAGATTTGATTGCACCGATCTAAAGGATCAAGCCTGCAACGTCGAAGCCGGAACAAAGTACCTGGCGTGGTTATTGAAGAGATTCAACGGTGACGTAAAGTTGGCCCTCGCGGGCTATAACGCCGGCGAAGGATCAGTGGACAAATACCAGGGCGTCCCGCCTTATGCCGAGACGCAAAAATACGTAAACAAGATCGTCGCGAATTATGGGAAGACATACCATCCGATCGTTTCGCCTGAAGAAGCAAAGGTGACATTCCACCTCGTCGCTTATGAAAGTCAGACTGCTACGATGCTGCAATAACATTCCAAACCACTAAACAAGCAAGCGCGCCGGTCGAACCTTGGGGGTCCGGCCGGCGCGACTGTTTTCGATCAAACCAAATTCGCCGAAAAACCGAGCGTGGTGAGAACGACCAATGAAAACAGAATCTGTCGAAGCATCTATGGTCTCTCCAGTGTCAGGCGATTAAACTTTGTCGGATCCAATTGAAGCCAAATCAAACTCAGCGCCGTTGTAAACTGACGGTCCCCCTACGAGGAATGGAAACCTTTTAGACGGTGTCCGTTGTCCACGGCGAACCGGGGTCACCCCGCTGAAGCGACGGTGCTAATAAGACGGCTCCCCAGCCTGTCGCCACGGAAAATGATTTGGCGCAGTTACGTCCCCTGGACTATAATCCGGTCTCCTTAAAAGTAATTCGTTGAACTGTTCGTTCGGCTCATTCGCAAAATTTGTCTGAGAAGTTTCTGTCTGGGAGGTTGGTATGTCAGAAGTCAAATGTCGAATTCTGTGTGTGGACGATCATGAAGACACGCCGGAGATGCTTAAGCTCCTGCTTTCACAAGCGAACTACGAGGTTTATCCGGCGCACAGCATGGAAGAGGCGATGGTCCTCGCCGGACTGCACGAATTCGATCTCTACGTGCTGGACAAGCGTCTGCCGGACGGCACGGGGATAGAGCTCTGCACCAAGCTGAACGCTCTGACGCCCGGTGTTCCGTGCATCTTCTACACCGGCGATGCCTACGAGGTTCACCGCCTTGAATGCATCGCGGCAGGGGCCGACGCTTATGTGCCCAAGCCCGACGTGGAAGCCCTCATCGAGACCGTTCACAAACTGCTTGCGGAGAGAGAGTGCGCCGCCGCGAACTAGACCATCAATCGACTGTCGAGTGCGGGGCACGACGATTCCAATCTTAAAAATCCTACGCCCGCAGCCGTGACGGCGGTGTTTTACGGCTAATCAAAAGTCGGGCCGTGCCCGAAAGTTTGCCCATAATCTAAGGAGACTATTTCCGATGTTCCTGTGTATTCGTTCGATCGCGACGGCAACTGGCCTGGTCGTGCTGGCTTTGCTGATGTTTGCGCCGACGCTCTCGGTTTCCGCTCAGCCGGAGGCCCCGCGGCAGCAGCCGTCGCCTGAGCCCGCCAGACCCGAGCCAACAAAGAGCCCTGACCAGACGAGCTCTGAAAATGAAAACCGCCCGCGCGATCCAATGTCGACGCCGACTTTTAGCGGATTGAGATTTCGTTCGATCGGTCCCGCGTTCACGTCCGGCCGAGTGATAGGTTTCGCCGTCGATCCAAACAACTCCGCGCGCTACTTTGTTGCCGCCGCATCCGGCGGTGTGTGGAAGACGATCAATAACGGAACGACTTGGACGCCGGTCTTCGATCGGGAAGGGTCGTATTCGATCGGCGCCATTGCGCTCGATCCAAAAAACCCTCTGACGGTGTGGGTGGGAACGGGCGAGAACAACAGCCAGCGCAGCGTTTCGTACGGCAATGGTCTTTATCGTTCAGACGACGGCGGCAAGACCTGGAAGAATGTCGGATTGAAAACCTCCGAGCACATCGGCCGCATCGTCATCGATCCCAAGGATTCAAATATAGTTTACGTAGCCGCGCAGGGACCGTTGTGGGGCCCGGGCGGAGATCGAGGTCTCTTCAAAACTACCGATAACGGTAAGACCTGGAAAAGCATCCTCAACATCAGCGAAAACACAGGCGTCACCGATGTTGTGATCGATCCTCAGAATCCGGAAATACTCTATGCCGCTTCTTATCAACGCCGTCGCCATATGTTTACCTTGATTGACGGCGGGCCAGAGAGCGCCATCTATAAATCGAC
>JAWVEM010000379.1:0-5116 GCA_033856735.1 Blastocatellia bacterium
GCAACTGATTGCGTCTGCCTTGCGCTTCAAGAGCGGCGATGATCAATCAAAGCCCCTCGCAGGTCGTTCGATCGCGCTGGTCTTCTTCAATCCGAGTTTGCGCACGCGCGCATCGATGCAGATTGGCGTCTACGAGTTAGGCGGAAACGCCGTCGTGCTCGAGCCGGGCGGCACGAGTTGGACTCTTGAACATCGCGAAGGCGCGGTGATGGACGCGGACAAGACTGAACATGTGGCTGAGTTCGTGCGCGTGCTCGGACGGTATGCAGCAGCGATTGGCGTGCGAACATTTGCGGCTTTGCAGAACTGGAACGAAGAACGGACTGATCCGATTCTGAATTCGTTCGCGAAGTACTCTGACGTGCCAATCATCAATCTTGAGTCGGCGATGCACCACCCCTGTCAGGCCGCCGCAGACATGATGACGATCAGTGAGAAGCTGGGCGAGGGCCGCAAGAAAGTTTTGCTGACCTGGGCCTGGCACCCGAAGCCTCTGCCGATGGCGGTGCCAAATAGTTTTGCCTTGGCGTCAGCACAGATGGGGCACGACCTGGTGATCGCGAGTCCGCCAGGCTACGAACTAGACGATGAATTGATGGGAACGATCAAGCAGCAGGCGACGGAGGCTGGCGGCAGTGTGAGTGTCACTAATGAAATCGAAGAAGCGTTCGTCGGCGTAGACGTTGTCTATGCCAAGAGTTGGGGCAGTAAAGCTTTTTATGGCGCGCTGGAAAAAGACATGGCGGCCCGGGCGCAGTATCGTGGCAAATGGATCGTGGATGAGCGGAAGATGGCGTGCACCAACAGCGCGCTCTTCATGCATTGTCTTCCGGTGCGACGGAATGTGATCGTGACAGACGGGGTAATAGATTCGAGCGCCTCGGTGGTTATTGATGAAGCGGAGAACCGGCTGCACGTGCAGAAGGCGATCCTGACGAAATTGCTCCGGAAATAGTTCACGCAAAGGCGCAAAGGCGCAAAGAAATACACGAATCCTATGACCGACACTACCGAAGTAGGCAATCAATTGCGGCTCGATCTCTTGCGCGAGGCGCTGCCTTACATTCAGCGGTTCCAGGGCAAGACGTTCGTCGTCAAATTGTCCGGCAAGGTCACCGAAGATCGCGTTCGCCTGAGGGCGCTGGCGGAAGAGCTCGCCCTGGTGCATCAGGTCGGAATCCGTCTCTGCGTGGTTCATGGCGGCGGCAAACAGCTAAGCGACCTGGCCAGGTTGATGGGCGTCGAGCAGACAATTATCGAAGGCCGCCGAGTGACGGACGATGCGACTTTGGAAATGGCGAAGATGATCTTTGCGGGCAAGATTAATACCGACATCCTGGCCGCTCTCCGGCACCGTGGCGTAGAAGCTGTCGGCCTCTCAGGAGTAGATGGAAACATCGTGCATGCCGAGCGCCGGCCGCCCAAAGAGATTATGAATCGCGAAACCGGCGAGAGCGAGCAAATCGATTTTGGCCATGTGGGCGACATCCTGGAAATCAATGCGCGCCTGTTAATGGTGTTGCTGGATCATGGGTACTTGCCGGTCATCTCGTCTCTGGGAGCAGACGCCGAGGGCACGGTCTTCAATATCAACGCCGACACGATCGCGTCTGAGATTGCTATCCAGCTCAAAGCTGAAAAGCTGATCCTGCTATCTGATGTCGATGGGATTTATCTCAGGGAGGGAGAACCCGAGACGAAACTTTCGCGCCTGACCGCGGATGAAGCAGAAGCTTTGGTTCACGAAGGAACCGCGACCGGCGGGATGATTCCGAAGCTGGAAAACATCATCGAACTTCTGCGCCGAGGGGTCGGCAGCGCGCATATCATCAACGGTACCGCGCGCAATGCTTTGCTGGCCGAGGTGTTTACTGACAAGGGTACGGGCACAATGATCTCGGCTTAATGGTCGGTACTCCACCAGATGCTGTGCGTTCTCAGTCTTCAGCTCTTTCGAACACGACCATCTTGCCGCGAAAATCAAGAGTTAGCAGGAAGTCCTTGAAGAAGCCGTTGCCGATGTTAACCTGAAAATTCTTTTTGTCGTGGCCGGCCCCGGCCGGCCAGAAAGATGCCGGGGCAGACTCGACGGACAGCCTGCCAATCCGCACCGATTTCAATAGACCCGATTTGCTTTCATACTCGCCGTTGTAGCCGACTGATTTTTCCAACTGGCCATTTTGCTCTTCTTCTTCCAGTCCCAGGGTCGCTACTGCTTCCGGAGTAAGCGCGAAGGTCCCGCTCGATCCCGTATCGAGAGTCGCTTTCAACTTCTGGCCATTTATGAAAACCGAGTCGATGAGCACGCCCTCGTCATAACGAAAAGCGACCGCAATTGTGTTGACGGTGTTTGGCGCGTTCCGGATTCCGGGGTATGGCGTTTCAGTGAAGAAGCGGATCTTCGACGCCGCATAATCAATCTGGATAATACGATCTTTAAGGAAGCTGTATCCCAGCACGCCATGAATGGGCCGCTCGAGTTTGGCGGCCAGCTTCTTGAGGTCAATGGCCCCAGCGGATACGTCCTTAGCGACCACTCTTCCCAGTTCCACGGTTGGCAGTCTCGTCAGTTGGACCTGGTTAACCTCGGCGCCACCACCGCTCGCGGGAAAGCTTTTCGCGTCGAGCCTGAGTCCAAGTTCATGCGCCGTGGGCAGGTCGATGGCTGACGGATCCGTGTCCGTGTCGAGCAGCATGCTATATGGCCCCTTGCCGGCAATTTTGACCTGAACAATTATTTGGTTGGCGACAAATTCAAAAGGAACTTCAATTGGAGCTGCCCGGGTTTGGGAGTATCCAACCCCTGAGCTACCCAGGAGAAGCAGCACAAATCCGAGTAAGAGTATCGATCTGGGGGCTATTCTTTGGGGCGATGTGTTCATTTTTTGGAGAGCTCTAGCCTTCCGGTTAACGCTCGTTCGAAGCCCTCATTCCATTTCCGGTCTGCCAATGACCATATCGTACACCGTTTCAGCAGATTGATGGCTCGATGATTTTGCTTGCAAGGAAGTTTTTGCGCTTCAGTCTGAGGAACTCGGATGGACGCTTCCATTTCCTAATCACAAATTCCGTCGTGGCACAGTCATTGCCATTCCGATCACGACGATTGGCGATGAGAGAGTTACTAACGATATTCGCCGCAAATTGATAATCAAGAATTGAAACGAAATTAAGTTCGGCCGTCTTTTTTTGACGACCGTGGGTTGGGGCCGGGTTGCGAAGGGGAGAGCGCGATTCGGCCTCGATTTCTTTCTGGGTAGCAGTTCTTTTTTAGAATCGTTTAGGTGCGGCACTTGTGCCGCAAACCAAGGTGGCGGTCAAGTCCGCCGTCTAAACGAGCGCATGTTATTACGATTACGGATAGATCAAACCGTAAAGCTTCTCCGCCCAATCCTGATCCAGATTCTGCAGCAACACGTATTGCTCAATCGCTCCATCGCGATTCCCCTGCGTCAACAACGTCTTGCCGAGATTAAAGTAGGCCTTCCCGAAATCCGGCTTCAAACGCGTCGCCTGCCGGAATGCCTCCACCGCCTCGTCGTGTCGCCCCATTGCTTCATAAGCTTCGCCCAGATTGTTTTGAGCATTCGCGTCGCCGGGTCGCTGGGCAGAGAGCTGCTTGAAAATGTCCACCGCCTCGGCATACTTCTTCTGCTGCAGGTAGCGTTGGCCCAGGCGATCGTAGGCACTGGTGTAATCAGGCTTCAGTCGAATCGCGTGCTTGTACGCTTGAATTTCCTCGTCGAACTGGCCCGAGTCACGATAGGTCAGGCCCAGCGCATAGTAGGCGTCGGCGGCATTGTAAGGATCGAGTTTGATCGCCTGGCGATAGGCTTGCTCCGCCTCTCGGTATTGCTTCAAATAATAGTTCGCCAGCCCGATGTTGAAATAGGACTCGGCCGACGGCCGGATACCAACCGCTTTTTTAGAAGCCTCGATCGCTTCGGCGTGACGGCCAATCTTCTCGTTGCAGAAACCCGTCTGGGCCCAGGCCTCGCCGTACCCACTGTCGGACTCAGTAGCTTTTTGAAAGTAAGGCAAGGCCCGCTGACAATCGTCTTTGGACAAAAAGCTTAGACCGTCGCGAAAATATTCAACGGCCTTCGCGCGCTTGTTACGTCCAGTGTTAGCGACCAAATCGCCGAGCGACATCGGTTGTGAGGCCTCGGACTGAGCGGTGCGATCGAGTTGCGCAATGCGCTCAGAAGGAATTGCAAAGTTGACGCTTTGACCGCCGGTGATCTGCAGAGTCGCGACGCCAATTACCTGGCCCTGCATGTTAACGACGGGGCTGCCGCTCGACCCCGGCGAAATCGGAGCAGTGATTTGAATGATGCGGCCAAAGCCCGGAATGTCGCGCACCGCCGAAACGATTCCGTTGGTCACGCTGCCCTCCAATCCAAACGGATTGCCAATAACGACGACGCTCTCACCTTCCTGTGGCGACGTTCGATCGAGGGAGAGCGGGCGGACCAGATTTGCCGGCGCATCAACTTTCAGGAGCGCCACGTCACCCTCCGCATCCACGGCGAGTACAGTCTTGACCTGAAACGTGTGGCCTGAGTTCAAATGCACTTCAGCGCGATACGCGCCTTCAATCACGTGCCGATTGGTTACGACACGATCGACGTCGATGAAAAAGCCACTGCCGCGGGAAAGCTTTTCGCCGCGGGCATCGAAGGTCTCAATCGCCACTGCGGAGGGCTTGATCCGGCGAACGAGTTCGGGCAGAGCATCCTGAGCAAAGGCTAGCGGAGCCGAGATGATTAGCAGAGCTGAAATTTGGAGTGCGGCGACTAGTCGCCGCTTTTTAAAGTGCTGCCAAGCCGGCGCACTCCAAAATGGGGCGCAAAGCAGGAGAAGAACCTGGCTACTGGTGCGGCGCGAGCGAACTACTTTCATTGCGCTTTCAGTATAACGCCTGATCGCAGGTTCTGTGGTGTCGCCGGTCGTTGTTTACGGGGAGTTGGGTAGTTCGGTAAGGGGACGAATGAAATTAGTCCAGCGATTTAGAGGTTGGGTCAAAACTCATCTGCGCACCGGATTACGCCGAAGGCGCTAGATAAATTTAGCCTGGCGTAACACGCCGGGAAATGAGTCCGTGACGGTCTCTACC
>JAWVEM010000380.1:0-3544 GCA_033856735.1 Blastocatellia bacterium
CCGAACCCACATGCACTGATTCATAGATTCGATTCATAACCCAATAGGACTGGAGAAAGATGCAAATACGCCCCCGCCTTGAAGCTGTCATCGAAGACATGCTCGACGGTCACATCATGCTCGACGAGGCTCTCGAAGAATTCGAAAAGCTATACATACAGAAAGCGTTTACTCGAAACAAGAAACGCATTTCGCACACCGCCGAAGCCCTCGGCATCCACCGCAACACAATTTCCAAACGGGTCAATTCATACCGCGCCCAGGAAAGGAAACACCAGACCAACGGACACCGCGCAACGAGCAAGACTCACTAGAGTGTGGCAGTTATACTTTGGAGTGCGCCGGCAGAGCGCAGCGGCGACGCCGCTTCGGATCAGCCATTAGCGATCATGATCTTCGAATCCAAAGCGGTGTCGCGCTGCGCTTGCCACCGCACTCCAAAAGAACGGTCGCTACTGCTCCGGGTACTGACCTCAGCGCTAAGCGAAGTGCAACTGAGCCCTCCCTCACGGTCGGGCTAGTGCCCCGTTCTCTCCATCATCGCTCCTTCATTAAGGTGTTCGCCGGCGCCGGAGTGCCGCACTAGGATTGCCCCGGTGGCGGCGTCAGCACTGTGGGTTTATGTCTGGATTGCGCTCGGGGTGCTGGCGCGGGCCTACTCTGCCAGGATTGCCGGATCATTTCGTTACTTCTCAACGGAGAATCGTGTTCAGTTGGCGGACTGTCCCCGACGACTTATCGCGCCACCGAGATGAGTCGACGGCGCTTACGAGAAAAGTACATCTTTGGTCTCATCCTACCCGGTTGACAAGCGTCCCGCACCTTCATTATATTCTTGGCACTCAACTTTCTAGAGTGCCAACACTGGCGAGTAATACCAATGCAAGTTTTCCGTAATTCTATGTCCAATTCATTAGCAGAGAGGAGCAAGTAGCAGTATGTCAGTAAACATCAGGCCGCTTCACGACCGCGTGATTGTGAGGCGCATCGAAGAAGGCGAACAGGTTCGCGGAGGGATCATTATTCCCGACACCGCGAAAGAGAAGCCCCAGGAGGGCGAAGTCGTGGCCGTGGGCGAGGGCAAGTATCGCGAAGATGGCACCCGCCAAAGCCTCGACGTGAAAGCCGGCGATCGAGTTCTTTTTGGCAAGTACAGCGGCTCAGAAATCAAACTCGATAACGAAGAGCTTTTGATCATGCGCGAAGACGAGATTCTGGGAATCATTCAGCGCGCCGCTGCCGGCAAGAAAGGCGGCAAGTAGTCCCGCGACGAAAGGCCGATCTTTTTAATCCAATCGAATTAGTTAGGAGAAGAAACAAAAATGGCAAAGCAAGTAGTTCATGGCGAAGATTCGCGTTCAGCAATTCTACGCGGCATCAATCAACTCGCCGATGCAGTTAAGATCACGCTCGGACCGAAAGGCCGCAACGTCGTGATCGACAAGAAGTTTGGTTCACCCACTATCACCAAAGACGGCGTCACGGTGGCGAAGGAAATCGAATTGAAAGACCCGCTCGAGAACATGGGCGCGCAGATGGTTCGCGAAGTCGCTTCGAAAACCTCTGACGTCGCCGGCGATGGCACCACCACCGCAACTGTTCTGGCCCAGGCGATCTTTCGCGAAGGCGTGAAGACCGTCGCCGCCGGCGCCAATCCAATGGCCCTCAAGCGCGGCATTGATAAAGCAGTCGAGCGAGCCACCGCGGAGATTCATCGCATGGCCAAGCCGGTCAAAGGCGATGCGATTGCCCAGGTCGGCACCGTCTCGGCAAATGGCGACGCAACCATCGGAACGATCATCGCCAAGGCGATGGATCAGGTCGGCAAAGACGGCGTGATCACCGTGGAAGAGTCCAAGACAATGGAAACTTCTCTGGAAGTCGTCGAGGGAATGCAGTTCGACCGCGGCTATCTCAGCCCCTACTTTGTGACTGACGCCGAGCGAATGGAAGCCAGTCTGGAAAACGCGCTGATCCTGATTCACGAAAAGAAAATCAGTTCGATGAAAGACCTGCTGCCCTTGCTCGAGCAGGTAGCCAAGCTGGGCAAGCCTTTGCTGATTATCGCCGAGGATGTCGACGGCGAAGCACTGGCAACTCTGGTGGTCAACAAACTGCGCGGCACGCTCAACGTGGCGGCGGTTAAGGCGCCTGGTTTTGGTGATCGCCGCAAGGCTATGTTGGAAGACGTGGCCACGCTTACCGGCGGCAAGGTGATCAGTGAGGATCTCGGGATCAAACTCGAGAGCGTTCAGCTTTCTGATCTCGGCCGGGCCAAGAAGATCACGATCGACAAGGACAACACCACGCTCGTCGAAGGCGGCGGCAAGCAGGCTGACATCGAGGGCCGCGTGAAGACTATTCGCGCGCAAATCGAGGACACATCCTCCGACTATGATCGCGAGAAGTTGCAGGAACGCCTGGCGAAGCTCGTCGGCGGTGTCGCGGTCATCAAGGTGGGCGCGGCTACTGAGACTGAGATGAAAGAAAAGAAAGCCCGCGTCGAGGATGCCATGCATGCGACTCGCGCAGCCGTGGAAGAAGGAATTGTTCCCGGCGGCGGTGTGGCCCTGGTGCGAGCGGCGAAGGCCCTCGAGAAATTCGACGTGACCAAGGACGGCGGCGACTCTGACGAACAAATCGGCGTCAACATCGTCAAGCGCGCTTTGGAAGAGCCTCTGCGGCAGATTGTTCAGAATGCCGGCAAAGAGGGCGCGGTAATCGTCGAGCGTGTGCGCAGCAACAACAACGATAGCTTCGGCTTCAATGCCCAGACCGAGCAGTTCGAGGATCTGGTCAAGGCCGGGGTGATCGACCCTGCCAAGGTCACGCGCACCGCGCTGCAAAACGCGGCGTCAATCGCGGGACTGATGCTCACGACCGAGGCGATGATTGCCGAGATTCCTGACGAGGATAAGGGCGCTCCAGGTGGAATGCCGGGCGGCATGGGCGGTATGGGCGGCATGGGAATGTAAGATCCGGCCCAGTAGTTTCATAAAGAACAAGAGCGGCTTCGACGATATTCGTCGGAGCCGCTCTTCTCTTTTTAAAGGTCTATAAAAACGCGTGCCAGCTCGAAGGTAGCGATCACGGGGGGCGCGATTCGGCGGCCGAGCTGGCACTGGCGGGTACTGATTTTCAAGAATCGGACGGCACTTGCAACCGACTGGCTTTGGGGCCAGCCACATCCGACGCGCGAATTATACATGTCCAAAAGAAACAGTCAACAGCTCCGTGCAATGGGCGGCACTATCAAGGCTTTCCTTATTGCAATCGAGAATAGCGAGCGCGGCGTTTCAGTTCAAACCGGAGTCAGCGGCTGCTGAGATGTCTGTAAGGCGATGCCCTCTAGTCCGCCCTGGCCGCAGAGCGGTCACATCTTTACAGTTCAGGTCGCCCGAAGAGGCCTTTAGCTCCGAAGGAGCGTAATGTGCCTTTCAGTAGAGCGAGAGTTTCGCTCCTTCAGAGCTCCAAACGTTCATCGGGTTCCTGGTTCTATAAACATTTGGTCCCTACGGAACTGAACAGCTTACATCACCGGATC
>JAWVEM010000381.1:0-7513 GCA_033856735.1 Blastocatellia bacterium
GTTTTGCCGCAGGAGCTGGGGAACGCGGCGGTGACGTAGGTCTTCTCGCCTTGCGGATTCTCGACGCCGACGATCAGCATGTGCTCAGCCATCCAGCCTTCGTCGCGCGCAATGTTGGACGCAATGCGCAGGGCGAAACATTTCTTACCCAGCAGGGCATTGCCGCCATAGCCGGAACCGTACGACCAGATTTCGCGCGTCTCAGGAAAATGGACGATGTACTTTTCTTTATTGCACGGCCAGGGAACATCGTTTTGACTATGGTCAAGCGGCGCGCCCACCGAATGCATGCACGGCACCACGCGCTTGTAGTCTTTGTCGATCTCTGCATAAACCGGTAGCCCAATACGGGCCATGATGCGCATATTAACCACGACGTAGGGCGAGTCGGTGAGCTGAACACCGATCTGAGACATGGGCGAGCCGATGGGTCCCATGCTGAAAGGCAGCACGTACATCGTGCGGCCGCGCATTGAGCCATCGAAAAGCTCCTTCAATTTTCGGCGCATCTGATAAGGCTCTTCCCAATTGTTGGTCGGACCTGCGGCGTCCCTGGAAAGCGAGCAGATGAACGTTCGATCTTCGACCCGAGCAACATCACTGGCATCCGAACGAGCATAGTAACAACCTGGCCAGAGAGATTCGTTTAGTTTGGTAAAGGTGCCGCCGGCGACCATCTGAGCTTTGAGCGCTTCGTCCTCTTCCACCGAGCCATCTACCCAATGAATGGCCTCAGGCCTGGTTAACAGGGCCATCTTCTCGACCCAATTTAGCAGGTGTTTATTCTTGCTCAGCGGTACCGTTGGGTCTCGATGCTCGATGGTTTTTTGTGTAAGAGTTGAACTCATATATCTCCAATCGGCGGATGATAGTTTTGAAGTTTTTCGGTGGTATTTTAATCTAATTCTTACATCAGACGGGGCCGGAATCAAGTTGCTACCTTCGTGTCAGAAGCCCAACCGTGAGGGAGGGCCGGCGCAGCTACCAGTCATCCTGGAACAGTAACGTTCCTGCTGGGTTTGTCGTTGATTAGCCCTCGCTGCCGCGCGGGCAGCTGACACGGTGTCGATGACCTGACAAAACCCTTCTCTTCTGTTATTGCTTTCCTATGGATCGACCGCCGCCGCGTGCAGCTTTCACTGCGAAAGAATGGAAACTGATTCAGAAGTTGCGCACGCCGGCACAGGTGCAGCGTTGGCTGACTTTGATGCCTTACAACTGGGAGCTACACGGGGGCACGATGCGTTCGTTCCGCGAAGTTGTCAAAAGAAATGAAGCTCACTGTTTGGAGGCCGCGGTCGCAGCCGCGGTGATTTTGGAACAGCATGGTTACCCGCCGCTGCTCCTGGACATCGAGTCAGTGGATCTGCTCGACCATGTCCTGTTCGTCTTTCAGAAAGATGGTTTGTGGGGATCGATTGCCCGCTCGCGGGACACCGGACTGCATGGCCGCAAGCCGATGTTTCGTAATTTGCGAGAGCTGGTTTGGAGCTATTTCGATCCGTACATCGATCGGACGGGCCGCATCAAGGGCTATGGCCTGACCAGTCTCTATGACCTGGGAAAGTATGATTGGCGCTTCTCGGCCAGGAACATGCACAAGATCGAAGATCACCTGCGCGCGATCCCACACCGCGTCCTTCGCTCTTCAGATCGACGGTACAAGTTTTGGCACGAGCGGTATTACAAGTTCAAGAAACGCTGGCCTGACAAGTCGCCGGTTTATTACGAGAATCGCAGGCAATGGATGTTGTGAGAAGTGATATACTGCACGGCATCGCCGGAGGAGACTCTGATGGCCTGGGTCAACACATCACCGCTGGTAAAAACCTACACGCTCGAAGAGTTTTGGGCGCTCCCGGATCCGCCCGATCACTCAAAGCTCGAGCTAATCGCAGGAGTGTTGTATATGTCGCCGCCTCCCGAATATACCCATGACAATATCGTAACGCGCTTAATTCGCCAGCTTACGGCCGAACTAATTCGGCTCGGCGACCCGGGGAAGCTGTTCGCGCCGCGCGCCGCGATTTGGACCAGCGATAGAACCTATTTGGAACCTGATCTCTTTTACGTTTCCGCGGAAACCGAAGCTCGACTTGATCCTAAGCATCGGACTACTGCGGACCTCGTGATCGAAGTGATCTCGCCGGGTTCGGCGATTTACGACCGTAACACCAAGGCCGACACGTATGCTGCACTCGGCGTCAAACAGTTGTGGCTGGTTGATGAGCTCAAAGAAACGGTCGAAGCGCGCACCCTGCGCGGTGACCGTTATGGCGAAGGAGAACTTTTCGCTAAAGGCGATCAGATGACGTCAACCGTAATCAAGGAACTGACCATTGCGGTTATCAAGATCTTCGAGGACTAACCTCGTCCGAACTCTCAGCGATGAGCGTCGATCACTCATGCGGCATCTCAGCCGCGCTACCCTTCCAACCTTTCGCCTTTGCATCTACCAGAATGTGAGCAAGTACCGACGCGATAATGATCGCGCCGCCGACTATCGCCCAGTTCGAAGGCCGTTCACCCAGCAAGAGAAAAACCCAGATAGGATTCAAGACCGGCTCGATGTACCCGACGATGCTCGCGTCGAGCGAGCGCAGGCCGCGCGCCATCGCGCTGGTAAACAGGATGTAGGCGACTCCGATCTGAATGATGCCGAGATAAGCGATGCAGGCAAAGTCAGTCGGGCGAATGCCACGCCGCAGCGCTCCGAAAAACGCCGGCGCGCAAACTACGACGGCAATCAGATTGCCGTAGATGGCCGATGAAGCGCGGTTAACATCGCGCGCTTTTGCATGGCGCAGCAGCAGAAAATAGAGCGCGAAACAAACCCCCGAAGCCAACGCGACTAAATTGCCTTCCACGTCCTGCGGGCGCAGCTTGCCGACAAAAAACAAAGACATACCCGCCACGCAAACCATCACGGTCAGCAGATCGCGCTGGCGAAACTTTTCTTTGTAGAAGACTGGTTCGAGGATCAGAACGTAAACCGGCGCGGTGTATTGCAGGAAGATCGCGTTGGCTGCGGTCGTAAGCTTGGTGGCCATGACGAACAGGATCAGCAGAGCCGCGTAAAGCACGGCGGCGATCGCGCTGACGCGGTTGAGGCCAAAGCCTTCGTGGCGGGTGACGATGGCGATGGTAATTACCGCCAGCAGAGAACGGCCGAACGAGAGTTCGAAAGCAGACAGCGAAGTTGCTTTGATGAAGAGACCGCCCGTGCTCCAGAGAATCGCCGCGCCCAAAACGAGCAGCAGCGGAGAGACAGCCGTGGTTTTTGTTAATGAACGAGTAGCTTGGGTCACCCGGTTAGATGGCCGAAGAGCCTCGAAGAGGCGAAATGAAATAGCCACGACCGTGAGGTCGTGGATCGAGTTTAGCTAACTAAGCAAAGGCCTGAAGGGACGATACAGGTGTCGTACCTTCGGTGCTCAGAATCATTTTTCAAATCGTTGCATCACGCCCTTACGGGCGTGGCTATTACATAGCGGCCCTTTCGGGCCTCGCGTTACTGAATTATCTCGGGCCTGGCTTCTTCATCCTGGTTAGACAGCGATAACGCCTGGATCGCTTCCGCCTTTAAGGCGCGGAGATATTTTCCGAACTGGCCGTTCCATGGTGGAATCACCACAGAGACGGCGCCCTGCGCCTGGGCCTGACAGGCCAGACGAATCAGTGGCTTTGGTTCGGCGGTGTCGATGTAACCGAACTCCTTAATCTTCTTTCCCTCGCGCACCGCGACGTCCGCCAATCTGTCCGCGCCGCCGATCACTCCGATCCAGCATGTGCCGCACGAGGCCGAACGGCATTCGACGGGAATTGGTCCTTCCATCCGCCGCGGATCGAGGGCCACCCAATCGCGCGCGCGATCATTCGCCGCGCCCCACGCCAAGTCCTGCCCATCGTTCAATTTGTATTTCGCCTTATCGTCGTTTTCGTCGTGCGTGACGGTGAACTGCTTGTTGACGGTCTTAAGAAAACCGAGCAAGCCCTGGCCGTCGACTTTGGCGCGCTCGCGAAGAACCTGCTCGGGAGATTTCTTTGCGTGCTTATTGTCGATGCCGATCGCGCCGGCAGCACTCTTGAAAGCAGCCAGACCGGCTTGCTGCACCGTCATGAAGGCCACCGCGGTGATGCCCACCAGCAGTGATTCGTCCTTCTTCGTTTGCTGCGCCGCGCTTTGGGCGACGGCCAGAATCTGGTCTGCCAGAGAAGTGCGAGATGTTTGATTAAAAGAGTCCGCGTGTTGCTCAACCGCGGTCTTTACCCTGGGCCAGAAGCGATGGCCGTAAAGGAACTTATGCGAACGGTCGACCTGATCTTTCAATTCATAATCGCCCTGCAGGAGCAACTGCTGCGCCAGCTTGTCCCGGTCGTCAGCCTGCTGCAGCGCGCGGAACAGAGACAGCGGGTAAAAACCAAACCAAATCTGCGTAGCGTTACGATCAACTTCGTGAATGGATCTCAAGAGCGTGGCCAGCGTCGCCGACCAGGCTTCTTCGTCGTGTTGATTCAGGAACTTTTCAAAAGGTGTTTCGGTATTCATAGCGTGTTAGATCGGAATTCCTCTGTGAATGAAAACGCTTAGTGTAGCAGTAACCCGCAGCAGTCCCAAACGTGACGCTGGGAGCGCGAGCGTCTCGCCCGGGCTGAGGGGGAAAAGACCTTTAAGGCATTATGAAGAGTTCGAACGAAGAGTTCGCGGCTTGGCGAGGTGCGGACAAGACGTCCGCGTTCCCAGCAATAGGTTGAGTCTTGCCCACCATTTTCCAGCCGGCGCAATCGTTGACAAAGCACTAGCTTGCGGAGTAAGAATCACCTCAAAGCTAACTAAATCGTTCAGGGGGGGTTGAAGATGGAGGCGAAGAAAGCTGCGGTTGATGCGGGTTCGCGTCGCACTTTTGATCGTGCTTACGGCTTTTCGTTCAGCATTGCGATTGGCCTGGTGCTGTTCATCGCCGGGCTGTTCATCACTCTCACCCTGGGCGGCGGAACCAGCATCGGCTTGTTCTTTGGAATTCCGCTACTCGCAGCCGGTCTGATCATTCCACTCTTCATGATGCGTGATCTCTTCAAAACCAATGTGATCCAGGAACCGTGTCCCCGCTGTGGCGCAACCATCAGAACTTCAGACGCAACCTTGCAACTCAGATGTCCCGGATGTCAGAGCGTGATTGATGTGCGCGAAGAGAAGCTGTTTTTGGCCGGACAGCAAAGCGATAGTTCAGCCTCGCGGGACCTGACTTGAGAGATTGTCCGATCAGGTAAAACGATCCAGGAAAATAAACGGAGCAGCTTCGTCTTGTTCGTGCAGTTTCGTGTGGCTTGGTGGGTCGTTTTTGTCCAATCGGCATAAAATCCCAGGCACCAGGTGAAGCTTGTTCCGCAATCCGGCGCACAAGTGCGCCGTCTAAACGGGCGGTGTTGGAGTGACTCTCTACAGTGGTGGCAGCCAGGTGCGCGTCCAGTAGTCGCTGATCGTTAACGCAAACATAATCGCGAGCCAGAAAAGTGCCGACCCGATTACCAGCCAGATCAGACGAGAACTGTAGCGCACGTGCATGAAGAAGAGGACCACCAGGCCGGCCTTAATTACGGCGATGGTCAGCGCGACCACCGCATTCAAAGGTCCGGGAAAATCATGGAACGCCGCGAACACAGTGAGGCCCGTCCCGACCATTAGGGCCAGGAAAATGACGAGGTAAACTCGCGGTGGGACTATGTGCTCACTCATAAAGCAGCGGTCAGAAATCAAATTCGAAATTCGAAATTCGAATTGCGAAATTCCTTACCCATGTCCTTCCAGATGACGACCCAAGAGGTAAAGCAGCGGAAACAGAAATATCCAAATGATGTCGACAAAGTGCCAGTAGAGCCCGGATATCTCTACCGGCGCATAATACTCAGGGCTGAAACGGCCGCGCCAAGCCATAATCACCAGCACGGTCATCAAACCCAGACCGATGATCATGTGCAACGCGTGCATTCCGGTCATCGCAAAATAGATCCAGTAGAACAACTCGACGTTGTGCACGGTTGCGCCTTCAACCAGATGCAGTTTGTGTTCGTCGGTGTCGCCGGGTCCGGCCACCGTGGGATTGAATGGACGTCCAGGAATGAGTTGGCCGGGTATCAGGCTGTCGCGATACTTGTCGTGGTACTCGACTGCTTTGATCCCCAGAAACGTCGCGCCCAGAATCATCGTCAGGATCAGACAGACGATCGTATTTCGTTGCTTGCCGATCTGTGTGCTGTAGACCGCCATCGCCATGGTGAAGCTGCTGACGATCAGCACCGCGGTGTTAATGGCGCCCAGCTTGATGTCCAGATGGTTGCTGGCGGATGCGAAGGCGGCCGGGTACTGATAACGATACAGGGTGTAGGCCAAAAACAACGCGCCAAAGAACATGATCTCAGTGACGAGAAACACCCACATGCCCAGCGTGCCGGCCTCGCGCTGCTGCTCCATGTTCTCGAAGTGATGCTGGAGCGCGCGATGCGAGCCTTCGTGTGTTGTAGCTAATCCTTCGGGCATGTGTTCCTCAAAAAACCAACCACAAAGTCACAAAGACACAAAACGCCTTTTGCTGATTGCTTGTCTTGGTGCCCTTTGTGTCTTGGTGGTTATTGCCTCCGTAATCCCTCATTAGTTACGGCGATCATACTAACCTCAAATCTCCGTGGGTTCTTGCCGCTCAAACTTACCCACCACTGTTTTATATTCCGGCGCGGCGAACTCATACGCTTCATGAGTCATCACCGGCGTCACCAGGAAATTCTCAGTGGGCGGTGGCGAAGCCGTCTGCCATTCCAGACCCGGCAGATTCCACGGGTTGGCAGAAGCGATGGGACCGTAGCGCATCGACCAAATCAGATAGAACAGTGGAATCAACAAACCGACACCCAGAATCGACGCGCCGGCCGTCGATAAGACGTGCAGCACCTGCCATGAAACCATGTCGGCCGGATAGGTGTGATAGCGGCGCGGCATGCCCAGGTAACCCAGGATAAACTGCGGCGAAAAAGTCAGATTGAATCCAATGAAAACTACCAGGGCCGAGAATCGTCCCCAACCTTCCGGATACATGCGCCCGCTAATCTTGGGCCACCAGTAGTGCAAGCCGCCCAGATAAGCCAAAAGCGTTCCACCGACCATGATGTAGTGAAAATGCGCGACCACAAAATAGGTGTCGCTCAAGTGCACATCGACCGCTAGCGCCGCTAGAAATAATCCGGTCATACCGCCGATGGTGAATAAGCCGATGAAGCCAAGCGCGTAAAGCATCGGCGTGTCATACGAGATCGAACCTTTGTAAAGCGTCGCCGTCCAGTTGAATACCTTGATGGCCGAGGGAATCGCGACCGCGAAGCTGAGAAAGGAAAAAATCATGCCGGCATACACCGACTGGCTGGCGACAAACAGGTGATGGCCCCAAACCAGGAAGCCGAAGACGGCGATGGCCAGACTCGAGAAGGCCACGAACTTGTAGCCGAAAATATTCTTGCGCGA
>JAWVEM010000382.1:0-6800 GCA_033856735.1 Blastocatellia bacterium
ATGGTTATTCCGACAAGCCCGGCAATGGCGAGTACACCATCGCCGCGCAGGCGCGCGCCGTTTTGGGTTTAATGGATCGACTCGGAATTGATCGGGCGACGATTGTCGGAGCTTCTTATGGCGGCGCAGTCGCTGCCTTGCTCGCCCTCGATTGCCCGGAGAGAGTTGCGAACCTGATCCTGGTCGGCGCGGTAACGAACGATCAACCAAAGAAGAAACTGCTGCTGCGATTAGCCGGCGTCCCGCTCGTAGGTGACATCGCGACGCCCCTTTTTCTCGGCTCGCGCTGGGTTTTGCGCAAGCGAACCGAGGACGTTTACCGCCGTCTGGGATACCCGCTGGACGAACGCAAGCTCGCAGCTCGTCATCACTTATTGGCGACTTCGAACACGCATCGCGCAATGATTCGCACCATCCGCCGCTGGAGCGCCGAACGAATTACCCGCGAAGCGAGCTTGATCCGCCAGCCGACATTGCTGGTTTGGGGCGACGAAGATACTCACATCCCGATCAGCAACGCTTTCAAACTACGCGAGGCAATCCCCAACTCGCGTCTGATCGTCTTTCGCCACTGCGGACACTTGCCGCCGACTGAGTACCCGGCGAAGTTTGTAGAAGTGGTGACGGATTTTTGTAAAGCTGAAGAAAGTCCAAGCGAAACCTTAGGCAACAATTCATAACGCCGCTAGTGATGGGTCTGCGTTGCAGACAGTTTGAGGCTGGACTTATCGTTGATTTATACTTTCAGGCAAGGCGGGTTCAGTGAGAATTAAGAAACATGCAGGAGAAAGAACTCATCGAGAAGATTAAGGAACTCTCTCCGGAAAAGATCGCGGAGGTCGTAGACTTCGTGGACTTCCTTGCTCATCGCGATGATCACTTATTGATCCGAGCCGCATCGAGAATCTCTGAGCCTGCGTTTGCGAAGGTTTGGGACAACCCCGAAGATGCCGAGTACGACAACCTATAGCTTCGGTGATGTAGTCCTGGTTCCGTTCCCTTTCACCGATCAGTCAGCAACAAAGAAGCGACCTGCGGTTGTCGTTAGCTCTGACGCCTATAACCGGGCAAGGCCAGACATTATCCTAATGGCTATCACGGGCCACCTGTCGGATTATCCTCGAATTGGCGAAGTCATCGTTTCTGGATGGAGGGAAGCTGGTCTGCTCAAAGCTTCGACTATCAAGCCGATTCTCGCCACAATCGAAAATGGTCAAATCCTGCGAACGTTTGGCAAGCTCGGACAGTCTGATCGTCTCTCGCTCAAGAAGGCGTTGAAAGTAACCCTTAGCTATTGAACCTCAAACCCTCAACTCATATTCAGTGCTTTCCCCACCGAAGGATCCCTGCGCACGCGCCAGATTTTCGAATCGAGATAGTAGTGAATGAAGGCGACGCCCCAGAGGACCGCGACGCCCAGTTGAATCGGAATGGGAAGCTGCGCGGTCACGTCGCCGTGCGAGGCTTTCAAGCCGAAGTAACCCAGCACCTGGCGCGGACCCTGGTAAAGCAGACCGAAGAGAATTCCGAACGCGATGTAGTAGAGCAGGCGACGGCTGATGAGTGCGGCAGGACCGTACTTCTTTCGCAGATTCAAATCACGATCAAGAACGCCCTCCTTAGCGGCTGGGCTACTGTTCCGCAAAGCGTTTCGGGCTGCGCCGTAGATGCGGCCAGGATTGCCGCGCTCCATATACTTCTGATTGTGAAACCAGATTAGGCGGTGGTATTGCAGGTTGTGATAGACGGTGAGTATCGCCACCAGCGCGATCGGCTTATTAGGCATCGGCGTCAGCAGAGCGATCCAGTGCATCGGAATCGCCGCGGCCAACAACAGGTACTTTGGCAGGTTCAAAGACTCGTGCAGCCATGCGCGCTGGACCTGGCGAATAAGCCAGCACCCGCCGACAACGATCGTGCCGGCGAGCAAAAATGTCGTAACCGTATTCACGCCGCTGCGAAGCATAGGGGGCACGCGGGCCATCGCGTTTGGGTCGCTCGCTATGAACGCTACGAACGGATAGTTGAAAGCAAACAGCAGCAACAAACGATCGAGCGCGTTATCCAACGGCGCCAGGTCGTCGTTCTTTTTCTTGTAGAGCACCATGAAGCCATAGTGCTGTTTGACCAGATGGTAGTAAGCCCACAGCGCCGCCAGAAAAAAGAAAGTAAGGCCAAGGCCAAGCAGGACCATCAACGGCCCGATCACAAAAAACAGGAGCGAGCCCAGCATGAGACGCCGGCGCGTCTTCCACTCCGAGCGATCAAAGTAGGTGCGAGACAGAGTGCCGAAGACATGCGGCGCGTCGATCAGAATCGCCCAACCGACGACCATCGGGATCAACGGCAGGACTCCGGTGACGTAGAGAATCAGCAGTGCATAGCTCGATGCCACCGAACCCACAAACCAGGCCAAGTCCTCGCGCGCGCTGATGATCCAACGCAGCGAGATCGCGCGTGGGCGGGCTCGATCGGTAATGATTTCAGTAGCTGCGGACATATCTAATTGGCACTTGGCTGATCTTTGGTATTCAACCGCGAAGCGGTTGCTCCCTCCAGCCCAGGGTTGCCGCTTCGGCTACCCTGGGAAAAGAGAGAGTTTAATCCTGCAACCGCAACGCGGTTGCGCGGCTGTGCGAACATCTCTGATCCAATGACGCAACCGCGTTGCGGTTGACAATCATTCTCAACTCTTCCCAAGGTAGCCGAAGCGGCAACCTTGGGCTGGAGGACGCGACCGCGTTGCGGTCGAAGACGACGTCATCACTTTGAAAGAGCCTGGCTAGATCTCCCTCAAATCTCTCCCACTCATCTCGACCGGCTTCTCAATTCCCAACAGGCCGAGCATCGTCGGCGCCACGTCTTCCAAAGCTCCGCCTTCGCGTAATTTTACTCCCAATGAATCTTCGCCAATCAGATGAAACGGCACCGGATTCGAGGTATGCGCCGTATGCGGCTGTCCGGTCTTCAGATCCAGCATCTGTTCAGCGTTGCCGTGATCCGCGGTGATCAGAGTAGTCCCGCGCGCGGTGCGCATCGCTTTCGTGATCCAGCCCAGGCAAGTATCGACGTACTGGCAGGCCTCGATAGTTTTGTCGAGCATGCCCGTGTGGCCCACCATGTCAGGGTTAGCGAAGTTCACGATGAACACATCCGTTTCCCCGGCCTCGATTCCGCGCAGCACTTTGTCGGTGATCTTGAACGCGGACATCTCCGGAATCAGGTCATAGGTAGCAACTCTTGGTGAAGGAATTAGCAGGCGCTTCTCGAAAGGGAACTCTTGTTCGACGCCGCCGTTAAAAAAATATGTGACGTGCGCGTACTTTTCAGTTTCTGCCAGGCGATAGTTGCGCACGCCCAGTCCGGCGAAAACTTCGGCCAGAACATTTGGAGGATGCGCGGGCGGGAAGGCGACCGGTAAAGGATAATTCTTGTCGTACACGGCGAAGCAAACGAAATGTACGTGCGGTCGCAGCGGCACAGGGAAGTCATCAAAGCCTGGGACCGCAAGTGCCGCGGTGATTTGCCGCGCGCGGTCAGCGCGAAAGTTAAAGAAGATTACCGAATCGCCGTCCTGAATAGTCGCGACCGGATCGCCGCCGGCGCGAGTCACGACGATGGGCTCGACAAACTCGTCGGTCACGTTCTGCTCGTAAGACTGCCTAATCGCTGAGAGAGGATCGCTGGTATGCCGGCCTTCGCCAGTCACCAGCAGTTTGTACGCGCGTTCTGTTCGCTCCCAGTGTTTGTCGCGATCCATTGCATAATAACGCCCGACCAGGGTCGCAATCTCGCCGATGCCAATCTCTCTGCAGTTCTCCTGCATGGCGGCGACGTACTTTTCCGCCGACGACGGCGGCGTGTCGCGCCCGTCGAGAAAGCAATGCACAAACACCCGTCGCACGCCGCGATCCTTCGCCATCCGCAGCAGAGCATACGCGTGTTCCTGTGAAGAGTGGACCAGGCCATCCGAAAGCAAGCCCATGATATGCAAGGGGCGATCGTGTTTGACGGCATTGTCCATCGCCGCGTTCAGCGCCAGATTATGAAAGAAATCACCGGCCTTGATTGCGTGGTTGATGCGTTCAATATCGGTGAGCACCACCCGCCCCGCGCCCAGACAGAGGTGGCCGACATTCGAGTTCCCCATCACACCGGGGGGGAGCCCGACGCACTCGCCGGACGCTTCAATCAACGTGTGCGGATACTTCTCGAGCAACTCTTGGTAGTAAGGCATCCGGGCGAGGGCGATTGCGTTGCCTTCGCGTTCGGCGCGATAACCAAAACCGTCGAGGATGATGAGCGCTAGTGGCCCTTGTTTATGTGGCATAGACTTCAGTCTGTGATTCGAACAAGTAGATCACAGACTAAAGTCTGTGCCACCTATTTCTTCCAATAATCCGGGCTCTCTTGCATATTCGGATCGGGGCGCTCCATCCAGCGCTCTGGCCGGTGCAGCTTGATAAAACCAAACGGCTCGTAGACTCCGTGCGCGTCCCTGGTCGACAAAACCCAGCGGCGGAATCCCTGTAGACGCGGATGCGCAAGCATCACTTCCAACAGCCACTTTGATAACCTGCGGCCACGATGTTCCGGCAGCACAAACACGTCGGCGATCCAGGCAAACGTCGCATAGTCGGTGACTACGCGCGCGAATCCAACTTGATCGGTGTTCTGGTAGATGCCAAAGCAGAGAGAGTTTTCGATTGAACGCTGCACGACTTCAAGACTTCGGCCGGTCGCCCAGTAAGTCTCTTGCGACAGAAAGTCGTGAATCAGCTCGAGGTTGAGACGCGAACGGTCCGTCGAGATCAAGAATTCGTCTCTCGTCCAGGATTCAGTCATAGGTGGTTGCACGCGGCCGGACTTCACTCTTTCGCCCTCTCCCCTGGGAGAGGGTTGGGGTGAGGGCTTGTCGGCCGTCACGCTTCGCGCCCTTTTCCTAACCCCTCTCAGAGCGAGGGGAAGACAAAATCACAGACTGAAGTCTGTGCCACTACGCCGGGATCTCGCGCCGCAGGTAGAAAAGCAAATCCGTGGAGGGCGGCGCAAACCCCATCTGCCGGATCATTCCGACCACCTGCCCGCGATGCAGCGTCGCATGATTCGCGACGTGCTGCATTTGATCGACGAGTCGCATCGAGTTTGGATTGCCACTAAGAAGTTTGAAAGAAAGTTCCGACATCAATCGCGACTCATTCAGTTCGGAGATGAAGCGCGCGCGTCGAGCAACAACGTCGCGCCAACGCTGGTGCAAGATTTTCAGATCGGGGCACGCTTCATTTGTCCAAAGCGCCCAGGCTTCTTTCTTCGGCGGCGAATTCCCGTGCCAGCGCTCGAGCCAAATCCACTCTGCTCCGGCCATATGCACGAGTGTGCCCAGAATCGAGCCATGACTAATATTAAAGTCGCGGCGCAGATTCTCTTCCGACAGCTCGGCCGCGGCGTTGAACGCCAGGTCATTGGCCCATTCTGTGTAATCAAAGAGATGCCGAATGTCTACTAAATTCATCGCTCATTCTTAACCGGCGTTCAAAACTAAGACGCCCACGAAGCCATGCGAACAATCATCAAGAAAACATCGGCATTTGGCTGGTTTTCGTGTGATTTCGTGGATCGTTCTCCATCCGTCTTCAGATCGTCATTTTAAGAAAAGCCGACTGGCCAGGATAGACAGCGGTGTCGCCCAACTCTTCTTCAATGCGCAGCAGTTGATTGTATTTCGCGATGCGATCCGATCGCGAGAGTGACCCGGTCTTGATTTGGCCCGCGTTGGTGGCGACCGCGAGATCGGCGATGAAGGCGTCTTCCGTTTCGCCCGAGCGATGGGAGATCACGGCCGTCCGATTGTTCGTCTTCGCCAGCTCAATACATTCAAGCGTCTCGCTCAGTGTGCCAATTTGATTGACCTTGATCAAAATCGAATTCGCGACGCCCAGCTCAATTCCCTTCTGCAGGAACTCTGTGTTCGTAACGAACAGATCGTCACCGACCAATTGCACGCGTTCGCCAACCGCGTCCGTTAAAGACTTCCAGCCGTCCCAATCGTTCTCGGCCATGCCGTCTTCAATCGAAATAATCGGATACTTGCCGGCCCAGTCTTGCCAAAACGAAACCATCTGATCGCTGGTGAGCCGGCGACCGTCGGATTTCTTGAACACGTAATGAGCGCCGTCGTAAAACTCGCTGGCTGCCGGGTCCAGCGCCAGCATCACATTCTCACCGGCCTGATAGCCCGCTTGCGCGATCGCTTCGATAATCGTCTCGATCGCTTCTTCGTTTGATTTAAGGTTCGGCGCAAACCCGCCTTCGTCGCCGACACTGGTGGCATAGCCCTTCTTCTTCAAGACTGATTTCAGCGTATGAAAGATCTCCGCGCCCATGCACAGCGCTTCGCCGAACCTGCCCGCGCCGACGGGCACGATCATGAATTCCTGGAAGTCGACGTTGTTGTCGGCGTGGGCGCCGCCGTTGACGATGTTCATCATCGGCACCGGGAGAGTGTTCGCATTCGCTCCCCCCAGATAGCGATACAGCGGCAGCTTCTGATAATTCGCCGCGGCGCGTGCGGCGGCCAACGAAACAGCGAGCAGAGCATTCGCGCCCAGATTCGATTTGTTTGGCGTGCCATCGAGTTCGATCAGCACGCGATCGATCGCCGCCTGATCGAGAGCACTCATCCCGCGGACTTTGCCGGCAATTACGTCGTTAACGTTATGCACAGCTTTCAAGACGCCTTTGCCGCCATAGCGTTTCGGATCTTCGTCGCGCAGTTCGACGGCCTCGTGCTCGCCGGTTGA